>DATGNX010000126.1:0-16592 GCA_035306485.1 Burkholderiaceae bacterium
CTTCGTTCATTCCGCTGCTCACGCTGGGTATCCCGGGTAACGCCGTGACCGCCCTGATGATCGGCGCCATGACGATCCACAACATTCAGCCGGGTCCGCAGGTCATGACCAGCCACCCCGAGCTGTTCTGGGGGCTGATCGCTTCCATGTGGATCGGTAACCTGATGCTGGTGGTCCTGAACCTGCCGCTGGTGGGTCTGTGGGTCAAGCTCCTGAAGGTGCCCTATCGCATCCTGTTCCCGGCCATTCTGGTGTTCTGTACGGTCGGGGTGTACTCGTTGAACTACAACGTCTTCGACATCCTCGTCACAGCCGCCTTCGGTCTGGTGGGCTACATCTGGATGAAACTCAGGTGTGAAGGCGCGCCGCTGCTGCTGGGTCTGGTGCTTGGACCCATGATGGAAGAGAACTTCCGTCGCGCCCTGCTGCTGGCTCGCGGCGACTACACGACTTTCGTCACGCGCCCGCTATCGCTGTCGCTGCTGGTCCTGGCTGCGGTGCTGGTGCTGCTCGTCACGCTGCCTTCCATCAAGAAGAAGCGCGAAGAAACCTTCGTCGAAGAGTAAAGAGCATGCTCGCGACGAGGTGAAGGTAGGACGAGGCCAGTGCCAGCGCACTGTCCTCGTCTCCATGAAGCCGGGGCACCGCCCCGGCTTTTTCATGCTCCGGCGGAAAGACCCAACATCGCCCGCCAACCCGCATTTTCCCTAGGTCGATATAATTGATCCTTCGTCTTGCCCGCCGTTTACGGCGCCTCCCTGACTCTTCGTGCATTGCACCCTCGAATCAATGAAGAAACTGACTGGTATTTTCCTGGCCTCCGCCACTGTGCTTCTGACTGCCTGTGGCCCGAGCAACGACACCACCGAAACGGCCAAGTCCGCCGCCCCGGCAACTGCCGAGGTCCGCAAGATCGTCGTCGGCCTGGATGACAACTTCCCGCCTATGGGCTTCCGCGACGAGAAGAACCAGCTGGTCGGCTTTGACATCGACCTGGCCCGTGAAGCCACCAAGCGACTGGGCATGGAAGTCGAATTCAAGTCCATCGACTGGAGCGCCAAGGAAGCGGAACTCAACGGCAAGCGCGTTGACGTTCTGTGGAACGGCCTGACCATTACCGAAGAACGCAAGAAGAACATCAACTTCACGCAGCCCTACATGGCCAACCACCAGATCATCGTGGTAGCCGCCGCATCGCCCATCCAGACCAAGGCCGACCTGGCCGATCGTGTCGTCGGTGCGCAGGAAGGCAGCAGCGCCGTGGACGCCATCAAGAAGGAAGCCGACGTCTTCTCCAGCTTCAAGGATCTGAAGACCTTCGGCGATAACGTCACCGCCCTGATGGACCTGTCCGCCGGCCGTCTGGACGCCGTCGTGCTGGACGAGGTTGTCGGCCGCTATCTCGCAGACAAGCGCGAAGGCGAATACCGCGTGCTGGAAGACCATTTCGGAACGGAAGACTACGGCGTCGGCGTGCGTCTTGACGACAACGAACTGCGCGAGCAGCTGGACAAGGTCCTGGACGAGATGAAGAAGGACGGCACGGCCGGCAAGATCGCCACCGAGTGGTTTGGCGCCGACATCATCAAGTAAAAGGTCCGAATCCCGCAGCTGACATCAAGGCGGCGGCAGCCTCAGCATGGATTATGTCCTCTCCCTGATCGGGCCGATGGCCGAAGGCGCGAAAGTCACCCTTTCGCTCTTCTGCATTACCCTTCTCCTGTCGGTCCCGCTGGGGCTGGTACTCGCCCTCGCCCGGATTTCCCGCTGGCCGCTGCTCGCTGCAGCGGTCAATGGCTACATCTGGCTGATGCGCGGCACGCCGCTCATGCTGCAGCTGCTGTTCGTGTATTTCGCCCTGCCCTTCGTTCCGGTGATCGGTGTACGCCTGCCGGATTTCCCATCGGCCGTCGTCGCATTCGCCCTGAATTACGCCGCTTACTTTGCGGAAATCTTCCGGGCGGGCATACAGTCGGTGGAGCGCGGTCAGTACGAAGGCAGCAAGGTGCTGGGCCTGACGTACCTGCAGACGATGCGCCGCATCGTGCTGCCGCAGATGGTACGGCGGGTGCTCCCTCCGATGAGCAACGAAACCATCACGCTGGTGAAGGACACCTCCCTCATCTATGTGCTGGCGCTCAACGACATTCTGCGCACGGCCCGGGGCATCGTGCAGCGCGACTTCACCACCACACCCTTTCTGGTTGCGGCGGTCTTCTATCTGCTCATGACGCTGGTGCTCACGTGGTTCTTCCAGCGCATGGAAAAACGCTATGCCAAATTCGACGAGTAGCGCCGACGCACCCGTCGCGTCTCCCGCCGATCGCGAGATCATGATCCAGGCCACGGAGATCACCAAGTCCTTCGGTGCCACTCGGGTACTGGAAGGTGTCTCCCTGACCCTGCGCAAGGGCGAGGTAGTCGCCATCATCGGGCCGTCCGGCTCCGGCAAGAGCACCTTTTTGCGCTGCCTGAACCACCTCGAAACCATCGACGGCGGTAGTATCTCGATCGAAGGCGAGGCCTTGGCCACCGCGGTGCCCGGCAGCGCGAGCCGCTATGCCCCGGATGCCGACGTGCGTCGTATCTGTCGCAAGATGGGCATGGTGTTCCAATCGTTCAATCTGTTCCCGCACATGACGGTGCTGGAGAACATCATCGAAGCGCCCATGACCGTAAAACGCCAGCCGCGCAGCGTTGCCGTGCCCAAGGCAGAGGCCTTGTTGGCGAAGGTCGGCCTGCAGGCCAAGCGCGACAGCTATCCCAGCCGGCTCTCGGGCGGGCAGAAGCAGCGCGTCGCCATTGCGCGCGCCTTGGCCATGGAGCCGGACATCATGCTGTTCGATGAACCCACCTCCGCGCTGGACCCGGAACTCACTGTCGAAGTGCTGCGCACCATGCGCCAGTTGGCCGAGGAGCACATGACCATGCTGGTCGTCACCCATGAAATGGGTTTTGCCCGTGAAGTGGCGCATCGCGTGATCTTCATGGACCAGGGACGCATCGTGGAGACCGCTGGTTCGGAAGAGTTCTTCAGTGCCCCCCAGCATGCGCGCACACGCGCCTTCCTGGGACAGATGCTTTAGTCCAACGAACTCGGGCATACTGAGGGCTTCCAGATCCGCACGGGCGTCGGCCCGCCAGGCATGCCTTCAGAGACCTCATCCGCGACGGACGACCGGCGCCGCAGGGCGGCGGCGGAAACCGAGAGAAAACGACATAAGTTGCGCACAGCACGGCGCCGGGCCACCGGGCTGCTGCTGCTGTTTGCCGTGATCTACGTGCTTGCCACCCATTACGGACACCTGCACGGCTCTCTGGCCTGGGTGGCGGCGTTTTCTGAAGCGGGCATGGTCGGCGCCCTGGCGGACTGGTATGCCGTGGTGGCCCTGTTCCGACACCCCCTGGGCCTGCGGCGCATGCCTCACACGGCCATTATTCCCCGCAACAAGGACCGTATCGCCGATAACCTGGGCGAGTTCGTGCAGGGCGAGTTTTTCTCCACGGACCGAATCGTGGCTGTGGTCGACGCCGTGGACCCCGCCCGGCGCGCGGCCACCTGGCTGGCTGCACACGACAACGCCCATCGCCTGGCCGCCTGGGCGCGCCAGGGCGTTCGTAACGCCGGCGGACTCTTGAACGAAGATGAAGTGCGGGCCTATCTTCAACGCACGGTGTCTCGCCAAGTGCTTGCCACCGACCTGGCCAGCTTGGCCGGCACCGTACTCGCCAGCCTCACCCGTAGCCGACGCCACCAGGACGTACTCGACCTTCTCTTGCAGTACATGGCCGGACAGCTCAAGCGACCAGAGCTGCAGGAGACCTTGAACACCGTCTTTGCTGAAAAGCTGCCCCTGTATTTTTCGCGCTTGAAACACTGGGCGGGCACCAAAGGCGGAACGTTCACCGCCCGCACGCTCGCCGAATTGCTGGAAGAGGTCCATGACGATCCTGCGCACCCACTGCGCGAACATTTCGACGCCTGGCTGGAAGAGTTCTCGCAGAAACTACGCACGGATCCAGGTTATCGCTACCAACTGGAGCAATTGACCCGCAAGATTGCTCAGCATCCCGCGCTGTCCCGCTA
The DNA here is from genome assembly GCA_035306485.1 of Burkholderiaceae bacterium. Taxonomy (GTDB): domain Bacteria; phylum Pseudomonadota; class Gammaproteobacteria; order Burkholderiales; family Burkholderiaceae_B; genus Yanghanlia. The sequence continues at coordinate 4,088 of DATGNX010000126.1, forward strand.
TGTAGATGATGTCTGGCGCGAATGGCGCGCCGCGCTGGCGCGGGACCTGGAATCGGATCAGTCCCGCCTGGAATCGTTTCTTACGCGCCAGATCATGCGTTTCGGCGAGGTACTCGAGCACGATGAAGCCATGCGCGAGTGGGTGAACGAACGTGCCCGCCGTCATGTTCCGCGTATCGTGGATCGCTACCGCCACCGCCTGGGGCAATTCATCGCCGACAAGATGAAGGAATGGAACGAGACCGAGCTGGTGGAGAAGCTGGAATTGAACATCGGCGCCGACCTTCAGTACATCCGGATCAATGGCGCGCTGGTGGGCGGCATGGTCGGCGTGCTGATCCATGCGGTTTCGATATATCTGTAAATCACTGATTTACATCAAGATATCGGGTCTTGAAAGGTCCAGAATCATCCTTACATGTTTATCAGAACCGGCGGTTTTCCACGCTGCCGACACATTGATTAACTGCAAGGAGCCACTCATGAACGACCTTACTCGCCGCGATCCTTTTTCCGATCTTTTGCGTGGGTTCTTCGTGCGCCCGATCGACTTCGACTACGACGTATCGAAGCAATCTCCTGAAATGCGCGTGGACGTCAAGGAAGACTCCGAGAGCTATGCCGTCACGGCGGAACTGCCGGGCATCGCCAAGGACGACATCCACGTGAATATCGACGGGCAGATGGTGTCGATCAGTGCGGAACGCAAGCAGGAAAAAGAAGTAAAGGACGGAGAACGCGTGCTGCGCACAGAGCGTTACTTCGGCAAGGTCTCGCGCAGCTTCCAACTGGGGCAGGAAATCGACGAGGGCCGTGCCGCGGCCAAGTTCTCCGACGGTGTCCTGCAGCTGACGCTGCCGAAGAAGGCGCCGGCCCAGGCACGACGTCTCACTATCGAGTAAATCTGCTTGAGCCGTTAACAGGGCCGATGCCGCATCGGCCCTGAAAGCGTTAGACCGCTATGGCCGACCGGCCCTGCGCTCACGGTGATAATTCGCCAAGTGCAGGCGGTCGTCCATGGTGGAGAACAACACAGAAAACACAATGCCCAATACGGCACCGAGCATGGTGTCGAACACCCTCTCAATCGACATCTGCGTCGCATCCGCTACGGGCGAGGCCAGGTACGTCATAAGCAATGCCATGGGCGTGATGGTGATCTGACCCAAGGCATAGTTGTAGCCGATGATAATTTCGGTCAGGAACTGAAAAGCCACCACAAATCCGACGATCACCCAGAAAGGCGGTTCGGCCGCGAGGATCAGCCAGACCACCAAGGCACCGACCATAGTGCCCGCCATGCGCTGCAGCGCACGGTGCATCGTGACGTGCAGATGTCCGCCCTGCATCACGGCAGCGGCGCCGATAGCCGCCCATGAAGGATGGTTCCAGCCGGCGAGATGGGCGATGACGGCCGCCACGGCCGCGCCGACGCCGATACGCGCACCCACCAGCACGATATGCCGCAGCGGGCGTTTCGGCTCCTGCGGCACTTTCATCCTGGAGAGCTGCGGCACGCGCAGAAAGTCCGTCGCCGACGTCACGAGCCACGCGACCACCCCGCCTGCCGCGGTCGCCAGTGTGCGATGCATGATTTCATCCCAGCTCTGCACAGGCGCCATCGCTGCACCGGCTGCGAACACGATGATTACGGCGCCGGGTCCGCCCAGACGCCAATAGTTGAAGACGATGGTGGAGGCCGCCGCAACGAAAGCGACGGTCAGTACCGCGAGAATGGCCGACGCGCCCAACCAGGAGACGAGCGACGTCAGGAAGACCGCGGTGGTCAGTTGCAGCGCACAGAGCCAGACAACGCCATGCCGCTTCGCCATGGGAGCGAATCGTCCAAACAAGGCGGCCAGGCCGCCGAGCGCCGCGAATCCGACCAGCTCCGGCCACAGGGAATGGCGCAGCAGCACAATGGCCAGCAGTACGGCGAGACCCGCCTGGAGACCGGCGATGGCCCCCATGGAGGGCGAAACGTTCGGGTTCAGGCTGAGGCTTTCGTGAAGTTGGTGTCTTGCCAGCAGCCGGCGGGCGGCCACATGCCGGGGTAGGAGCGTCCGGCGGCCCGCGTTCCGGAACCGGCGCGAGGGCGCGGTAGCGGGTCTGGAACGGCGGCGAGGGGGAACTGTCATATTAGAAGATTCTAACAGTCCCCCCGCCCGTGCCGCCTAATAGGCTAGGTCAGCAGCCCAATGTGCTCGCCCCGCTTGAGCGGTGCGCCCGTCATGCTTTGCAGAACATCGAACGACAGGCCTTCCGTCATTGCCGTGACCACCAATCCATCGGGCGTCACGTCGATGACGGCGAGGTCCGTGTAGATGCGATCCACCACACCACAGCCGGTCAGCGGATAGCTGCACTGCTCGACGATCTTGGGCGTACCGTCGCGAGTGACATGATCCATGGTCACGTAAACCTGTTTTGCACCCACAGCGAGATCCATAGCGCCGCCCACGGCGGGGATCGCGTCGGGCTGGCCCGTATCCCAGTTGGCCAGATCGCCGCCGGCGGATACCTGAAAGGCCCCCAATATGGTCAGGTCGATATGGCCGCCGCGCATCATCGCAAAGGACACGACGTGGTCGGTGATGGATGAACCCGGGATCAAGGTCACCGGCTCCTTGCTTGCGTTGATCAGATCGAGATCCAGGGGCGCGTCCGGGTCGCCGGGCCCCATTCCGACGATGCCGTTCTCGGTATGCAGGATCACATCGCGGTCTTTAGGCAGGTAGCGTGCGACGAGCGTTGGGATACCGATACCCAGGTTCACGTAGTAGCCGTCGGGAATATCCGCCGCAACACGGCGGGCGATTTCCTGGCGGGACAGTTTCTTATGCATCAGGCGCTCCCTTCACTTCGATGATCCGCTGAACGAAGATGCCGGGTGTCTGGACATGCTCCGGCGCCAGCTCGCCCAAATCCACGATACGGTCGACCTGAGCGACGGTCACCGTGGCCGCCGTGGCCATCACGGGTCCGAAATTGCGGCCTGCATAGCGGTAGGTGAGATTCCCCCAGCGGTCGCCGAACTGTGCCTTGACGAAGGCAAAGTCGCCCTTCAGCGGCTGTTCCAATACGTAGCCTACGCCGTCGAAAACGCGGGTTTCTTTACCCTCGGCCAGGGCGGTGCCATAAGCGGTGGGTGTATAGAAGGGACCCATACCGGCACCGGCTGCGCGCAACCGTTCCGCCATGGTCCCTTGCGGCACGCACTCCAGCTCAATGCGGCCGGCGTGGTAGGCCTCGGCAAAGGCCACCGCATTCGGCTGCAACTTATTGGAGGAACGGGCGAAGGAACAGATCATGCGCCGCACCCTGCCCGCTTCCACCAGTTGGCTCAAGCCGACCGGACCATTACCCGCGTTGTTGTTGACCACCGTCAGTTCGCGCGCGCCCTGGTCCAGCAGTGCGCAGACCAGTTCAGTCGGCACACCGGACGCGCCGAATCCGCCAATGAGAATCGTTGCGCCGTCCTGCACACCGGCCACCGCCTCTTCCAGCGTGCTTACCGTCTTGTCGAGCATGTCTCTCCCTTCATTGTTCTAAATGGGATCACGGAATCTCGTTGCCCAGGATGGCGGTGGACTGACTGGACAGCGTGCCGCCGTTACCATGCACCAGGGCGACACGGGCCGACGGCACCTGCCGTTCACCGCACTCGCCTCGGAGCTGCCGCACCGCTTCGATGAGAATGAAGATGCCATACATGCCCGGATGGACGCAGGACAGCCCGCCTCCGTTAGTGTTCACCGGCGTATGCCCCCCAGGCGCAATGCCGCCATTCTCCACGAAGGCGCCGCCCTCCCCCTTGGCGCAGAAGCCTAGGTCTTCGAGGAACAGCAGCGTATTGATGGTGAACGCATCATACAGTTCGATCAGGTCGATATCGCGATGCGTGACCCCCGCCATCTGCATGGCGCGCGGACCCGATTCAGCCGCCGCCGTCACGGTCAGATCATGCATGGAAGAAATCTGGCGGTTCCACACGGCGGTGGCGCTGCCCAGCACGTGTACCGGCTTGTGCGGCAGATCACGGGCGCGGTCGGCACGCACCAGCACGTAGGCGCCAGCACCGTCCGTCACCAGGCAGCAGTCCAGGACGGACAGCGGGTCCGACACCATGCGTGCCGCCAGCACGTCGTCGATGTCCAACGGGTCGCGCTTGAATGCCTCGGGATTCAGCTGGGCCCATTTGCGAGCAGCAACCGCCACCTCCGCGAGCTGACGTCGCGTAGTGCCGTATTGGTGCATGTGCCGCTGCGCGGCCAGCGCATAGGACGTGATCGGCGAAATCGGTTGGTAGGGTTGTTCAAAGGGTTGCGGGTCTAAAAGAGCCCGCGCCTTGACGCCTTCCTTGCGGCCGAACTTGGCGGTGCGCTGTGTGCTGCCGTAGCAAACCAACACCGCATTGCACTGGCCGGAGGCCAGAGCCAGCATGGCCGGCAGCAGATGGGCCACGAAACTCGATCCGCCCAGCATCGTGCTTTCGATGAACTTGGGGCGCAGACCGAGGTATTCCACGACGGGCATGGCCCACATCGTGGCAGAGGAACTGCTGGTGCAAATGCCGTCGATATCGGCCATTGTCAGGCCGGCGTCGCGCACTGCGCGGCTGGCCGCCTGCGCGAGCAATTCCATTTCGGTATAGCCGTGGGCTTCACCCAGGCCGGCAGTACCCACGCCGGCGATCGCCACTTTGTCGCGGATGGATTCAAACATGGGAGGCCTCCGCCGCGTCAAACACCACAACGCCTTTACCGTCTTCCACCGCAACACGCGCTTGAACCGCTTGCCCAATGCGCAGGTCGGCGGGCTCCACGCCCACGACGCGGCTCATCAGCCGAACGTTTTCTTCCAGATCGACCAGCACCACGTTGTAGTCGCCGCCGGCTTCGGGCTTGCGCCGCACGATGCTGTACGAATAGATCGTGCCGCGCCCGCTGGGAGCAACCCAGCTCAGATCCTCGCTGCCGCAATGCACGCACAGCACGCGAGGAAAGAACTGATGCCGCTCGCATGCGGCACAGCGCTGGATCTCAAATACACCTTCCGTGAGTCGGGCGAAATAATGCGCTTCCGGCCCCTGGGCCGAAGCTTCCTTGTTGTTGTCCACCATCTTCCTTCCTTTCTTCTTCCCTTCGCTCAACGGTCGGAGAATCGTCCGCCGCTTTCCGCCAGCTCCACGAGCAAAGGCGCAGGCTCCCAGTACTCCCCATGCTCTGCATGGAAGCGACGGATGGTCTCCAGCACCTTGGGCAGGCCTACGGTATCCGCATAGAACATCGGCCCGCCGCGGAACATCGGGAAGCCGTAACCAGCGACGTAAACCACGTCGATATCCGACGGGCGCTGGGCAATGCCGTCCTGCACGATGCGCGCAGCTTCGTTCACCAAGGCATAGATGGTGCGAGCGACGATCTCTTCATCGGAAATTTCGCGTCGCACGATGCCGGCTTCGGCAGCGCATTGCGCAATAAGCGCATCGATCTCGGGATCCGGTATCGGTTCTCGACTACCGGCTTCGTAGCGATAGAAGCCCGCACCGGTCTTCTGACCATAGCGACCCATTTCGCAGATCCGGTCCGCCACCTTGGAATAGCGCAGGTGGGCCGGCCTGGTGGGCGCCTGGCGCTTACGCGCTGCCCAGCTGATATCCAGCCCCGCCATGTCCTGCATCTGCAGCGGCCCCATGGCCATGCCGAAGCGCCGCAGTGCGCCGTCGACCTGAGCCGGCGTGCACCCTTCCTCCAGGAGGAAATAGGCTTCACGCGTGTAGTGGCTCACCATGCGGTTGCCCACGAAGCCATCACATACACCCACCAGCACCGGTATCTTGCCGATGCGCTGCGCCAGGCGGAAGACCGTGGCAATCACACCGTCCTCGGTCTTCTCGCCCTTCACCACTTCCAGCAGACGCATGACGTTGGCCGGGCTGAAGAAGTGCATGCCCAGCACCTGACCGGGGCGCCCGGTAACCGCAGCGATCTCGTTGATGTCCAGCCGCGAGGTGTTGGTGGCAAGAATCGCGTTCTTCTTGCAGGTCTGATCCAGCCGCGTGAAGATGTCTTTCTTGACCTGCATGTCCTCGAAAGCGGCCTCGATCACCAGGTCGACATCCGCCAGGTCGGCGTAATCCACGCTGCGGCGGATGAGCGCCAAGCGCGCCTCGACTTCTTCCTGCGTGAAGCGCCCGCGCTTGCGGCTGACCTCGTAATTCCGCTGAATGACGCCCAGGCCGCGCTCCAGCGCTTCTCGGGACTGCTCGAACAGCACGACCGGAATGCCGGCATTGGCGAGGCTCATGGCGATGCCGCCGCCCATGGTTCCCGCTCCGATGACCCCCACGCTGTTGATCGTGGCGGGTTCGGCGGAGGTTGAGAGCTTGGCCGCCTTGCGCTCGGCAAAGAATATATGGCGCTGGGCTTTCGACTGATCCCCTTCCACCAGGAACTTGAAGCGATCGGCCTCGAACGCCAGCCCCGTATCCAGATCCGCGTGCAGCGTCTTCTCCACGCAGGCAATGCACTCCTGCGGAGCGATGCAGCCGCGATAACGGCGCTGCGCCTTGCTGCGGGCCTCCTCGAACACCGACGGGGGCACCACGTCGCCCAACGGAGCGGGATCAATGGCGCGCGATGGACGTTCGCCGCGCAGGATCGCGACTGCCAGCCGGCAGGCCGCGTCCACGGGGTCGGCAGCCACTTCGTCCACCAGGCCGCAACTGAGCGCCTGCTGTGCCGTCAGCGGCTCGCCATCGACGATGATCTCCAGTGCCGCCGGAATGCCGACAATGCGCGGCAGACGCTGCGTGCCGCCGGCACCCGGCAGAATGCCGAGCTTCACTTCGGGCAGACCCAACTTCGCGTTTTCGCTCGCGACCCGCCCATGGCAGCCCAGAGTGAGTTCGAGGCCGCCGCCCAACGCTGTGCCGTTGATGGCGGCGACGACCGGCTTGCCGGCTGTCTCCACAGTGGCAATGAGTTCGCGCAGCAGCGGACGAACCTGGGTCTTGGGGGTATTGAACTCCCGTATGTCCGCACCGCTGGAAAAGAACCTGCCCGTACCGGTCAGCACAATGGCCTGGACCGCGTCGTCGGCCAATGCGGCGGTCAACCGTTCTCCCAGCGCCACGCGTACCTGGCTGCCGACGCTGTTAACGGGCGGATTGTCGATACGGAGCACGGCAACGCCGGCCTCCCCGATCTTGCGCAAGTCCAGGTGCACCATGGTCAACCCTCGACCCGGACCAGCGCCTGTCCTTCTTCGACCTCATCGCCTTCTGCGACCAGGACTTCAACAACCTTGCCGCCACGCTCGGCGTCAACGGGCAGTTCCATCTTCATGGATTCAATCTTCACGATTTCGTCGCCCTCGTTGATCACTTGGCCGGGCTGTACCAGCACGCTGATCACGCGTCCCGCAACGGTGGATTCAATTACCTGCATGATGTGCTCCTCTGTCTCTGTGTATGTGCGTGCGCGTCATGCGGCGCACGCGGTAGCTTGGATGTGTTCGACTATGCTGGTGGAAAGCCGGCCGAGGCGAAAATCTCGGTGGGCGAGCGCCTGCTGAATGAACGGAATGTTGTTCTTCACGCCTTCGATGCGGAAACTGTCGAGCGCCGCGGCGAGACGGTCCAAGGCCTCATCGCGCGTATTGCCATGAGCAATCACCTTGGCCAGCATGGGGTCGTAGTAACTGGACACGCGGACGTCGCTGCAGTAGCCGGTCTCCACTCGAATGCCCTCGCCCACCGGAGGCTCGAATGCTTTCAAGAATCCGGGCGACGGCAGGAAGCGAACCGGGTCCTCGGCGTAGATGCGCGCTTCCACTGCGTGGCCGGACAGTACCGGCACGTCAGGCAACACCTGCTCGATGCGTTCGCCTGCCGCCAATCGTATCTGGGCATGCACCAGGTCGATACCCGTTACCGCTTCCGTAACGGCGTGTTCGACCTGCAGTCGCGTGTTGACTTCCAGAAACACGAAGCCGGCGTCCGGCGTGTAGAGCATCTCCACCGTGCCGATCACATCGTATTTCAGTGCAGCGAGGATGCCCTCTAGACGCGCCGCCATGGCGTCCACTTCGGCCCGGTTCAGTCCGGGTGCGGGCGCTTCCTCCAGCACTTTCTGGTGACGGCGCTGGGTGGAGCAGTCTCGCTCGAATATGCAGCGCACGCCGCCGTGACGGTCCGCCAGGAATTGGAACTCGATGTGACGAGGCGCCTCGATCAACTGCTCAAGGTAGAGATCCGGCTGCGCAAAGCAGCGCTCCGCCAGGGCGCTCGCCTGCTTCCACGCAGTTTCCACGTCCTGGGGCCCGCGGATGGGCAGCATGCCGATACCGCCGCCGCCACCGGCCGGCTTGATCAACAATGGATATCCGAGCTCCTCGACGGCCCGGTGCACGGCCTCCAGATCGGACAGCACGGCACTGCTGCGAGTCATGGGCATGCCGTGCTCGCGCATCAGCTCGCGCGCCTCGGTCTTGTGCCCGAGCTGCCGGATCAGTGCAGGGCTGGGACCGATGAAGGTCATCCCTGCTGCTTCCACCGCCGCGGCGAAGTCGGCGTTTTCCGACAGAAAGCCGTAGCCGGGGTGCACCGCATCCGCACCGCTATGTCGCGCGACTTCAAGGATGGCCGCCTGATTCAGGTAGCTGGCCTGTGCGGCCGCCGGCCCGATCGGGTACGCCTCGTCCGCCGCCTTCCAATAGGGCAATGCTTCATCCGCTTCCGAATAGACAGCAACGGATGGGATCCCCAGCTCGCGCAACGCGCGGATCACACGATCGGCCACGGCCGCACGGTTGGCGACGAGTACTTTGCGAAACATGGTCGTTCCTCCTGTGCCCGCTCAGGGACGGTACCCGAAACTACGGGGACCGGGTTTGAGCAACGGCGCCGCAACCTCAATGAACTCTTCCATCAAGGCGCGGGTGCGCACCGGATCGATCACGTTTTCGATCACGAAGGCTTCCGCGCTGCGGTAGGGAGAAGTCAGCGAACGTACGCGCTGCTCGATCTCCGCCAGCTTCGCCTCCGGGTCGGCAGCGGCCTCGATCTCGGCCTTGTAGGCGACCTCTAGCCCGCCTTCGACGGGGAGGGAGCCCCACTGCGCGGAGGGCCAGGCGTAGCGGAAGTTGTAGCGGCCGTCGCTCTGGTGACCGCCTGCGGCCACCCCGAAAGCCTTACGGACAATGAAGGAGCACCAGGGAACCGTGGACTGCGCCACGGCCGTCAGTGCACGCACGCCGTAACGCATCGCGCCTTCCTTCTCAGCGGCCAGGCCGATCAGGAACCCGGGCACGTCTACGAAATTGACGACCGGCAGGTGGAACACCTCCGCCAGGTCCAGCATGCGCACGAATTTCTCCGCGGCCTGCTTGTCCCAGGCGCCGCCGTAGTGATAGGGGTCGCTCGCGAACACCACGACCGGGTGTCCCTGGACACGGGCCAGGCCCGTGATCAGCGCCCGCCCCCAGCGTGCGCCGATCTCCATGAAGGAATCGGCATCCACCAGTGCATTGACGATGGGGCGCATCTTGTAGACGGAGCGATTGTCCTTCGGCACCACGTTGCGCAGCCATTCATAGTCGTCCGACGCGGGTGCTCGCGGCTCAACCCGAGGCGGCAGCTCGTGCACCGAGCGCGGCAGATAGGACAGGAAGCGCCGGACCCGGAGGAAGGCTTCTTCCTCGCTGGCAACCTCGTCGTCGCAGACCCCGTTGCGTGTGTGTATCGCGCTCCCGCCCAGTTCATTCTTGTCCAGGTCCTGACCAATGCGAGCCACGACGGGCGGCCCGGCAATAAACATCTGCGAGGTGTCCTTGACCATCACGGAATAGTGGCTGGTGGTCACACGGGCGGCACCCAATCCTGCCACCGAACCCAAGGCCATGGACACCACCGGGACGGTGGCAAGGTTTTGCGTCATGGCCGGCCACATACGAAGCTTAGGCAGCAGGGTATGACCCTTCAGCTCGATGTTCTTGACGGAACCGCCACCGCCCGTGCCGTCCACCAGACGGATCAAGGGCAGCTGCAGGTCGCGCGCCATGATCTCGGACGCCATGAGCTTGTCGCCCACCGAGCCGTCATTGGCGCCACCGCGCACGGTGAAATCGTCCGCGGCAAGCACCACCGGCCGCGCGTCGATACGCGCCCGGCCGGTGAGGAAGTTGGAGGGAGTGAAATCCACCAGCCGGCCGTTCTCGTCATACTCGGCCGAGCCGGCAAGGTCGCCCACTTCGTGGAAGGAACCTGGGTCCACCAGCTTCTCGATCCGCTCCCGGACAGGCAACCTGCCGCGAGACCGGTGGCGGGCCACCTTCTCTTCGCCCCCCATGCGCTTGGCCAGTTCCTGCCGCAGCGCGAGCTCTTCCAATTCCTTACTCCAGGCCATTCCTTGCTCCACTCCGCCCCTAAGGGCTACTTATTGCTTTATTGCGTATTGCTTCTAATTGATCGGGCTTATTGCTCGATCGTGATCTTTGCGCGCTTGATCAGCTCGCCGTTCTGGTCCAGTTCCGTACCGATCTTCTTGATGAACTCGTCCGGAGTCTGGGTCAGGATGTTGCCTTGAGGCATGAGGCGCTCCTTGACGGCGGGATCCTGAACAACCGCAGCGATTTCCTTGTTCAGACGCTCGACCACTTCCGGCGGGGTTCCGGCGGGCGCGAAGGTGCCGACCCAGAACGACACGTCGAAGTCCGGGAAACCGACCTCGGCGACTGCCGGGACGTCGGGCAGATCGCGCCAACGTTCCTTGGTAGACACGGCCAGCGGCAACAGCTTGCCCGACTTCATCAGCGGAACGCCGGACAAGGTGTCGAAGCCGAAGTCGATTTCCTTGGCGAGCAGTGCTGCTTCCATGGGCGCCGCGCCGCGGTACGGCACGTGGATCATTTCAGTGCCGGACATGGTGGCGAGCTGAGCGCCTGCCAGGTGCATGAGGTTGCCGTTGCCTGCCGAACCGTAGGTTACGGAATTGGGATTCGCTTTGGCCTTCTTGAGGAGATCGTCGACCGACTTGATGTCCTTGGTGCTGGGATTCTCCGGGTTCACCGCCAGCACGAAGGGCACGGAAACCACCGTGCTAATGGGCGCGAAATCCTTGAGCGGGTGGTAGCCCAGGTCCTTGAACAGCAAGGGATTGACGGTGATCGAGCTGGAGTTGCTCACCAGCAGCGTGTAGCCATCGGGCTTTGCCTGGGCCACGGTACGGGCAGCGATCATACCGTTAGCACCCGTCTTGTTTTCCACAACGAATGTGGCGCCCATACGTTTGGCCAGACCGTCGCCGATGATTCGTGCAACGGTGTCGATGGTGCTGCCGGCGCTGAAGCCGACAATGAGGCGTATGGGCTGGTTGGGGTAATCGGACGCCGAGGCGGCGAAAGGCGTGGCGGCAAAGGTGAAGGCGGCAGCCAACGCTGCCAGACGGGGCGCGAAACGCATGTATGTCTCCTGATTGTTTGTGGAGCCGCTTAAGCGGCACTGCTTTTCTTATGCGTTTCGTTAGACGAAACGCATGTTCTATTTTATAGAAAAGGGCGCACGTGTCAATACAGGGCTTACCTGCATACCCGTGTCGTATGGGGGGTGAAGCTACGGCTAGTTCGCGGCCTTGGCGGGGGCGGCCGTCAGCTCCGCCAACGCCTGTTCCGCACCCGGATGCAAGGGCACGGTAAGACCGCGACGCGCGCTGCGAGCGGACACCTGGCTGCCCTGGGCTGAGCCGTGTGCGAGCAGGTCGTTACCGCTTTCGTAGACAAAGTGTGCGAGCCGCGAGGCTTCCTCGGGGCTCAGGGTGTCTTCCGTGGTGAGCAACAAGGCGGGCACAGCAACCGTTGCCACGCTTACGCGCTGTTCCGGGTAGACCCCCGCCGCAATGGTCGCGGGCATCAGTCCCCGGCCGGCGGCGGTTAACCGCTCTACGGCATCGGAAGCCAAGGGCAGCAATTTGAGTGCACCGGCCTCGCCGCCCAGCGCCTCCCGCAGCGGCGTAGCCGGCAGGCCGATCACGTGCACCGCCGCATCGACCTCTCCCCGGCGCAGCGCCGGCAAGGCCTCGCCGAAACGCATACTGACGGCTTCGTAATCTTGCCCGGGGACCAGACCATGCGCGTCGAGCACGCGGGTAAGCGTATCGCGCAGCGCCGAACCTTCAGGCCCCAGGGCGATCCGCGTACCCTTCAAGTCGGCCGCCGAGGCCAACCCGGTATCGGACCGGACCACGATATGAACGTACTCCGGATACAGGCTACCCAAGGCGCGCAATGAGGCGAACGCGCCTGCCGCCGCAAAGGGGCCGGTGCCTTCGTACGCCGAGCGCGCAGTGTCGGCCTGCGCCAAGCCCACCACCACACTGCCGCTGCGCAGCAGCTCCAAGTTGTCTTCGCCACCACCCGTGATCAACGGCACGATGCGCAGCCCGCGCGCCTGCGCGAGTTCCGCCAGCGCACTCACGAAAGCCGCATACTCGCCGCGGTTCTGCCC
>DATGNX010000127.1:0-10658 GCA_035306485.1 Burkholderiaceae bacterium
ATTCAGAACGCATTCCGAGAGGTGTCTGACGCGCTCGGTGCACGCCATCACTACGCGGAACAGTTGCGCGCCCAGGAGGATCTGGTGAGCGAGGCGAACCACAGCCTGACTTTGTCGGTGCATCGCTACGAGCAGGGCGTAGACAGTTTCCTGCAAGTCCTGGACGCTCAGCGCACGCTATTCAACGCCCAGAAAAGCCTGCTGGCAACTCGTTTGCTGGAGCAGCTGAACAAAGTGCAGTTGTATCGATCGCTCGGCGGCGGTTGGGAGGCCTGAACAAGCCTCGACCACCGGGCTGTGGCAAGCGCGGCACACGTTCAGTGCGGCCGCGTTCGCAAACCAGGTAAGGAGAGTTCAGCACGAGTAATATCCTGATTCCAAGCCGGCTGTCCCGCCGTATCGCGTCCACGCGTCCTCTTCTTCTGAAGACCGCCAGCGCGGCGCGTAAGCATCAAAACAATCTCATCTAAAAAGTGTTGCTATGAATCGTCGAATCCTGTTCCGCAAATCTTCCCTGGTGGCTGCCCCGAGTGTTGCACTCGCAATGGCGCTGTTCGCCGCGCCGGCCACCGCGTCGGATCTCTACACAGACCCTAGCATCGGTCTGCGCCTGGGCGCCGGCGATCACTATCAGCGGGCGGAGCTGGCTTGGGAGTCTCCGTCGTTCTGGACGTATCGATTCGAGGGCGGCAGCCGTCTGGATCTTTTGGGCGAATTGGGGGCCGCATATTGGCATGCCAGTGGATCGCGTCACCCCAGCAGCGCCTGGCAGTTCAGTGCCACACCGCTGCTGCGCTGGACCTGGTCGGACCGGTATTACGTGGAAGCCGGTGTCGGGGCAACGGTGTTCTCCCGCACGGACTTCGCGGACAAGAACCTCAGTACGGCATTCCAGTTCGGCGATCATATCGGCATCGGGATGCATCTCACGTCGGAAAGCCGTCTGAGTCTGCGACTGTCGCATTACTCGAACGCCGGAATCAAACGGCCCAATCCCGGACTCAACATCCTCCAGCTGAATTACAGCCTCCAGTACTGATAGCGTTATCATGTGTCTGCATCGGGCTCTTCTTTTCCCGGCAGACACATGACCACGTTTTCAAGCACTCGCCCGGACCTTTCCTCGCCTTTACGCATCGCCATCAATGGTTATGGACGCATAGGGCGTAGCGTCCTGCGCGCACTGTACGAGCAGGGCCTGCAATCGAGGGTCCAGGTGGTGGCCATCAATGAGCCATCCGACCTGGCTACTATGGCCTATCTCTCCCGTTTCGACTCCACCCACGGTGTATTTCCGGGATCGGTGGAAGAGGGCGATGACACCCTGCGAATTAACGGGACGGACATCGCCATCAGCCACGAAACACAGCCGGAAGCCGTCGACTGGGGCGCCCTTGAGCTGGACTTGGTGCTCGAGTGCTCGGGCCGCTACGGCTCCCGTTCCGATTTCGAGCGCTTCTTACGCGCCGGTTGCCCGCGCCTGCTGGTGTCGCATCCGGGCGAAAGCGCTGAAGACGTTGACTACACCGTTGTGTATGGGCTGAATGAGGGGGACATACCGGCCGGCGCCGGGATTGTGTCCAACGCCTCGTGCACCACAAACGCGAGCGTGCCCGTGCTCGCAAGGTTGCACGAACAATACGGGGTGGAGCATGCGTTTCTGACCACGCTGCACTCGGTGATGAACGATCAACCGCTCATCGACGGATACCACCACAAGGACCTGCGTCGCACGCGTTCCGCCATGCAATCCATCGTTCCGGTCTCTACGGGCCTTGCCCAAGGGGTGGAACGTTTGTTGCCGCAACTGCATGGCAAGGTGCAGGCCAAAGCGATCCGCGTGCCTATCCTGAACGTGTCGGCCATCGACCTGATGCTGAAGCTCGGCCGCGATATCGACACATCCACGCTGAACGCCTCTCTCATCGAGATGAGCCGCCGCTCCCCCGGCCTCATTGCGTACTCCGATCACCCCCATGCGTCCGTCGACTTCAACCACAACCCGCATTCGGTGATCATCGATGGCAGCCAGACCCGTACCAACGGCGAAGGCTTCGCCAATATTTTTCTGTGGTTCGACAACGAGTGGGGCTTTGCGAACCGCATGCTGGACGCCACACTGGCCTGGGCGGGACAATTCCACCCCCAGGCTCTTCAGACGGAAGCGGGCTGAACCGACACTCGCTCGCCAGCCGTCGGACACCGACCGCGCAGCAAAAGGAAACGTCATGACCGACACGATTGAAACGCGCACCGAATCCGACTCCATGGGCGACATTGCCGTCCCCGCTCACCGCTATTGGGGGGCGCAGACCCAACGGTCCATACAGAACTTCCCGATTGGTGTGGATCGTTTCCGCTGGCGTGAACCCATCATCACCGCCCTGGGTGTGCTCAAGAAGGCGGCGGCGCTAGCCAACGCAGAGCTGGGTCAGATTCCCCCCGATATTGCGCAGTTGATCGCCAAAGCGGCCGATGAGGTCATCGAAGGGCGATTAAACGACGAATTCCCTCTTGTCGTTTTCCAGACCGGCTCGGGGACTCAGTCCAACATGAACGCGAACGAGGTGATCTCGAACCGCGCCATCGAACTGGCCGGTGGGGAACGCGGCAGCAAGACGCCGGTCCACCCCAACGACCACGTGAACCGTGGGCAGTCGTCCAACGACACATTCCCGACAGCAATGCATATTGCCGTCAGCCGTGAGCTGCATCGGCATCTCCTGCCCGCCGTGCGCCGTCTACGAGACACTCTGGCAGAGAAGGCCACCGATTACCAGGACGTCGTGAAGACAGGCCGCACACACCTTCAGGATGCCACACCCATCACGCTTGGTCAGGAAATCGGCGGATGGGTGGCTCAGATCGACTTCGGGCTGGAGGCGATCGAAGCGGCGTTGCCCGGCATTCACGACCTGGCAATCGGGGGGACAGCCGTGGGCACGGGCCTGAACGCCCACCCCGAGTTCGGCGACCTCGCTGCGCGGCATATTGCGGAGATCACCGGGCTGCCATTTCGCGCCGCCGACAATAAATTCTTCGCGTTGTCCGCCCATGATGCGCTGGTCAACCTCTCTGCAGCGCTGCGCACTCTGTCGGGCGGACTGATGAAAATGGCAAACGACGTCCGGTGGCTGGCAAGCGGGCCGCGCTGCGGCATTGGCGAGCTAGTCATCCCAGACAACGAGCCTGGTTCCTCCATCATGCCCGGCAAAGTGAACCCGACTCAGTGCGAGGCCATGACCATGGTGTGCGTACAGGTTTTCGGAAACGACGCCGCAGTGGCATTTGCCGGTACACAAGGCAATTTCCAACTGAACGTCTATAAGCCCGTCATGGTCCACAACGTTCTGGAAAGCATCGAGCTTCTGGGCGACGCCTGCCTAGCGTTCGACGAGCACTGTGCACGCGGCATCGAACCCAACCGAGATCGCATCGCGGAAAACCTGGAAAAGAACCTCATGCTTGTCACGGCGCTGAATCGCCACATTGGTTACGACAAGGCGGCGGCCATCGCCAAGAAAGCCCAGAAAGAGGGCACCACCTTGAGACAGGCAGCGCTCGAGCTGGGCTACGTCACGGAAGAACAATACGAACAGTGGATCGTTCCCATGGACATGACGCAGCCGTCCTGAGGCCCTTGCCGTGGGGGCCATCCTTACTGGGGGAGCGTGATATGAAGATCGGAGTCAGGCGGGTCTATGACCCGCCCGAGTCGGGCGAGGGCCTGCGAGTGTTGGTGGATCGCCTCTGGCCCCGCGGCATTCGCAAGCAGGACCTCGAATACGACGTGTGGGAAAAGGAGCTTGCACCCACGCCGGAGCTGCGCAAGTGGTTCGGGCATAAGCCTGAACGGTGGGAGGAATTCCAGAAGAGGTATCAACAGGAGCTCGACAATGCCTCCACACAGGAACGACTCCGTGCACTTGTGAAGTCCGCCGACAAGCGCAACTTGACCTTGCTTTACGGCGCGCGCGACCCGCAACACAATCATGCGCTGATCTTGGCGGACGCCCTTAAACGACTATACTGAGTTGGTCAGGGCCATGCGCCGCTCGCACCGAGCGACGCACCGATACAGGAGGCGGACATGGGCAAGTCGTTACCGATCTGGCTATGTTGGTGGGTACTGGCATGCGGATTTCTGCTTTCCGCGCCCAGCCATGCGCAAGCGCCCGCACCGGTAACGGTGCTCGAAGTCCGCGGTGCGATCAGTCCCGCCACCTCCGACTTCATTACCCGCGGCATTGCTCAGGCCGAGGCGGAAGGGGCACAGCTGCTCGTCATCGAGCTAGACACTCCCGGCGGTCTGGACGCTTCCATGCGGGCCATCATCCGCCGCATACTGACTTCCCGCGTACCCATTGCCGTGTACGTCGCCCCCGGCGGCGCGCGGGCCGCCAGCGCCGGCACCTTCATTCTTTACTCCGCGCATATTGCTGCGATGACGCCGGCTAGCAATCTGGGCGCCGCATCGCCTGTCGCCATCGGGGGCGGGGCGCCGAGCGATGCGCAACGGGGCGACAAATCGGCAAAAGAAACACAAGGGGAACACCCAAAGGCGGGCTCACAACAGGACACGCTGACCTCGAAGGCGACGAATGACGCCGCCGCGTACTTACGCAGTCTGGCAGAGCTGCGGGGACGCGATGCGGGCTTCGCCGACGACGCCGTGCTGGACGCGCGCTCCATTTCGGCGGGAGAAGCACTGAAGGCCGGTGTCGTGGAGTACGTCGCTCCGACGTTGGACTCCCTCTTGAAGCAGATCGACGGCAAAAGCGTGCGGCTCGACAGCGGCGATACCGTCACCCTGACGACGCAAGGGGCCCCGATTCAACGCGTGGCGCCAGACTGGCGGACAGAGATACTTTCGCTGCTGGCCAATCCGCAGCTTGCGGTCATCTTGATGATGCTCGGCATCTATGGTCTTTTCTTCGAAATGATGAGTCCCGGTGCAGCACTGCCCGGTGTCGCCGGCCTCATTTGCCTGCTATTGGGCCTCTACGGGCTGCACATGCTGCCGGTGAACTGGGCCGGTGTGGCCTTGCTCGCCTTCGGAATGCTCATGATGATCGGAGAAGTCTTCCTGCCGTCTTTCGGTGCGCTGGGAATCGGCGGCCTGCTGGCGTTCGTGCTTGGCGGGCTGTTCATGACCGGTCCCGACGTTCCCAAGTACTACGAGCTGTCCATTCCCTTCCTGGTTTCAATTGCGCTCGCCAGCGCGGTGATCATCATCGGGGCCGGAACCATGGCTGTGCGCAGCCGCCGACATGCGCCCGTCAGTGGGCACGAAGCCATGATTGGCGAGAACGGTACCGTGGTCGGCCTGGAAGAAGGCATGATATATGCCGAAATCCGCGGCGAGAACTGGAAGGTGGCCTGTAACGAGCCACTGCGAATAGGCGATACGGTCCGCGTCACCGGTATGCAGGGCTTGCAATTGCGGGTCGCGCGCGTCACCGCCCACGAAAGCGCCGCCCGCGCGGCATCCACCTGAAGCCGTCGATATCGGCAAGCACGGGAGAAAGCATGTTCTACGACTTCAATATCGGCCTTATTGTCCTGGCGATCATCGTCATCGCCATCGTCGCAAACGCGATACGCATCCTGCGGGAATATCAGCGCGGCGTTATCTTCACACTCGGGCGGTTCTCGGGCGTGAAGGGCCCCGGGCTCATTTTCGTGATCCCCGTCCTGCAACAGATCGTGCGAGTGGACCTACGCACCGTGACAATGGACGTACCCAGCCAAGACGTCATTTCGCGGGACAACGTATCGGTCAAGGTGAACGCCGTCATTTATTTTCGCGTGGTTGCGCCGGAGAAGGCAATCATCCAGGTGGAACGCTACCTGGAAGCCACCAGCCAGCTAGCGCAGACGACCTTGCGTGCCGTACTGGGCAAGCACGACCTGGACGAAATGCTGTCGGAGCGTGAGAAGCTCAACATCGATATCCAAAAAATACTGGATGCCCAGACGGACGGCTGGGGTGTGAAAGTCACCAACGTCGAGATCAAGCATATTGACCTGAACGAAAGCATGGTGCGGGCCATCGCGCGCCAGGCTGAAGCGGAACGCGAACGCCGCGCCAAAGTCATTCACGCCGAAGGCGAGCGGCAAGCCGCACAAGCACTGGCCGAGGCCGCGGAGGTGCTCTCCGAGCAACCCGCTGCTTTGCAATTACGCTACCTGCAGACACTCACACAGGTAGCCGGGGACAAGTCCTCCACGCTGGTTTTCCCGGTTCCGGTCGACCTGATCGATCGTGTCCTGAACCGCAACACCAACGACACAAAGGTGAGCTGATGCAGGTCGGCATGGTAGGGCTGGGCCGCATGGGCGGCAATATGGTTCAACGGCTCATGGACAAGGGCCACGACTGTGTCGTCTACGACGTCGATCCCGAGGCACGTGAGCGTATCTCTAAGCTGGGTGCCACGGCCTGCGACAACCTGGAGGCGCTTGTCGCCACGCTGCGGCCGCCGCGTGTGCTGTGGCTCATGCTGCCGGCAGCCGTCGTGGACGGCGTCCTTTCCACTCTGACGCCGCTGCTGCAGGGAGGCGACATACTGGTGGACGGAGGCAACTCATCGTGGCGCGACGACGTACGCCGCGCCCGTACCCTGCATGAATCCCGTATTGAATATATGGACGTTGGCACCAGCGGGGGAGTGCGCGGCCTGGAGCGCGGTTACTGTCTCATGGTGGGCGGTAGCGCCGAGGCCTTCAAAAGGATTGAACCGCTATTACTGGCGCTGGCGCCGGGTGCTGCAGCAGCACCGCCCACGCCGGGGCGCGCTTTGGGCGGCACGGCCGAGCAAGGCTATCTCCATTGTGGCGGGCCCGGCGCCGGCCACTTCGTGAAGATGGTGCACAACGCCATCGAGTACGGAATCATGGCCGCGTATGCAGAAGGGTTCAATCTGCTGCACCAGGCCGATCGGGGGCTGAATCCGGATGCCGCCACCCACGGACCCACGCCTCTGGAAGCGCCTGAGCATTATCAATATGACTTTCAGGTGGCGGAAATCGCCGAGCTCTGGCGCCGGGGCAGTGTCATCGGCTCGTGGCTGCTCGACCTCACCGCGCAAGCCCTGCACCAGGACCCCGCGCTGGACCGCTATACCGGCAGCGTCTCCGATTCGGGGGAAGGGCGCTGGGCCATGGGCGCCGCCATGGATCTGGGCGTGCCGGTGCCTGTTCTCGCTGCATCCCTGTTCGGCCGCTTCGAATCAAGAGACGCCGCGGTCTTCGCCATGAAGACGCTTTCCGCGATGCGCGAACAGTTTGGCGGGCATTTGGAAGCCGCCATGCACCCAGGGGATGAGCCTACGGTTCTCGAAACGGAGCGCAATCGATGACAGACCCAAAGTCCGATTCGTTGAGGGACTCGAATGCTGAGCCGAATGGCGCGTCAGTGACAGGCCCGGGTCCCGCGTCGATGACAGATGCTGGTGCGGTGGTCGCGTCTTTCCAGCGCGATCGCGTCGAAGCGGCTGATGCCCTCGTCCTTTTCGGCATGACGGGCGACTTAGCCCATAAGAAGATCTTTCCCGCCCTGTACGGAATGGCACGGCGGGGAGTGTTGAACACGCCCGTGGTGGGTGTGGCATCGTCGAAGCTGAGCGACTCCGAATTGCGCGATCGCATACAGAAGAGCATCCAGGCTGCCGGCAAGCCCGAAGATCCGGAGGCCTTGCGCACCCTGATCGAGCGCATTTCCTACGTGAGCGGCGACTACAACGACCCCGACGTCTTTATTCGCCTCAAAACGGCCTTGCGAGGTGCACAACGGCCCATGCACTATTTGGCGATTCCGCCTTCGCTGTTCGCGACAGTCATCGAGGGCCTGGACGCAGCGGGGCTCGCCGCGCACGGCAGCGTAATCCTGGAGAAGCCCTTCGGTCGCGACTTAGCCTCGGCCCATCACCTTAACCGAATTGCCTGCTCGGTCTTCTCTGAAGAGTCGATCTATCGCATTGATCACTTCCTGGGCAAGGAAGCGATCATGAACATCCTGTACTTTCGCTTCGCCAATTCCTTTCTGGAACCTATTTGGAACCGCAATTACATCGACAGCGTCCAGATTACGCTTTCGGAATCCTTCGGGGTGGAAGGGCGCGGCGCCTTCTACGAAAGCGCGGGCTGCCTGCGCGACGTCATCCAGAACCATCTGTTTCAGGTGGTGGGGCTCCTGGCCATGGAGCCTCCCGCCTATCGGGCGTACGAAGCGGTACAGACTGAGAAGACGAAAGTCTTTCGAGCGATGCGGGCATTAAGGCCCGACGACCTCGTTCGCGGTCAGTACGAGGGCTATCGCCAGGAAGCGGGTGTGGCTCCGGATTCGGACGTCGAAACGTTCTGCGCTCTCCGCCTATTCATCGATTCCTGGCGGTGGGAGGGCGTGCCTTGGTTCATTCGCTCCGGCAAATGCATGGCAGGCACCTGCGCGGAAGTCCGGGTGCAGCTCAAGACGCCCCCGCAGAAGCTGTTCGTGGATTTGAACCAGCCGGATGCCGAGGCCAACTACATTCGTTTCCGTTTATCGCCGCGCGCGGAAGTCGCACTGGCTGCCCGGGTCAAACGACCAGGCCGGCGATATGTGGGGGATCAAAGAGAGCTGTTGCTATTGAACGCGGCAGCGGATGCCGATTCGCCTTATGAGCGTCTGCTTGGCGACGCCCTGTCGGGCGATCGTTCGCTCTTCGCAAGCCAAGCGGCAGTGGAAGCGGCCTGGGCGGTGTTGGATCGTGTTCTGGTGGAGCACCATCCGGCGACCCCTTACAAAAAGGGCAGCTGGGGCCCTAAGCAAGCCGATGAACTGCTGGGCGGCCATGGTATATGGCACAACCCTTGCTGCAGTGCCCCAGATGAAACGTCTGTACTTATTTGACCAACAGTACGGGGATGTCGACCAGGCTCAATACCTTCGTGGTGACGGAGCCAAGCACCATGCCGGTGACCGTTCCCAGCCCGCGCGTACCCATGATGATGGTGTCGGCATTCTTCTTTTTGGCATAGTCGGCGATGGATTGCGCGACCGGGCCAACCAGCACTTCTTCCTCGTATGGCACCCCGGCTTCGTCGAGCAGGGCCTTGGCGGGCTTCAGGGCGTTGCCGCCTTCTTCTTGGTAGAAGGACTGGATATCTTCCGCCGAGAAATATCGCTTCACGTTGCCGGACACGATGGGAGGATACGCCGTGACCAGCAACAGCTTGGTGTCAGCCGATTTTTTGCACAGTTCGATGGCGCGTTTGACTGCGCGGCTCGAGTTCTCGGAACCATCGACGGGAAGAAGGATTGTTTGCATTGTTGCCCCTATTTGAATTGGATGAAACTGCCGGCCCGCAAGACAAAAATGTTGCCGACGTACGGACCCTAACATCCATAGTAAGAAATAACCTGAATCCCGTGATGATTTTAATCAAAAAGAGGCGTCAACCATGGCCACAAGAATAGAAGACTACGCCATGCTCGGTAACTGCCGTACCGCGGCGCTGGTTTCCCGGGAAGGTTCCATCGACTGGCTGTGCTTTCCGCGATTTGATTCGCCCGCCTGTTTCGCGGCTCTACTGGGCACACCGGAGAACGGACGCTGGAGCTTGAGTCCCCGCGGAACGGTGCGCAAGATCACGCGCTCATACGAGGAAGGGACGCTGATCCTGGAGACCGTTTTCGTCACGGACACCGGCACGGCCAAGCTGATCGACTTCATGCCTACCTCGCTGGCGCATTCGAGCGTGGCACGCATGGTAGTGGGCATGGAAGGGTATGTGGACTTCCATATGGAGTTGATCATCCGTTTCGGTTATGGGCTGATCGTCCCATGGCTGGAGCAGCATGGGGAAGGGTGTTACACGGCCGTCGCGGGACCGGACATGCTGGTGCTGCGCAGCAGTACGCCCCTCATTTCGCACGACCAACATAGCCATGCCGATTTCACGGTGCACAGTGGCCAGCGCAAGGTGTTCACCCTTTCGCACCAGCCGTCACACGAGCATGTGGCCGAAGGCTACGATTTCGGCTCGGCTTTGACGAGCACCAACTATTTCTGGCGGGAATTCTCCAACCGCTGCCCGGATGTCGGGCCCTGGACCCCACTGGTCAAGCGCTCCCTTATCACGCTGAAGGGCCTAACTTACCAGCCCACGGGCGGAATTATTGCCGCGCCCACCACGTCGCTGCCGGAGATGCTGGGCGGCAAGCGAAACTGGGACTACCGCTATTGCTGGTTACGCGACGCCACCATGACGCTCATGGCGTTCATGAGCCTAGGCTATTTTGATGAAGCGTCGGCGTGGCGCAACTGGCTGACACGGTCGGTCGCCGGCAGCCCGGATCAAATGCAGATCATGTACGGCTTGGCCGGGGAACGTCATCTGCCGGAATTCGAGCTTCCCTGGCTCTCCGGCTATGGCGATTCCCAGCCGGTGCGCATCGGCAACGCCGCCGCCACCCAAACCCAGCTCGACATCTACGGAGAGGTCGCGGATGCCATGGTGCAGGCCATTCGTGGCCATTTGCCTCCGCATCCCCGTATCGAAGCCATCGCCGAGGTCATAGTTCCCTTCCTGGAACAGGCATGGCGGCACCCGGACGAAGGCATCTGGGAGATCCGAGCGGCGCGGCAGCATTTCGTTCATTCCAAGGTCATGGC
>DATGNX010000128.1:0-17850 GCA_035306485.1 Burkholderiaceae bacterium
GCCCTGATAGCGGTCCCGCGCGAGCGCCTGGCCCACCACGCGGCCCGCCCCTCCGGAGCAGCCTTGCAGCGCACGAAAGAACAGCAGCCAACCGTAGGATGGCGCGAGCGCGGATCCGAGAGAACCAATACCGAACAGAACAAGTGATGCAATGATGATCGGCCTGCGCCCGAACGTGTCGGATAAGGCGCCCCAGAACAGACTCATGACCGCGAAACTGATCATGTACACGCTGAGCGTATGCTGCATCAGGACGTCCGGCACGCCGAAATCGCCGGCGATCTTGTCGAAGGCAGGCAGATAGGTGTCGATGGCGAAGGGGCCCAGCATCGCCAGACCGGCGAGCATAAGCGTGAGCGTACGAATATCGGGCATGAAGAGGCAGCTTTGCGCGGTGCCGGACGAGCCGGACCAGACGGCGCTTGATCTTACCACGCAGCTCCCTGGCGTTCTTCAGTCCGGATTTTCGCCCTGGAAGACGCTACGCAGATGGTCCACCAGGCAGTGCACCGCCAGCGGTACACGAGGAGAGAACGGCCGAACAGCAAGGATATGGGAGCCGAAATAGCCTTGCACGGACCACTCCGGCAATATATGGACCAGACCTTGCGCCGTAGCGTCGGTGAGACTGAAGTCGGGCAGCAGCCCGATGCCCGCCCCCGCCCGTATGACATCCCGCAGCACCTCGCTGTTGTTGGCGGTGAAGGAGGCTCGCACGTCAACATAAACTGGCTTCTCCGGTGCATCGCGTCGATGAAACACTAGGCTTCGGGGGCTGCCCATGTACAGTACGCATTCGTGGGCCGCGAGCTCTGCAGGATGCTGGGGCTGCCCATGTCGGTCGAGATACGCCTCCCCGGCCACCAGCTTCGAATCGCTGCGCGCAAGCTCCCAGACGACATAGTCGTCCGGCACGTGGCGAGCATGCCGGATCGCGAGATCGAATCCTTCATGCGTAAGGTTGACCAGACGATCGGTGAGTTCCACTTCCAGCCTCACCTCGGGATAGCGCTGTAGAAATGCTCCCAGCGACGGCCCGATATGCTGGCGTCCCAGCGCCACGGGCGCGGTAATGCGCAACGTACCGCGCGGCGTGCCGGTTAGATCGTGCACGGCATGAAAGCTGGACGCAATTTGCGAGAATGCCGGTCCCACATCATCGACCAACTGTCGGCCCGCTTCTGTCAGCGCGACCTGGCGCGTGGAACGCCGCACCAGGGGTACGCCCACGCTACGCTCGAGCGCCGCAATACGCATGCTTACGGAAGAGCGGGAGAGGCCCAAGCGCGCTGCCGCGCCGGCGAAGCTGCGCGTCTCAGCCAGGATGGTGAGGAGGTGCATGTCGGAAAACGGAGGGGACGATAGCGGGCTCATGGGCTGTCCTCAGCAGTGAAGTCGCAAACTTTGGGAGCAACAGGCACCCATTCGTCGAAAATATTGAACACTGTATTGAGCTTCGGCCCGTAGATGCAAGCCCCTCTCAGCAATAGACTCCCAGGAAACGTCGGCGCACGAGCGCGCAACGAACCTTATGGAGGAACACATGGGAAATCTCGGAGAAACCGCCGGTCTGGCCACTATCGGCCACTGGATTGGGGGCAAGGTCGACGGCCTGAGCCCGAAGCGCAGCGGCGAAGTCTATAACCCGGCCACGGGTAAAGTGACCGGCAAGGTCGCCCTGGGTGGGGCAGCGGAGATCGACGCCGCCGTACAGGCCGCCGCGGCAGCGTTTCCCGCATGGTCCGACACGCCGCCCATTCGCCGGGCCCGTGTCATGTTCCGCTTTCTTGAACTACTGAATGCGAATCGGGATGCGCTCGCACGCGCCATCACCCTGGAGCACGGCAAGGTCTTTACCGACGCGCAGGGGGAAGTCACCCGCGGCATCGAAATCGTAGAGTTCGCTTGCGGCATTCCGCAGCTGTTGAAGTCCGGTTTCACCGACCAAGTATCAACCGGGATCGACAACTGGACGCTCCGGCAGCCGCTAGGCGTCGTGGCGGGCATTACACCCTTCAACTTCCCGGCCATGGTCCCCTTGTGGATGTTCCCGGTCGCGATCGCGGCGGGGAACTGCTTCATCCTGAAGCCCAGCCCCATCGATCCGTCTGCTTCGTTGCTGTTGGCCGAACTGTTGCAGCAGGCCGGTCTGCCCGACGGTGTCTTCAACGTAGTGCAGGGTGACAAGGAAGCCGTGGACGCGATCCTGGAGCATCCCGGAATCAAGGCTGTCTCCTTCGTGGGCTCCACGCCGATCGCCAACCATATCTACGAAACCGGCGCGCGCCACGGCAAGCGCGTCCAAGCGCTTGGCGGCGCGAAGAACCACATGGTCGTCATGCCTGACGCGGACCTCGACCAAGTGGCCGATGCCCTGATCGGAGCCGGGTACGGCTCCGCAGGCGAACGCTGCATGGCGATCTCCGTAGCCGTACTGGTGGGCGACGTGGGCGAGCGCTTGGTGCCGGTCCTGGCCGAGCGAGCGCGCAAGCTGAAGATCAAGAACGGCCTGGAGCTGGATGCCGAGATGGGTCCCATCGTGCATGCCGGCGCCCATGCCCGCATCACCGGCTACATCGAGCAGGGCGTGAAGGAAGGTGCCAAGCTGGTGGTGGACGGCCGCGACTTCGATCCCACCAGCACGGGCGAGGGTTGCGCCGAAGGCTTCTGGATGGGCGGCACCCTATTCGATCACGTCACACCCGACATGCGCATCTATAAGGAAGAGATTTTCGGCCCGGTGCTTTGCTGCGTGCGGTCGGCCACCTTCGGCGATGCGGTCAAACTCATTAATGCGCACCAGTACGCCAACGGTGTCAGCCTCTTCACTCGCGACGGCGGTATCGCTCGGGAGTTCGGACGCCGCATCGAGGTGGGGATGGTGGGGGTCAATGTGCCGATCCCGGTGCCCATGGCCTGGCATGGTTTCGGTGGCTGGAAGAACAGCCTGTTCGGTGATTGCCACGCCTATGGTGAGGAAGGCGTGCGCTTCTACACCCGGCAGAAGAGCATCATGCAACGCTGGCCCGACAGCATTGCCAAGGGCGCGGAATTCGCGATGCCGACGGCGAAGTAAGCTTCACCCAAACCAGCCTCGCCCGCAGAAAAGAATTAACGGCGCGCATCCTTTTGGATTGCGCGCCGTTGTCTCTGGCTTCTGGATAACTTCTTGCGGCCGGAACGCTCCAGCCGCGAGGATCAATCGCCGCCGACGTTCAGGTTAAGCGGCTGACGCTTCTCCACGTTCCACTTCAGCAGAGCCGCCGAGCGGAAGATGCCGTGAGCGAACTTGCCGTAAGGCATGGTCAGGAACAGTGCCATGACGGTCCCCAGGTGCACCGCCAGCAAGAGGCCCATCCACGAGGTGTCGCGGAACACCATGAGCACCAGGCCGGTCAGGCTGATGAAGAACAGCAAGGAGATGAAGCCCAGATCCATGGGGCGTTGCGCATGATCGCCATGCAGCGGATGCCGGCGCAGGTTGAGCCAGAACAGGCCGGCCGGACCAATTAGCAAGCCAATGCCGCCCAGCGTACCGAGTACAACGGGCAGACTGGTGTAGTCGTACGGCGCTTCCCAGCCGAGCAGATAGTGATACAACGTAGCTACGCTCGTTGCGGCGAAACACAACATGAAGCCGTAGAAGGTGAAATGATGGTAACGGCGGCGCCACAGCGTGAAGGCGTCGTCTTCGTTGTTGCAGCCCTTTCCGTGGCCACCATCCATGTACTTCAGTGTGAGCACGTTCGCCGTCGCTTCCACTATGGCGTCTGTCGTGCGCGGCCCAGGCACTGACTGGCGCCAGAAGCGTACGACGCCCATGCCCAACGCGAGCACCGCAAACAGGAACACGGAGCCGAACATCACCACCAGCATGTTGTGCGGGAAGATCGCATAGAAGTCCCCGGCCAGCGGCTCATGGAACAGCGACCCAGTCATGGCAACGGCCAATACCAGGAACAGCGCCAGCGCCGCCGCCAGGGCAAGCGACACGACCAGCCCATTGCGCTTGTACAGCGCGCCGAAGGACGGCGGCCACGCAAACTCCTGGTAGGTCTGAGCGCGGACCTTGGCCATGGCCTGTGGGACGTTGACCTGAAAATCATGCGGAGGCGCGTACTGACAGGCGTGCAGACAGTCCCCGCAGTTATGACACAGGTTGGCCATGTAATTGATGTCCGCCTTGTTGAACTCCAGGCGGCGCGTCATGGCCGGGAATACCGCGCAGAAACCTTCGCAATAACGACAGGCATTACAGATCTGCAGGATACGAGCCACTTCCGCTTCGTCGCCGGTGAGCAGCGCTTGCGTGCCCGTACCGTTACACATGGCACCAGGCGGCATCGGCGGCACGGGCATGCCGCCCGCATCGCGCACCACGGCGCCTTCCACTTGCGCGTTCGCGTCTTTGATCAATGCATCAAGCGACATTGCGCTGTTCCCCCTGAAGATGCTTGTATTCTCCCTTCGCGGCCGATGCAGCGCGGTCGCCTGCAATCCGGCCGAACACCGTGCCGATCGACATACCGACACCCGCGGTGTAGCCCTTGCCCAATACGTTGCCGGCCATCATTTCGCCGGCGACAAACAGATTGCTGCTGGGCTTGCCCCCGAAATGCACCACGGCATGTTCGTTCACCTTCAGACCCAGATAGGTGAAGGTAATGCCGGGACGCAAGGGGTAGGCATAGAAGGGCCCCGTATCGATCGGTTGCGCCCAGTGCGTCTTCTCGATCTCCAGGCCTTCCGTACGGCAATCGTCCAACTTGGTGTGGTCGAAGGTGCCGGGCACGCAGGCCTTATTGAAATCCGAGATGGTCTTGACGAACGTTGGAACGTCGACTTCGATCTTGCGGGCGAGCTCTTCCAGCGAATTGGCCTGGGTACCGGGAAATACCGGCGGCATGAAGCGCCCTACGGCCTTGGAGTCGATGATGGACCACGCCAGTTGGCCCGGCTGCATGGCCACCAGGCGACCCCAGATGGCGTAGCGCTTGGGCCAGAAATCTTCGCCTTCGTCGTAGAAGCGCTTGGCGTCGCGATTCACCACCACGCCCAGCGATACGCAATCGATACGCGTGCAGATGCCTCCGTCGTACAGCGGTGCGCGGGCGTCGATCGCCACGCAATGCGACTGCGACGGATCGCCGATGATGTCTGCCCCGGCGTCGATCATGTAGCGCAGCAGTACACCCTGGTTGAAGCGCGTACCGCGGATCAGGAAATTGTCCGCCGGCCATTCGCCGCGTTCGTTCTGACCCCAGGCCTCGCGCAGCCATTCGCGGTTGGACTCGAAACCGCCCGCCGCCAGCACACAGGAGCGGGCCTCGATGCGCTCGCCGTTCCTCAGGCGAGCCGCAACGAAACGGCCGTCTTCCAGCTCGATTTCGTCTACAGGCGCCTCGTAGCGGACCTTTACGCCGAGCGCTTCGGCACTACGGAAGTAGGCGTTCACGAGTGCCTTGCCGCCGCCCATAAAGAAGGCGTTGGTGCGCGCCACGTGCAGCGCACCCGACAGCGGGTTCTGGAAATTCACGCCGTGCTTGCGCATCCAACCGCGACAGGTGGCCGTTTCGCGGATCACCATGCGGGCGAGCGCCTCGTTGGTGATGCCGCCGGTGACCTTCAGCAGATCCTGCCAATATTCCTCTTCCGGATAGGCATCCACCAACACGTCTTGCGGTTCGTCGTGCATACAACGCAAATTGCGCGTATGCGCGGAGTTGCCGCCGCGCCATTCCTTGGGCGCGGCTTCCAGCAGCAAAACGCTGGCCCCCGCCTCGCGGGCGGTGAGCGCAGCACACAAAGCGGCATTTCCGCCGCCTATGACTAGTACATCGTATGTCGGAGCCTGGCTCACGATTTCCTCCAGTGAGGGAGCAGCGGCTTGAGGAAGTACCGCTGCATCCAATTGCATACAACTGTATGTTATTCCATTCCGATGTACTGAAACAAGTCGGAAACCGGCTAAACTGAGGACAACTCACAACGGAAACGCGCATGGATGACTTGGACAAGGGCATGACACTCGGTGCCCCGTCTGCCGAATCGGCGAAACGTCCCGCCGAGGACGACGAGCAGCAAACCGGACTGCGCCGCGGCGTGTCGCGCAGCGACCAGGCTTACCGGTACATCATCGAGGGCATACAGTCCGGACGGCTGTCGCCGGGTACGCGCCTGCGTGAAATCGAGCTGGCGGAGATGACGGGCCTCAGCCGTACCCCCGTGAGAGAGGCACTCAGCCGCCTGCAACTGGAAGGCCTGGTGACGGTCGACGCCGCCCGTGGTTTGATCGTCACGGAGCTGGACTACTCCATGACCAGCGAGCTCTACGCCATGCGCGAAGTGCTGGAGGGCACCGCCGCCCGGCTGGCGGCGCGCCATGCGTCGGATGTGGAGATCGACTTCCTGCGTGAGATTAATACGCGCGACGCACAACTGACGGATCCGGATGCTCTGGCCGCCAACAACCGCCTGTTCCACGAAACGCTGTACCGCTGTGCCCACAACCGCTATCTAGTGAAGACGCTGCAAACCTTGCAGGAATCCATGATGCTGCTGGGGCGCACCACCCTGGCCAGCCCGGGCAGAGCGGAAACTTCGCGCGCCGAACACGGCGCCATCGTCGAAGCACTGGGCCGGCGTGACCCGGAAGCGGCGGAAGCTGCGGCGCGCGCACACATCAGCACCGCCTACCGCATTCGTCTGGATCAACTCTTCGACCCGCAGACCGAGCCGGCAAATACGGGTAACGGTTCTTAATCATCCTCTTGAAGTGCGGCACTCCAGCCCCACGTGAAAGTCTTGCATCGCGCCCACCAAGGGCGCATCATTCACCGAGGAGTCCCGACATGTCCATACAGCATCTGCTTCAACAAATCCTGCAGTCCGGCAAGGGCCTGGCACAGGACGCGGGCTCCGCGCTTGGCAATCAACCCCTATCGCAAGGCCCCCTTGGCGGCTTCGGCGGCGGCGCCCTCATGGGAGGCGCACTGGGGCTACTGCTGGGCAACAAGAAATTCCGCAAGATGGGCGGCAGCCTGGCGGGATACGGTGGCGCGGCCGCTTTGGGCGCACTGGCCCTAAAAACGTACCAGGACTGGCAAAGCCGTCAGACGCAGCCCACTCCCGGCGCCGCCACCCATACCCCTTCGGCACAGGCCACGCCGCTACGACTGACCGACGTCGAAACGCCGCAGATGGAGCAACACAGTCGCGCCATGCTCTCCGCGATGATTGCCGCCGCGAAAGCGGACGGCCATATCGGCCCGGAAGAAAAAGCGCTCATCGAAGCCGAGGTGGAGCGCCTTGCGCCCGAGGCGGCCGACCGCCGATGGATCCACGAAGAACTGGAAAAGCCGGCTGACCCCGCCAGCGTGGCGGCTCTGGCGCAGTCTCCCGAAATGGCCGCCGAGATCTATCTCGCCAGCCTGCTGGTCACGGAGCAGGACAGCTTCATGGAACGAGCCTATCTGGACGAGCTTGCACGCTCGCTACAGCTGGACCCGGGCCTGAAGGCCCAGCTCGAAAGCACGGCCCTACAGGCGCAACAGTAAATTCGCGAAGGCTGGGCACAGGCTATGAAGTCGTTTGACAGGGTCTCTGGAGGCGAACGATAATTCGCCGGCGAAGTTAATGCGAATTAATATCATTACGTGTTGGTGCGTGGATTCCCACACATCCGCGTCCTTCCTGATCCCATCATGTCTTTGTTTACATCTACGGCCGCTGGTGAACGTCAACGCCGCCTGTTCTCCGGACTGTTGACCGTCCTGGCGCTGGCCGGCGCCTGCCTGCTCTCGGACCCTTCACAGGCCGCGACACGCAATCTCGATACGGCTTACGGGCCCGTCCAGGTTCCGAATGAGCCGCAACGCGTCATCACATTGGATGAAGGCGCTCTGGACACAGCACTGGCCGCCGGCATTCAGCCCGTGGGCAGTGTCGCCGCCAGGGGAGGCACTGATCTGCCCACCTACCTGCAATCCGTTGCAGGAGACATACCGATCGTCGGGGTCACGCGAGAGCCCAACCTCGAAGCGATCCTGTCGCAGCGCCCCGACTTGATTCTTGCACCACCGGGCCTGGAGAAGCGCGTTTACGACGTGTTGTCGAAAATTGCTCCCACCGTCGTTTCCGATGTGTCCACCACGGCCCCATGGGCGGAACGCAACGCTCTGTATGCCGCTGCGTTGAACAAGGAGGACGACATCGCCGCCCGTATTGCCGTCATACAGGCCCGCATCGCTTCATTGCGCGAGCGCATCCCGGCCGGGCAGACATATTCCGTGGTTCGCTGGATGCCTCAGGGTCCCATGGCGATGTCGGAGAAGTTGATCGCGGGACAAATTCTCACCGCGCTGGGCCTCAAGAGTACCGACGTCGCCGCCTCCTTAGGTGAGCGCCCCCACAGCGACATACTGAGCCTGGAAAATCTTGCCGGCGTCGACGCTGATTGGATGTTCATTGCCACCCTGAACGAGCAGGGCGACGCGACACTCGCCGCCGCACAGAAGCAGCCCGCCTTCAACCGGCTGAAGGCCGTGCGCAACGATCGCGCTTTTCCGGCTGACGGTCACGTATGGTCGAGCGCTACCGGCGTGCTCGCAGCCGAACGCATTCTGGACGATGTCGAGCGCATCCTGCTGAAGTGATGGCGGCAAATACGCCGCGGATGCGGTTACGCACAACCGGCCTTTTATGTACAGCGCTCGTGGTCGCCTTGGCGGTGGCCAGCATGTTGCTGGGTGCCGGCCAGCTGGGTGTCGTTGAGTCGCTTCTAGCGTTGTTGGGAAAAGGCGACGAAGAAGCCGTGTTCGTGGTGCACGCCCTGCGCGGGCCGCGAACGTTGCTCGCTATACTCGTCGGCATTGCGCTGGGCGCGGCCGGCGCCGTCATGCAGGCTGCCACCCGGAACCCGCTCGCCGAACCGGGCTTGCTGGGCGTGAGTGCGGGGGCATCGTTCGCCGTGGCTGTGGCCATCTATTTCGGCGCCGATACGGTGGGCGTCCATTTCGGCACGTCTGTACTCGGTGCGCTGGCCGGCTGCCTTCTCGTTCTATTGGCTACCGGTATGCGGGGGGCCGGCACGGATCCAGTACGGCTCATTCTTGCAGGAGCAGCCTTCTCCAGCATCCTGATTGCCGTCACCACGCTAATTCTGTTGCACGATCAAAGAACGGCCGACGAAGTCCGATACTGGGTCATCGGCGCGCTGGGGGGGCGACCGACCAGCAATCTCCATTGGGTTGTTCCGGGGCTGCTTATTGGACTGGCGTTCGTTGCTGCCGCCGCGTCGGCTCTTGCGGCCCTGGCGCTCGGTGAAAAGGTGGCGATGGGGCTCGGACACAAACCGGCGCTGACGCGCTTGCTCGCCATGTTCGGCGTCGCAGTCCTGGTGGGCATTGCTACAGCCGCCGCCGGACCCATCATTTTCGCTGGCTTGATCGTTCCCTATTTTGCACGACGATTGGTCGGACCGGACATCCGCCGGGCGCTGCCGATCGCAATGATCCTGGGTCCAGCAGTGCTGTTGTTGTCCGATATTCTGTCTCGGCTTGCAGTGCGGCCATACGAACTGCCGATCGGTGTCGTCACAGCCTGTATCGGCGCGCCCGTGCTAATTGCCGTCGTGCGAAGCCAGCGTTTGCCACGTCTATGAATCCTCTCACTTCCACGCGAGCCCCACAGGGACATTGGCTGTTGCAGGCGGCCGGCATGTCCCTGCTCATCAACAAGCGCGGCACGTATGCCGGCCTGCTATTGAGCGCAGCCATCGTGGTGGTCGCCCTGGCCAGCCTGTCTCTTGGCGCTTCCGCAATCCCGTTGCCGCAGGTGTTGGCCGCCCTGGCGGGATCGGGCGATCCCATTCACGTCTTCATGTTGCAGGAGCTGCGCCTTCCCCGACTGGGTGCCGGTCTGCTCAGCGGCGCTGCGCTGGGCGTCGGAGGCTGCCTGCTGCAGACCCTGGCGCGCAACCGCCTGGCGACCCCAGGCATTATCGGTATCGACGACGGCGCCACGGCATTCGCAGTGGCATCCATCGTAGCGATACCGACGAGCCTCGCACCGCCCGCACTTGCACTGATCGGGGCGACGACCGCTGCGGCCTTGGCGTTCGGCCTGGGCGGAGGCGGCTCCCACGGCTATCGGTTCATTGTGGTGGGCATCGCCGTGGGCGCCCTTTTCGGCGCGATCACCAACTTCATGCTGGCGCGCAGTGACATTGACGCGGCAAATCTCGCCTATCCATGGACTGTCGGCAGCTTGAACGCGCGCTCCTCCTCAACCGTGCTGCTGTTGGCAGGCAGCCTGGCCGTTTGCCTGCCCATTGCGAAAGTGTTGGGCAGGCAGCTTCAACTTCTGCGGTTCTCCGATGCGGTGGCCGTAGGTCTTGGCGCTCAAGTGCAACGCACCCGCCTAGTGGTTCTGCTCGTTACGGTCGTTCTGACCGCGACCGCCGTAGCGGTCGCCGGACCGGTGGGCCTGGTCTCGTTGGCTGCTCCAGAAGTCGCCCGGCATCTGACCCGCCATCGTGGCGTGCCCGTGATCGGCTCGGCCCTGGCTGGAGCCCTATTGATGATCGCCGCCGACTGGGTGGGACGCACCGCGTTCGCTCCAGTAGAAATTCCCGTCGGCGTGATCACGGCCATCGTCGGCGGACCTTACTTGTTATGGATACTATTGCGCGACCCGCGACGGACGGCATGATCAAACTCGACACTCGCCACACGGGCTCCACCTCCCAAGAAGCTACGTGCCTCTCGACCCAAGAACTGACGCTCGGATACGGCGAACGGGACATCGTGGAAGGGCTCAGTGTGGAGATTCCGCCTTCGCAAGTCACTGCGATTGTGGGACCAAACGGTTGCGGGAAGTCGACGCTGCTCGCAGGCCTAGCCCGCATCCTGACACCACGTGCCGGCACGGTATTGCTTGACGGGCGCGCGATCAACCGCATGCCAACTCGGGAGGTCGCCCGCCTGCTGGCGTTGCTACCTCAGGATGCAACGGCACCGGACGGCTTGACCGTCGAAGAACTGATCCAGTTCGGACGTCAGCCGTACCGAGGCCTGATGCGGCAATGGTCGACGCACGACGCAACGATCGTTGAAGCGGCCTTGAAGTCGACGGGGCTGACGGCACTGGCCGAGCGACCAGTGGATTCGCTGTCCGGCGGTCAGCGCCAACGCGCGTGGATCGCCATGACGGTAGCTCAGGACACGCCGTTGCTATTGCTGGATGAACCGACCTCCGCGCTCGACCTGGGACATCAGATCGAAGTGCTCGAACTGGTCCGCGACCTAGCCCGGCAGGGCAAGACCGTCGTCATGGTGATCCACGACTTACCCAGCGCATGTCGATACGCGAATCACCTGATAGCCATGCGCAACGGCCGCATCATCGCGCAAGGCAAACCGGCCGACATCGTGAGTGAATCACTCGTCGAGCAGCTATACGGCGTACGTTGCACTCTTTTGCATGAACCGCAGACCGGGGTACCACTGATCGTGAACCCCATGTCGATACGACACGACGCCGACTAAGCGTCAGCGGGTTTCGCCGCCCTTGGCTTCAGCCGGCTTGGCCTCGGCTTCGGCTAGCCTCTGCTCCAGGGCCTCGCGCGGCACGGCACCATTGATACGGGACCCATCGGCGAAGAAGATCGCCGGTGTGCCGGTGACCATCAAGCCTTGACCCAAGGCGAGATTCGATTCAATGGGCGTGTCGCATTCCGCGGCCGCTGTACTCTTGCCTTCCAGCATCCACTCCCGCCATGCCGTCGCGGGATCCGACGAACACCAAATGTTGCGCGAGCGGACGTGTGAATCCGGCGACAGGATGGGATACAGGAAGGTATAGACCGTGATGTTGTCCACGTCCTTGAGCGTCTCGTGGAACATCTTGCAGTAGCGGCAGTTCGGATCCTCGAAGACCGCAATGCGACGGCTGCCGTCTCCCTTGACCTGCTTGATGGCGTCCTTGAGCGGCAACGCATCGAAGTCGATCTCGGATAACTTGGCAATACGCTGTGCCGTGAGGTCGCTGCGCGACTTGGCGTCGATGAGCGAGCCCTGCAGCACGTAGTTCACTTCACTGTCCGCATACAGAAGGTCGGTCCCGATACGGATCTCGAACAGGCCCGGAAAGGGTGTCGGCGATACCTCGGTGACTTCAAGGCCGGGGAAACGCTGCTCAAAGCCCTTGCGAACCTGTTCCGTGGAAAGCACCACCGCGCCATCCGGCGCATTGCCGGAAGTCGACAGCACTTTATCCTGGGCTTGAGCCGTCGGGAATGCCACCATGCACGCCAGCAGTCCACCCAGAAGGCCGCGGCGAAAGGTGTTACGAGAAAACATGAAAACTCCTGATGATGGGAGGCGCTACGATGTCGCGATCAAGCCGATCAGCCCGCGGCACCCCCAATAAGAAACCGCTTGACCATGGGCAGTCGATCGACCGCCTGCATGCCTAGATTGCGCAGGGCGACCACAGGGGCGGCCTGAGCGGCAAAAAGGCGGTGCAGGCCGTCGGTGGCGGCGCTCATCGCAAGAAGCGGCTGCGCCCGCGCGCGTCGGTAACGGTTCAGTACCCGCTCGTCGCCCGGGCTGCGAAAATTCTCCTTGTCGACCAGGACGCGCAGCAGTTCCTGCACGTCGCCCAATCCGAGATTGAGGCCCTGGCCCGCCAGGGGGTGTACTCGGTGCGCAGCGTCGCTTACCAGTGCCACCCCGGGCGCGACCATCCCGCTGCGCTCCAAAAAGAGCGGGAAGGCGAATGGCGTACTGCGCAAGCGCAACTGGCCCAGTCGCCCCCCTGTTGCGGCCGCCAAGCGGGCTTCTAGAAATGCGGCGCGCGCCTCCGGCTCCATCGCCATGAGCTCGGCCGCCGCCTGTTCCCGCAACGACCAGACCATGGACACCTGGTGCCCATCGGCCGTGTCGGGCATAGGCAGTAGAGCCAGAATGGAGTCACCGGTGAACCACTGCACCGCAACGTTCTGATGTGGAAGTTCGGCGTGTAGATGCGCCACCACGCCGGTGTCCCCATAGGGCTTGGATTCGTGGGAAATCCCCGCGAAACGGCGCACCTGCGAGCGCGCGCCATCCGCACCGACCAACAACTCGAATGGCAGCCGGCGGCCCTGGTCCGTACACGCCACGCGCCCTTCCAGGGCCGTAAGCTTCTCCTGCCACCAGCGCACGCCGTACACCTGGATGGCTTGTTGCAGCACACGCTCCATTTCGCCGGACTCGATGATCCATGCCAGATGTTCCTGGCTGGCCTGCCATGCATGCAACGTCACCGTGCCGCCCGTGTCCCCATGCACCTCCATGGCCTCGACCGGCGTTACGCGACGGGCCTCCATCAGCTGCCACACACCCAACGACTCAAGAAGCCGTCGGCTGGCCAGGGAAATGGCGTAGACCCGGGGGTGGTAGTCGTCTGCACCTAGCGCCGGCCGCGGGGGAGGCGGCCCCAGCAAAGTGGCGTCAAAGCCCTTGCGGGCCAAGCCCAAGGCCATGGCCAGACCGGCGATGCCGCTGCCGCACACTAAGATTTCCTGCTTGCTCATCGTGCCGAGGGAGCTCCTGCCTGCTTGGGCCACAAGACCCACAATTCACCGTTCTGTTTCATCCGACCGGCGAGCGCGCCGGCTTCATCGCCGTATCCCCAGAAGAAGTCGACCCGTGCCGGACCCTTGATGGCCGCGCCGGTGTCCTGTGCAAAGACCAGTCGGCGTAGCGGTTGACTGCTTGCAGGCATGGTCGTGGCCAGATAGACCGGCGTTCCCAGGGGTACGTAGCGGGTATCAACCGCTATCGCTCGCTGGTTGGCCAACGGGATGCCATAGGCGCCCTTGGGGCCGAGATCGGCGTCCGGGACGCGCTCCTCTCGGAAAAATACCACGGCTGGATTGGTATTGAGCATTTCCTGTACCCGTTCGGGATTGCGCTGCGCCCATGCCTTGATGTTCTGCATGGAGGTCTGGGCCAAGGGCAATTCACCCTTATCCGCCAGCCATCGCCCGATCGAAGCGTAGGGCCGCCCGTTGTGATCGGCGTATGCCAGGCGGATGACTTCGCCATCCGGCAACTGTGCGCGGCCGGAGCCCTGCACCTGCAAGAAGAAGGCCTCCACGGGATCATCCACCCAAACGATGGCCGGCGGTTGGCGATCCGGCGTGGCAGCGATCTCGGCGCGCGTGTCGTACGGCACGACCCGCTTGCCGTCGAGCTTGCCCCGGATACGCTTACCTGCCAGTTCGGGATACACGCTGCCGAGATCGATAGTCAATAGATCCTTGGGTGGCTGGTATAGCGGCCACTGATAGGGCCCGCCGCGCGTACGCGAGGCGCGCACGAGCGGTTCGTAGTAGCCCGTGACGGTGTTCTTCGCAGGCTTACCTTGTTCGTCCAGCAAACGCCAGGGCTGTAGATGCTGTTCGATGAAGCGCCGGATCTCCGCGGCACTTTGCGGTTGCGTCTGGGCGGCCGCCGCACATACCGGCTGCCATGCCACCGGCGTGGCCCGCGCCTGCTGGACCTGGGACCCCCCCGTGGGACGCATCAGCCCTTTACAGTTGTTGATGAAGGCCGGCCAAATGCGTGAAAGATCGTCGTCTTGCCAGGAAGGCAAAGCCGCCCAACTGACTGGGACGAAGCCGCCCTCCAGTTTGCGCGGCGCCGTGTCGCGCATGGACTGCAGCGACGGAACGCGCAGGGGTTGCTCGGATATGTCCGGTCCGGACGGCGTAGTCGGGGCCTCTTCCTCGACATCGACGGTGGCACACGAGGCCAACAATGCGGTCAGCGCGGCCACAGCCAGCAGCTTGGAACGCCCGATAGTCCGGCCTGCAAGGAGCCGGGGATCAAACTGCAATACACTCATCGTTGCTGCATTCCTTTTTTGGTTCCTTTGCCCATGACCCTGCCAGACATCTGTATCGCGCCCAGCCTGCTTTCCGCCGATTTCGCCCGCCTTGGAGAAGAAGTCCGCAATGTCGTGGATGCCGGCGCTGACTGGATCCACTTCGATGTAATGGACAACCATTACGTGCCGAATCTGACGATCGGTCCCATGGTGTGCGAAGCAATCCGCCCCCACACCACGGCGCCGATCGACGTCCACCTGATGGTCGAACCGGTGGACGCCATTATCCCGCAATTCGCCAAGGCCGGCGCCAATATCATCACCTTCCACCCGGAAGCTTCGCGCCACCCGGACCGTACGCTGGCCCTGATTCGCGACCATGGCTGTCGGGCCGGCTTGGTGTTCAATCCCGCCACCCCGCTGAACTGGATGGAGCACGTCATGGACAAGCTCGATCTCGTGCTGCTCATGTCGGTGAACCCTGGGTTCGGTGGCCAGCAGTTCATTCCGCACACGCTGCACAAGCTGCGCGAGGCCCGTAGCCGCATCGACGCTTGGGTACAAGCGGGGGGTCAGCCGATCCGCCTGGAGGTCGACGGCGGCGTCAAAGTGGACAACATCGGGGCGATCCATGCCGCCGGCGCCGATACGTTCGTAGCCGGATCCGCCGTCTTTGGCGCTCCCGACTACCGCTCGGTAATCAGCGCCATGCGCGCAGAAATCGTGAAGGCCCGCGGTTTGTCAGCTTAAAGCTTTAAGACCGGATCTACGGCAATGCCCGGCGTTCTACGAACATGGCGTTGCCGCGGATTTTCTTAGCTTGCGCCTTGGCGGCGGTCGCCAGCTCCGCGATTTGAATACTCGAGCACGATCGATCAGCCGGTACCTGAACGATACCCAGCGAAATGCTGAGCAGCGGGTGAAAGACTTCCTGGCCCAGACGGTTCACCGCCATGTAGCCGCGTGCCTCCAGGTGCTCAGGCCGGTACAGGCTGCGGGTTGCGGCCGCAAAGCCATCGACAATGCTCTGTGCCCGCTCCCTCCACCCCACACTACGAAACACGACGATGAAGTCGTCCCCGCCGATATGACCGACGAAGTCCAGGTCGGGATCCGCATATGAGCGCAACAAATCCGCGGTCAGTTGAATCGCCTCGTCCCCCTGTCGGTACCCGTAGAGATCGTTAAAGGGCTTGAACTGATCGAGATCCGCATAGCAAACGACAAACGTTTCATCGCTCAGCAGGAGCATCTCGATATGCTCATTGATCGGCACATTCCCGGGCAGTTGTGTGAGTGGATTCGCGTAACGGGCGGCATCCATCTGCATTTGCGTGATTTCACGCAAAAGGTCGAAGCCTGTTCCCACCCCTATAAATCGACCCCAAGCCGTAATGATGAATCCTTCAAAAAGGTGATGAGGGTTGTTCTCCGTGAATCGGTGTGCCAGCTCCTGAAGGCTGGTGTGTTGGTCAACGATCAGAGGCGCATTTTCGATGAAATGGGCGCAGGGCTTGTTTCCATAAAGTTCGCGCTGATAAGGGCGTGCTAAGCGATCGAGCATGCGGGTGCGGTGTATCAACCCCAACGGCTCCCCGTTGCGCAGCACTGCCAATACCTGTAGATCCGCCGATGCCTGAAAGATCGCGTAGACCTCGTTGGTTGGAACCGTATCGGAGACGGTGGGCACCTCGCGAAGAATGGTGAGCGCAATGGCACGCCCTGGTCGGACGCCGCGTCGCGAGTCCGTGCAGGGTCGCGGGCTCAGCATGTCTGCAACTTTGGGCGCGAGCACGTGCGCAGGATGCTGTGTGGGTGTGCCCAGCAAATACCCTTGGCCGAACGCGACGCCCAGCTTACGCACCATCGCCAGCTCCGCCTGCGTCTCGATACCCTCCGCCACAAGCAGCGCTCCGGTCTCAAGAGCGATATCCACCATGGAACGCACGAACTGCCGCTTTACGGGATCCTTGTCGACATCGCGAACGAAGTAGCGGTCGATCTTCACGAATTCCGGGCGCAGTTCCGACCACAGCCGCAGACTCGCATATGCATCTCCTAGATCGTCGATGGCGAGTTTGAGTCCCTGGTCCCGACAGCTGCGAGCGGCAACGCGCAATTGATCGTATGACGCCGACGTGGCGGCCTCGGTCACCTCCATTACGATGTTGCCGACTCCCTGCCCAAGGGAGAACGCATTCTTGGCAAGAATGCACCCTTGAAAATGGGTGTCCACGAGTACGTCCGGACTCATGTTGAGGAACAGCTTGCCCGGCAGCTTCAGCCGGGCGAAACTGTCAATGTGCTTGCGATGGCACAAGGCTTCGAGTTCAGTCACGCGTCCATGTTGGCGGGCCACGTCGAACAGCATAGTTGGCGCGTGTAAGGGCGTATGCTCCGGCCCACGGATCAGACCTTCGTAGCCGACGATCGCCCCTCCGCTCAAGTCAACAATGGGTTGAAACAGCGAGGTCAACGTCTCGCCCCGCAATACACCTTCGAACATTTCCTGCATGATGCTCCAGCCGATGCAGTACACAGCCAGAAGAGACGCACCGGCGCTCCTCAGCCCCGTGGTCGCTCGGCGCCCATTTCAGTTTGAGTCGAAATCTAACTAAATACAATGACAGTGGAATTAAACCCCGAACTCCAAGTTTGCCGCGCCGTCCTTATTGACCTGGATGGCACACTGGTCGACACCATTCCGGATCTCGCCGCTGCGGCCAACACCATGCTTGCCGACTTGGGGCTACCACAGCTCCCCGTGACGCAGGTGGCCACCTTCGTGGGCAAGGGAACCGAAAACCTCGTGCGTCGCTGCCTGACTGCCGCAATAGACGGCCTCCCGCCCGAGGAGGCCATGACGGCCCGTGCACTTGAATCGTTCAACATGCACTACCACTCGGTGAACGGCCGGGAATCGCGGCTCTATCCGGGCGTGCTGGAAGGGTTGGAGGCGTTTCGCAACTACGGCGC
>DATGNX010000129.1:0-15415 GCA_035306485.1 Burkholderiaceae bacterium
CCAGTTGGTCGGCACGCCCAGGTCATATCCGTACTTGGCCTTGAACTTCTCGCGCAGGTCCGGACGCGCGAACCAGTCGGCGCGGAACCAGTACACATTGGCGAACTGCTGGTCCGGCAGCTGATACAGCTTGCCGTCGGGCGCGGTGGTGAACTTCGTGCCGATGAAGTCGTTCAAGTCCAGCCCCGGGTTCGTCCACTCTTTGCCCGCGCCGGCGATATAGTCCGACAGCGGCAGGATCGCGCCATAGCGATAATGCGTGCCGATCAGGTCCGAGTCGGAGATCCAGCCGTCATAGATGGAGCGACCCGACTGCATGGAGGTCTGCAACTTCTCCACCACGTCGCCCTCCTGGATGAGATCATGATTCACTTTAATGCCGGTGATCTCGGTAAACGCGCGCGCCAGCGTCTTCGCTTCATACTCGTGCGTGGTGATGGTCTCCGACACCACCGAGATTTCATTCACGCCCTTCTGGCGCAGCTTTTCGGCTGCCTGGATGAACCATTGCATTTCCTGCAGCTGCTGATCGCGGGAAAGCGTCGAGGGCTGGAACTCGTCTTCTATCCACTTCTTGGCTTCGGCCTCGCCGGCGTGGCCCTGTGTGGCGAACAGGGCCAGTATGGCGGAGGTCAGTGCGATACGACACATGCTCATGACTGTCTCCTCGGTGAAATGCTCCCCTTTTCGCCCGCCGCCCGGGAGGGGA
The DNA here is from genome assembly GCA_035306485.1 of Burkholderiaceae bacterium. Taxonomy (GTDB): domain Bacteria; phylum Pseudomonadota; class Gammaproteobacteria; order Burkholderiales; family Burkholderiaceae_B; genus Yanghanlia. The sequence goes on from DATGNX010000129.1 coordinate 710, forward strand.
AATCCTCGGGCGATGCACATGGGCTCTACTCCTAGCCCTTGCGCATGATGAACACCAGCAACAACATGGACACGGCAAAACTGATCCAGAGCGTCGGGGGATCGTCCAGCCCCAGGGCCGTACCCAAGCGATCCCGTAACCACAGGTAGATCAGGTTCAGATAGGCGGCTGCAAGCAGACCAATAAAAAGGCGGTCGCCCCGCGTCGTGGCGATAGGCAGAAAGCCCTTGCGCAGACGTGTGGGCGAACGCAACTCCCAGACTGTCATGCCGGCCAGCAACACACCGACTGCGATGAAAAACACGGCGGTAGGCAGGGTCCAGACCATCCAATCGAACATGTCATCCTCCCTACTTCAGACCCGGCCCATGGCAAAGCCCTTGGCGATGTAGTGGCGCACGAACCAGATCACCACGGCTCCCGGAATGATGGTCAGCGTCCCCGCGGCAGCAAGCGTCGCCCAGTCCATGCCGGAAGCGGACACCGTGCGCGTCATGGTGGCCACGATCGGCTTCGCGTGCACACTCGTCAGCGTTCGCGCCAGCAGCAGCTCCACCCAACTGAACATGAAACAGAAGAACGCCGCTACGCCGATACCGGACTTAATCAGCGGCATGAAGATGGTGACGAAGAATCGGGGGAAGCTGTAGCCGTCGATGTATGCCGTTTCGTCGATCTCCCGCGGTACGCCGCTCATGAACCCTTCCAGTATCCACACGGCTAGCGGCACGTTGAAAACCAAATGTGCCAGGGCAACCGCAATATGCGTGTCCATCAGTCCCAGCGTGGAATACAACTGGAAGAACGGCAGCAGGAAGACCGCCGGCGGCGTCATGCGGTTGGTCAGCAACCAAAAGAAGACGTGCCGGTCACCAATGAACCGGTAGCGGGAGAACGCATAGGCTGCCGGCAGCGCGACAGCCAGCGAGATGGTCATGTTGAGACCCACGTAGATCAGGCTATTGATGTAGCCGCTGTACCAGGAGGGGTCTGTAAAGATCCGGATGTAGTTGTTCCAAGTGAATTCTCGCGGCCAGAGCGCGAAAGAAGACAAAATTCCCTGGTTGGTCTTGAAGCTCATGACCACCATCCAGTAGATGGGCAGCAGTGCAAAGGCAAGGTAAGCCAGCAGGAACAACGCAGCCCACAACCGCAACATCGGTGCGCGACCAGAAGCCTGAGCGCTCCGGCGCCGCTCGGCTACCGGAACAGCCGCCACGGTGCTTACGCCATTACTCATCGCGGGCCTCCGTGTCTTGCGCGCCGACCCGCAACATCCAGTTGTACAGCACGAAGCACAAGAGCAGGATGATCAGGAAATAAATCAGCGAGAAGGCTGCGGCCGGCCCGAGATCAAACTGGCCTACCGCTTTCTGAGTCAGATATTGGCTTAGAAAGGTGGTCGCCGCTCCCGGACCGCCGCCGGTCAGTACGAAGGGTTCCGTATAGATCATGAAGCTGTCCATGAAGCGCAGCAGCACGGCGATCATGAGCACTCCGCGCAGCTTGGGCAGCTGGATATAACGGAAGACGTCGAATCGGCTCGCGCCGTCGATGCGCGCCGCCTGATAGAAGGCTTCGGGAATGGCGCGTAGACCCGCATAGACCAGAAGCCCAACGAGCGGCGTCCAGTGCCAGACGTCCATTAGCAGTACGGTGAACCATGCCTGCGTTGGGTTGGCGGCATAGCTATAGTCGATCCCCAGCATGGCCATCGCCCGACCGAACAACCCGATATCGCTGCGTCCGAAAATCTGCCAGATAGTGCCCACTACGTTCCAGGGAATCAGCAGCGACAGCGCCACCAACACCAATACCAGAGAGGCCTTCCAGCCTTTTGTGGGCATGCAGAGGGCGAGCAGGATGCCCAGGGGAATCTCGATCAGCAATACGGAGAACGAGAAAACCAACTGCCGCCCTAATGCTCCGTGCAGGTCACGATCGCGCATCACCTCCTCGAACCATTCCGCGCCGACGAAGACCGAGCGTGTGGGCGAGATGACATCCTGAACGGAATAATTCACCACCGTCATCAGCGGCAGAACGGCGGAAAACGCGACGCACAGACACACGGGAGCGATCAGCCACCACGCGCGATTGTTGACCGGCTTCACATAGCCACTCATGAAATCAGCTCCTCGTTGCGGTAGAAACGGGTTTGTTCACACAACAGCTGCAAGCCGACCACTTCCCCCGGCTCAGGCGGATACGGTTCAAGGTCCCGCGGCAGTCGGGCGCGTACCGTCTGTCCACCCGCATCGGCGGTCAACAGCAAGTGGCTCCCCAGGTCCTGCACACGCCGCACGACCGCCGCCACCGCGCCGGCCTGCGATGGTGCAGCCAGCGCCGTGTACTCCGGCCGAAGTCCCAAGACGATGGGCCCTTCTCTGCCGGACAATCCCGGAGGACTCGGCAAAGTGAACTCACCCAGCTTCAAACGGCCATCGACACTCTCGACCGGCAATAGATTCATGCCCGGAGAGCCGATGAAATGCCCCACAAATGTATGGGCAGGTCGCTCGAACAATTCGGCGGGCGTCCCGATTTGAAGCACCCGCCCACGCGCCATGACCATCACATGATCGGCGAAAGTGAGTGCCTCCACTTGATCGTGCGTCACATACACCAGCGTCAGGCCCAATTCCGCGTGGATTTGCTTGAGCTTGCGCCGCAACTGCCATTTCAGTTGCGGGTCGATGACGGTGAGCGGCTCGTCGAAAAGCACCGCCGATACATCGGGGCGCACCAGGCCCCGACCCAGCGACACCTTCTGCTGGATATCGGCGGACAGCCCGGCCGCACGGCGATCGAGTAAAGGTCCGAGTTCCAGCATCTCGGCGATCTGATCCACCCGGCGTTTGATGTCGGCGGAGGCCATGCCCCGATTGCGCAACGGAAACGCAAGGTTCTCGCGCAGGGTCATGGTGTCGTAGACCACCGGGAACTGGAACACCTGAGCAATATTGCGCATCTGGGGCGTCATCAAGGTGACGTCGCGGCCGTCGAAATAAACCGTTCCCTGAGAAGGCGTGAGCAGGCCCGACATAATGTTGAGCAAGGTAGTCTTGCCACAACCGGACGGCCCTAGCAGCGCATAGGCGCCTCCATCCTCGAAAACCAGCTCCAGCGGCAGCAAGGCGTAATCTTCGTCGCTCCGAGGGTGAGTCTGATAACTGTGCGCCAGCTTCAGTTCGATACGCGCCATGTCTACCTCCCCCGCCGCAGCGGTGCGTGCAACAGCCGCCCGTCGGAAGCAAATGCGAACGCATCGCGCCGAGACACATACAAGGGAATCGTCGCTCCCAACTCAAAGTGATGTACGCCGGTGAATTGCGCCACGAGCGGTCCCACGTCGCTGTGTACGTGCAAAAAGGTGTCCGAGCCCGAAATCTCGGCCAACTGCACTGTGGAAGGCAATTCAATATCGTCGTTCCCGGGGGCCAGGCGAAAAGCCCCGGCGCGCACGCCCACGGTGACCTCGGCGTCGGGCAGCCGAGGCAGCGGCACCTGGACGATGTGCTGCGGTGTAAGTTCGACGCCCCGCTCCACACGCCTTCCGGCCAGAAAATTCATGGGTGGATCGTTGAACGCCTGTGCCACCTCCAGTGTTGCCGGCGCATCGTAAACCTCGACCGCGGGACCGTACTGCAGAAGTCGCCCTTCATGCAGAACGGCCACGAAGCCGCCCATTAACAGGGCTTCGGCGGGCTCCGTGGTGGCGTAAACAACCGTCGAGTCACTTCCCGAGAACAGGTCGGCAAGCTCCTCACGCAGCACTTCACGCAACTTGTAATCCAGGTTCATCAAGGGCTCGTCCAACAGCATTAATGGCGCGCCCTTGGCAAGGGCTCGTGCCAGCGCCACGCGTTGTTGCTGCCCGCCCGACAACTCTCCGGGCAAACGATCCAAAAATGGCTCGAGGCCTAGTCGACCGGCCAGTGCAGTGACTTTTGAGTCGATGTTCTGCTCCCGCCGCAGCTTGAGCGGCGACGCGATGTTCTCGCGCACGGTCATGGACGGGTAATTGATGAACTGCTGGTAGACCATGGCGACATTCCGCCGCCGTACGGACCATCCGGTCACGTCCTGGTTGTCCACGAAGACGTGGCCGCTGCTGGGCACGTCCAGGCCGGCCATGATGCGCATGAGTGTGGTCTTTCCCGCCTGCGTGGCGCCCAGCAACACGGTGATCCGCCCCGGTTGGAGGGCCAGACTCATTTCAGACAGCCAGACTTCGTTCCCCACCCTCTTGGTGATTGCGTCGAGAGCCAACTGCATCGCGTCTCCACCTGGTTCTATTATTTGTTATGACTGTTGTCGTGCCCTTCTTCTCCCAGTCTCGTTCACCAGATATACCCTCGCGCTCCCTACCCAAATTGCATCTTTTGGTTCTAATTGGTCAGAAATTGAATCCAGCACGCTTTGTGTAATCGTGCGGACAGCGCCGGGGCGCACTCCCCCGCTTCAACCGACGGGAGCGGCGCAGACATACTTGCTTGCATAAATGAAACCTTGGCTATCCGAGCCGCAGCGCGAGCGCGGCGAGGGTAATGAGCAGGACCGGCAAAGTGAGTACGGTGCCGACCCTGAAGTAATAGCCCCAAGTGATGCGAGTCCCTTTGATAGCGAGAACGTGCAACCAAAGCAGTGTCGCGAGACTCCCGATGGGCGTGATCTTCGGCCCCAGATCGCTGCCAATCACGTTCGCGTAGATCATCGCTTCGCGGACCACCCCTTCGGCCTGGCTCGCATCGATCGACAAGGCGACGATCAACACCGTGGGAAGATTGTTCATGATAGAGGACAGGAAAGCGGCGATCAGACCCGTTGCGAGCGTGCCCGCCCATAAGCCTTGCGTCGCGCACTGCGTCAGAATGTCTGCCAATGACTGCATCAAGCCGGCGTTGCGCAGGCCATACACCACGAGGTACATCCCCAGGGAAAAGATAACAATCTGCCAAGGCGCCTCGCGCATCACCTTGCGGGTACTGATTACATGGCCCCGCCCGGCAACCAACAGCAATATGACCGCGGCCAGGGCCGTCACGGCACTCACCGGGATTCCCAGCGGTTCCAAACCGAAGAAGCCGACGAGCAACAGGAGCAAGACTAACCATCCTGCCTGGAATGTGCGCATATCGCGTATGGCCGATGCGGGCGTTTTCAGGTCGTGGACCACATACCGCGCCGGAATATCGCGACGGAAATACAGGTACAGCACAACCAGGCTGGCAAGGACAGCCACCGCATTCACCGGCACCATCACGGCGGCATAGCGATTGAAGCTCAGCCCGAAAAAGTCCGCAGAAACAATATTCACCAAATTCGAGACAATCAGTGGCAGACTCGCTGTATCGGCAATGAAGCCCGCAGCCATCACGAAAGCCAATGTTGCCCGCGGGCCGAATCCTAATGCCAGCAGCATGGCCATGACGATGGGGGTGAGAATCAACGCCGCCCCGTCATTGGCAAAGACCGCCGAGACGCCGGCACCCAGTAGAACTATGAAAACGAAAAGCGCGGCGCCTCTGCCCCTGCCCCACTTGGCAACATGCAGTGCCGCCCATTCGAAAAACCCGGCGGCGTCGAGTAGCAGGCTGATGATGATCAGCGCGACAAAAGTAGCTGTTGCGTTCCAGACGATGCCCCACACCACCGGTATGTCGGAGAAGTTCACCACTCCTGCCGCCAACGCCAGCACTGCTCCCAGGCTGGCGCTCCACCCAATGCCGAGGCCGCGGGGCTGCCAAATGACCAGAACCAGGGTCAGGACGAATATCGTTGCGGCTGCAAACATCGCGCGAATTCCAGATCGAGAGAGTGCTATGCGGAACGCCCATGCTTCCGCGACAAAAGCCCGCATCATACGCCGCGCGGCCGCTCAAGCGCAGTGCTGGTTCTAACGTTGGCGTGTTGCTAAGATGCTTATTGCATCCTCGCACGAGAGAAAGAATTGGCTATCAGCGTATTCGACATATTCAAGATCGGTATCGGCCCCTCTAGCTCGCATACCGTCGGCCCAATGCGAGCGGCGCGCATGTTTGCCAAGTCGTTGCTGGCCGCTCCCCGTGGTGAAAGTGCGAGGCGCATCGTGGTGGAGCTTTTCGGTTCGCTAGGCGCCACGGGCCGCGGACATGGCACGGACACCGCCGTCATGCTGGGCCTGGCCGGACATGATCCAGAAACGGTGGACGTCGATCGCGTACCGGCTCTGCTCGATGACATGCGGGCAACAAAGCGCATCTCTGTGCTGGGCAGACACACCCTGCCCTTCGATCCCGCTGCCGACATTCTCTTTCATCCGTTCAAGGTCTTGCCCTTCCATCCCAACGGCATGCGCTGCGTGGGCTACGACGCGGATGGCGAGCTGCTGCTTGAACGCAGCTATTTCTCCGTGGGCGGTGGATTTGTGGTGCAGGGGAATCCCGACGGCGAAGGCGCCGCACCGCCAGTCTTGCCGGACATGGCCGAACTGCCCATGCCGTTTCGTAGCGGTGACGACTTGCTGCGGCTCACTGCTCAGCATCAGTGTTCCATTGCCGACATCATGCGCGCCAACGAGGCGCATTGGCGCCCCGAAGCCGACACGGTCGCAGGGTTGGAACGCATCCACGCAACCATGCGGGCTTGCGTGGAGCGCGGGTGCCGGACCACCGGCACACTGCCTGGCCCCTTCAACGTCAAGCGGCGGGCTCCCGAACTGCTGCAAAGTTTGGAATCGCGAGGCGGCCGACAAGCAGCGGACCCGCTCACCGTCATGGACTACGTGAATCTATATGCCATGGCGGTGAACGAAGAGAACGCTGCGGGCGGGCGCGTCGTAACGGCCCCGACGAATGGTGCGGCGGGCATCATTCCGGCGGTTCTGCAGTACTACACCGAGTTCAGCGGCGAAGCTACGCGCAAGGGGGTTGAAGACTTCCTGCTCACTGCGGCGGCAATCGGCATTCTGTACAAAGAAAATGCGTCGATCTCAGGCGCCGAAGTCGGTTGCCAGGGGGAAGTCGGCGTGGCCTGCTCCATGGCGGCTGCGGCGCTTTGCGCTGTGTTGGGCGGAACGCCTGAACAGGTCGAGAATGCGGCGGAGATCGGCATGGAACATCACTTGGGACTGACCTGCGATCCAGTGGGCGGACTGGTGCAGATTCCATGTATCGAACGCAATGCTCTGGCGGGGGTCAAGGCAATCAATGCCGCCAGAATGGCGCTGCACGGCGACGGGAAACACACCGTCAGTCTGGATCAGGTCATCAAGACCATGCGCGAGACCGGCGCCGACATGATGAGTAAGTACAAGGAAACCTCGCAAGGCGGCCTGGCGGTCAACATCGTGGAATGCTGATGGGCGTGCCTACCACCCCCTGCCGCCTAACTCCTGCAGCCACGCCCTGCTGCGCAATTCATCATGCTCCTGCAGTAAAGGCGGGACGGCCTCTGACGGCACGGGGCGGCTGAAATAGTATCCTTGCAGCTCGTCGCAGTCGGCGCGTTTCAGCAGTATTCCCTGTGCGCAAGTCTCCACGCCCTCCGCAACCACGGTCAGCCCCAGGTTATGCGCCAAGGCGATGATGGCACGAATGATGGTTGCGTCGTTGGCATCCTCGGTGACGTTTTGCACGAAGGAGCGGTCGATTTTCAGGACGTCGATCGGGAACAGCTTCAAATAGTTCAATGACGAATAGCCCGTTCCGAAATCGTCCACCGCGAGCACGACGCCCAAGCGCTTGAGCACGCGCAGGGCCTGAATGGCGGCGGTCGCATCCTGCATGACCGTGCTCTCGGTGATCTCCAGTTCCAATTGCTCTGCACGGATGCCTGTCTCGCGCAACGTCGCGTCCACCTGCGCTGCGAATTGCGGATCATGCAGCTGTTTGGCAGAGATATTCACGGCCATGCGCAGAGGCGGAAGCCCACAGTCCTGCCAAGTCTGTAATTGCGAACAGGCTTCGCGCAGGACCCACGCTCCGATCTCGCCGATCAGCCCGGTCTCTTCGGCTATCGGTATGAAATCGCACGGGGGCACCATGCCGAAGACGGGATGCTGCCATCGGACGAGCGCTTCAAGCCCCACCACCCTGCCCGTTCGAAGGCACACGCGTGGCTGAAAACGCAATACAAGTTCGCCATTCGCCACTGCGGTATGCAGGGCGGCCTCAAGTTCCGCACGTTGTCGCAGCTGCACGTCCATGTCCAAAGTATGGATGCGGTAGCTGTCTCGCGCTTCCTGCTTTGCACAAGTGAGGGCGACATGTGCTGCCCTCAGCAGCGTTTCAGGGCTATCGGACTGCGGACCGCTCGCCGCCACACCAATCGTCGCGGTCAAGTACAGTTCCCGACCCGCCGTTTCGATCGGTCGTCGAATGCATGCCTGCAGGCGCCCGGCAAGCTCGTGTAGAGCGTCCTCATTCGGAACGTACGCTTGCAATACCAGAAACTGATCGTTGCTGTAACGCGCCAGTAAGTCGTGAGTACCCAGTTCCCGCGCCAGTCGAGCGACACAACGTTGCAGGACGCTGTCGCCCGCCGCCGGATCCAGCGTGTCGTTCACCTTTTTGAAATGATCGATGTCGATGAAGTGCACACCGACCCGCGTGCCGGCTGATCGTGCGTCATTCAATGCCTTGTGCAGTCGCTCATTGAAGAGCACGCGATTGGGCAAGCCCGTCACGCTGTCGTGTCCGAGCTGATCGGCCAGGGCTTTTTCAAGCGCCTTGCGCTCAGTGAGATCGCGCAGAATCAGCATGGTGAGTTCGCCTTCAGCCGCGGGAAGGCGGCCGTGACTCAGCTCGGCCGCGAACGTCTGCCCGTTCGCTTTGCGACAGACCACTTCGGCCGCGCAGGCCTCGTCCCATGTCGGCAGCACCGACGCCACCGGAACGCTGCGCCCGCGTTCCGAGGAGATGCCAAACATTTGCTTCGCCTGGGCGTTGAAGGAGACGACGTCATTCTGACGATTCACCAGCAAGATGGCATCCGGCGCGAATTCCATCAAGCTGCGGAATTTCTGCTCGCTCTGCGCCAGCCTCAGCTGGGACTCGTATAGGCGCTGGTACGGCTTGCGCACGCCCTCGATAAAGATCGCGCTGTAGAGGAAAGCGTAGGCAATTACTTTATAAATATGCCCCAGCGCGTTCGCGACGTCGTAGGCATTGAAATATAGCGTAAAGCAAAGGCCTCCCAGGGCCATCGTGATCGCCGCCGCGCCGATAGGACCGGCCTTCACGGGCTGAGGACGAGCCGGATTGCGAAACAGCACCACGACCGTCAGCAGGCATAGGCCGATGATCAGGTACTCCATGGCAATCTTCAATGGCGTCAGACCGACTCCGGGAACGTAGGTCGCGGGCAGCCCGACCGTATCGGACAACACCAGCCAATAGCCAAGCACCACCACGAAAAGGGAGACGCATAAGCTGGACAGACGGAAACCGCGACCCGCCGGCGTCGTCCAGTCACCCCTTGCGGCAGCCAGCAAAATGAGGGCAAACAGTAGGCGCGACATCAGCCAGAACTCGATCCCTTTCTCCACAGAACTGGGTGTGACGAAGTCCGGCATGCCAGGGAATGACAACATGTGCCCAAGGTCGAGCAGACCCACGGCGAGGAATCCGCTGGAGAACACCACCATGCTGCGAGACATGCGCGGGCCGACGCTATGCCAGCCGAGCGCAAAGATCATCAACGCCACCACGACGGCAAAGATTTCCATCGCCGTGTGTAGCGGCAGATAGAGAGGAAAGGCGGGCCATGCTCCCCGGGGAGTAATCAGAAGCAGGAGCAGTGGGATCACTGCGAGAATTAATCCGATCATCAAGCGCGCGTTCCAGGCCTTCGCCGGGCCGCGCCGGCCGGGCATCGACTTGGCGTCGGCTTCCAACTCGATCCAGTCCACCATCTCGAAATACCTCTCCGGATTATGTTTCATAACGTAAGATAGTATTTCTTTTGGTGTTTTATCAAGCGTGAATACCCGGTTCTCGCAGAGATCGATATGCGGCGAGCCAGAACGCCAGCGCCATCAACACGCAAGTGGCGCCGATCACCCAAAGAACCGGCGTATAACTGTGTGTAATGCTCCATAGGACCGCCGTGGCCCAGGGCGCGATCGCGCGCGCCAAGGTGGCCGGGAGATTAATTAGCCCATTGAGCGCGCCATACGCATGTGGCGTAAGCATCTCCGGAATCACTAGGCTGCGCACGATGGTGAAGATGCCGTTGGCGGCGCCGTAGAGACAGCACAACACCGCCACCGTCGCGAAATCGTCTCGAAAGAACAACAAGAAAAAGAATACCGGCGGGAGTACTGCGACCGTGATGCTTCCCACCCTTCGCATGCTGGACCGACGCGCAAATAGGCTGACGACGACGCGGCCGCCCACTTGCGCCGGACCGATTAACGCGAGCGCCCACACCACCTCGGTCACCTTCAGTTCACCTTCGAGGAGCAAGGGATACATGTGGAAGGTGAATGCTGAAAAGGCGGCTGCATACGCAACCATGGCGAGCAACAACAACCAGAAAACACTGCGCCTCACGGTTACCCGCAATACGGCCCGGTCGCGCTGTCGCCCAACGGTGCTCGCGGCATCTACGCTGCCCAGATCGTAGTCGGGCCGAATGCACACCAAATACACAGCACACAACAGGAGATTGATGACCGCCAGCAGTAGCAGAGCTCCGCGCCATCCATGGGCATCGATGAAAAACTGCACGAGCGGAATGAATGCAGTGCTGGCAAAGCCGCCCCACAGGGTGATCTGAGTAACGCCCGCTCGCGCCCCGCTCGCTCCGACTCGGCGCGCCAACACGGCGAAGGCGGGCTCGTAGAGCGTGCACGCCTGTAAAGCCCCCAAAGCGGTAGCAACGAGGTAAAAGGCGGTGTACGTTTCCACCTGCGACCACAGCAGGAACAGCAGTGCGGCCAGTAGGGAGCACCCCGCCATGACGGAGCGACCGTGTCCCCGGTCGACGGCCACCCCCACGGGGTAGGTAAGGACAGCTGCCACGACCAGCCCCGCAGTGGCGGGCCCATAGGCCTGTGTGCGAGACCAGCCCAGTTCCGGCATCATCGCTTCCACGATGAGGGGATAACTGTAGTAGAGCGTGCCCCATGCACAAATCTGGCCCAGTCCCAGGGCGGATATGAACCAGACTTCAGACTTGGCGGTACGTGCGATGGCGTCCATGGTGTCGTGTTGGGGCTGTCCCGTGCAGACGAAGGATATACGGGTTCGAGTCGTCCCGCCCAGTGCGCGTGTGGTACTTCCGCCTCAGGCGATATCGTTCAGCACCTCCAGAAACGCGTGAGCCGCCGGGCTCGGCGGCCGGTGCTGTCGTTGCACCCGATACAGCCTTCGAGTGAGCGCTTCCACCCCGGTCAGGCGCAACTCGACCAGACGGCCCAACGACAACAGATCTTCCACTACGACGAAGGGGAGCATCGCCACACCCAGACCTGAAGCCGCGGCCCGGGCGATACCTTCATTACTCCCGATCTCCAGGCTGCGCTGCAAGCGCAGACCGTGCGCCGTCAGGAAATCGAAGAACACCTCGCGCGTCCCCGATCCGACTTCTCTTAGCAGCCAAGTGCGGTCTGCCAGTTGACCGATTGTGGTGGGCTGCGGCATGGTCGGCGATCCCACGATGACCAGGCGCTCGTTCTTCCACTGCCACGAAGTCAGACCGTCTACATGTACGGGGCCCTCCACCAGCGCCAAGTCGAGACGACAGTCGAAGAGGTCTTCCGCAATGGACTGTGTATTGCCCACGACCACTCTCATGGTGATGTCGGGCCACTTTGATGCAAATGCCTGCAAGTAGCGAGGCAACCAGTAGCTGGCAATGGTGGTGCTCGCTCCGATCACAAGCTGCCCCTGTCGGAGTCCGCTGCGTTGATGAAGGTCGTCCACCGCCGCCCTTTCAAAGGCAAAAATGGCTCGCGCATGAGCGTTGAGGGCCTCGCCCGCTTCAGTCAATGTCAGCGTCTGCCCGGCCCTGCCGCCGCGGCGTTCGATCAACACCATGTCCAGCTGCCGCTCCAGTTCTGAGACCGCTTTGGACACTGCCGGCTGACTGATATGTAGGAAACGCGCAGCAGCGGAAAAGCTGCTTTCCGTGGCTACGGAATGGAAAACGCGGAGAAGGTGCAAATTGAGCCGCATGACTTAACCATAAGTTATGGTTATATGAATATAATGCATTCGACTTATGGATGGCGCGCTTATATCCTGTCGGCACTGTTTCCGATTCTTCTTATAACGTGTCATCCCTCCCCAACGAATCCTCGCCTGGCGCTCCCCGCCTCTATATGCCCGGTAGCGCCAAGTGGCCCGGTTTTGCCCTGGCCGCGGCTGTCGCAGCGTCCGGGCTTTGGCTCGCGCAACAACCAGCGTTGCGCTCCTTTGGACTCAGCGCCCTCACGTTTGCGATCATCATTGGCATGGTGCTTGGCAACACTGTGTTTCCGCACATTGCCCCCCACGCAGCGGCGGGAGTGGACTTCTGCAAGAACCGCCTGTTACGCGCGGGGATCGTGCTTTTTGGCTTCAACATCACGTTCCAGCAAGCGGCGACAGTCGGCATCGCGGGCGTAATCTTGGACGCGGTGATCATCCTTTCCGTGTTCGGTCTGGCCATGACTCTTGGCCGCAGGGTGTTCAGGCTGGATCGTCAGACATGCATGCTCGTCGGGGCCGGGAGCGCCATCTGCGGTGCCGCTGCCGTCATGGCCATGGAGCCGGTCGCGCGTGCGCAGGCGCACAAGGTCTCCGTAGCCGTCGCTACCGTCGTGGTCTTCGGGACGCTCAGCATGTTTCTGTATCCCCTGCTCTTTCCGTACATGGGCATGTCGGAACACGCTTTCGGCATCTACATTGGCTCTACGGTCCATGAGGTCGCCCAGGTAGTCGCGGCCGGTGATGCGGTGGGCCCGATTGCCGCCGGAACGGCAATCGTCGAGAAAATGCTGCGAGTCATGATGCTGGCACCGTTCCTGATGGGGGTCTCCTGGTGGATGCAACGTCGCGATCGGCGCAGCCAAGGCGGCGAGACGACGTCACGGGCGAAGCCCGCCATACCATGGTTCGCTGTGGGCTTCGTCGTCGCCGTCGGCATCAATTCGCTGGGTGTGTTGAGCCCTTCGACCACGGCCATGTTGGTTCACACCAGCACGGTCTTCCTCGCCATGGCCATGGCGGCGCTCGGCCTTCGCACACACGCCAGTGCGATCCGTCAGGCGGGCGCCGGCCCGCTGGCGCTGGCCGGTACGCTTTTCCTCTTTTTGCTTGTCGGCGGTTACGGACTCAATGTACTGGCTCAGCGGCTATTTTGATCGAAATGGGCCCGCACCATAGTGCGCCAGGCCCGTATTTTGCTGATCCGCAAAGAGAGTGTGGGTATACGAACTTGATTCTCATCAATACGTATAATCCACTAGTACCAGACAATTAGGCGTTCGAATTTTCATAGCTGCCCACGTTGCCGGTGTTAATCGCCGCAGCCGGGCGTCACGATACGACTCGGAGGATTTTCATGTTTGCAAAAGTAACTCTCGCCGCACTGCTGTCCGTGATGGCGGTCCCCGCAATGGCTGCACAGTGTGACGTCACGGTGGAAGGCAACGACGCCATGCAGTTCAATACCAAGGAAATCGTCGTGGACAAGACCTGCGACGAATTCACGGTAAATCTGGTTCACACCGGCAAGCTGCCCGTCGCCGCCATGGGCCACAACATTGTGATCACGAAGGCAGCCGACAAGCAAGGCGTCGCCACCGACGCAACGACTGCCGGCCCCGATAACGATTACGTGAAGCCGAATGACGAGCGCGTCATTGCCCACACCGACCTGATCGGCGGTGGCGAGAAGACTTCGGTCACCTTCAAGACCGAAGCGCTGGAAGCCGGCGGCGATTACGCCTTCTTCTGCTCCTTCCCCGGCCACTGGGCCATCATGACCGGCAAGGTCGTGGTGAAGTAAGCAGCGCTGAGTCGCTTACATGAAAAAGCCGATCCCTAGGGATCGGCTTTTTTAACGCGCACTTGATTCAGCGCTGGCCTTCGTAGGAAATGCGATAAATGGCTCCCGCGAAGTCGTCGGATACCAGCAGCGACCCATCGGGCAGCATGGCGACATCGACCGGCCGCCCCATGTATTCGCCCGGCGCCAGCCATCCATCGGCGAAGATCTCCGTTTCCTGCGCCTTGCCGTCTTCGTTCAGGCTCGTGAATAGTACGCGAGCGCCTATCGGCGTCGTGCGGTTCCAGGACCCGTGCTGGGCTGAGAATATGCCACCGTGGTATTTCTCGGGGAACATCTTGCCGCGGTAGAAAGTCATGCCCAGGTCCGCCGCATGAGCGTCGGTGGCGACTTCGGGAAACACGACGTCATTGGGAGGTGTATCGTCCTTGTATTCCAAGGTCCTGACATCCCCGCCCCCGTAATACGGAAAGCCGAAGTGCTGCCCCATTTCCGTAGCACGGTTGATCTCACCCGGAGGGATATCGTCTCCCATGCCGTCGACCTGGTTATCCGTAAACCAGAGCGTATTGTCCTTCGGGTTGAAGTCCATGCCCACCGAGTTGCGCACGCCTTGTGCATACACTTCTCGGTTCTTGCCGTCCCGATCCATCCGCAGTATGCCCATCATGCCGTTGCCGGCATAGAGCTCCAGCTTATCGCGACCCGGTACGTTGTAAGGATTACCCA
>DATGNX010000130.1:0-26109 GCA_035306485.1 Burkholderiaceae bacterium
GCCGTTCGCCTGCGGCTGATTGAAAGTCAGACGATCCGGGCGCTGGCGCGCATGAATGACGGCCGCATCTTGATGGCGCACCGACATATCACCGTGACAGCCGGTGGCTGTGGAATGTAGGCAGGGTTGAAGATGAGCAAACCACGTATCTGGATCAGCAATGATCAACCCAAGTCCGGGGAAGTCGTGCGCGTGCGAGCACTGATCGAACATCGCATGGAGACCGGCCTGCGTCCCGGCGAAGACGGCAAGCCTATCGCGCGCAATATCGTGAACGAGTTCGAGGCGCGCCTCGATGGCGACCTGCTTTTCACCTGGAAGCCCGAAACGGCGATTTCTCAGAATCCGTATATCGAGTTCACGTTTCTTGCCCGCAAGTCGGGTGAGCTAAAGATGAAGTGGACGGACGATACCGGCGCAGTCGTGACCGGTTCGAAGTCCCTTTCCGTCATTGCCTGACCGGCGGCGACGCCCGAGCCCGCTCAGGCCTCGCCGATCACCCTATCCCACAATTCCCGCACTGCCGCGCGTTCGGCGACAAGCTGATCAGCCGGTAGGCGGGCCTTTTCCGCCCCTTGCAAGCGCAGCGCGTGCTGGCGTCTGCGCAAGACGCGGTACGCCTCCGCCACGCGCTCGGCAAGTTCGGCCGGAATGAGTCCCGCTCGAGCGGCCAGCCCCAGCAACGCGATATTGCCCAAATTCCCCAGCAGCTCGGGATGGTGTCGGGCATGCAGCAGTACCAAGTATTGCGTGACGAATTCGATGTCGACCATGCCGCCGGGATCGTGCTTCAGATCGAAGTCGGTGCCGTGGTTGGGGTGACCGGCACGGATTTTCTCGCGCATTTCTTGCACCGCGGCGCGCAACTGGACGGGATCGCGTTCACGGAGAAGAATTTCGCGCCGGATTGCCTCGAATTTCTCGCCCAGGGCGGGGTCGCCTGCGCAAAAGCGTGCACGTGTAATGGCCTGATGCTCCCAGATCCATGCATGCTCGCGCTGATAGCGGGCGAAACCGTCGCAGGAGACTGCCAGCAGGCCGGCATCGCCGTCGGGGCGCAGGCGTAGATCGATTTCGTAGAGACGTCCGGAAGAGGTCATGGTGGACAGCCACGACACCATGCGCCGCCCCAGCTTCACGTAGCGTTCCACCGCCTCGTCGTCCGGGTCGTCGTAGAGGAAAACGAGGTCCAGGTCCGAGGCATAGCCGATTTCTTTGCCGCCCAGCTTGCCGTAGGCAATCACCGCGAAGCGCGGCGCGGTGGCAGCGTCCGCACCCCGCGGCTGTACCAGCGGCCAGGTGCGTCGGATCGTTTCGGAGAGCAGCAGGTCGGCCAGCTCAGACAGGCGATCGGCCAGGGCTTCGATCGTCAGGCGACCTTCCAGATCCTGCGCCAGCAGCTGAAACGTGATCTGATGCTGCAGGTCACGCATGAGGTTCATCTGTTTTTCAACATCAGGCTTGCCGTCGGGCAACACGCTCGCATCGAGTTCCCGCGCGAGCTGCTGACCGATTTCCGTGATGTTCGGCGCTTCCATCAGCGTGTGCCATTCGATCAGGCCATCCAGCAGGACCGGATAGCGGTTCAGGTATTGCGACGCCCAGGGACTGGCGCCGACGATACGGGTCACACGGGCGAGCGTTTCGGGGTACTCGGCGAGCAGCGCCATGTAAGCGCTGCGTTGCGCGATGTGTTCAACCAACTCGAAAAGCCGTATGGCGGTTGTGGCGGGTGCGTCTGTGTCCGCAGCCGCGGCGAGCAAGGCAGGCAGAAGTTTGTCCAGCCGCTTTCGGCTGACGGTGGGCAGGCTGCGGATGCGATGGCTGGCCAGCATGGCGTCCAGCCGCTGGCAAACCCGCTCGGCGTCAGCGCCCATATGGGTTTGGATGAACTCGCCCATGCCGGTCGCGTCCGGTTCCGCTGGCGTCGTTTCGGGGGCGGATTGGGTGGGTGTGGCGACACCGGCTATACGGAAGGCATCGTGAAATGCCGCGCTCACGTAACGCCGGTGCTCATCGAGGGTCTGTTTGAAGTCGTCGGGCGCCATGCCCATTGCAGCTGCCAGACCCACTTCCACGGACGGATCCCTCGGTAGCAGATGCGTCTGTTCGTCTTCACGGTATTGCAGCATGTGCTCGACACGGCGCAGGAAGACATAGGCGTCTTCCAACCGGGACGCCATGTCGTCGTCGATCAGGCCCGACGTCTTCTGGCAGCGCAGGGCGGCGAGCAGGTTGGCGCGCTGCAGCGAAGGCAGGCGTCCGCCTCGTATCAGCTGGGTGAGCTGTACGACGAACTCGATCTCCCGGATTCCGCCTTCGCCGAGCTTGATGTTGTGTACGGCATCCACGCCGGTGCGTGCCAAAGCACGCCGCTGCCAGTCCTGGCGGATGCGTTCACGCAGCTCGCGCAGGGAAGAGAGCGCGTCAAAATCGAAGTACTTCCGATAGACGAAGGGAGTGCGCAGCGACTCAAGGTGCTGCCATTGTGAAGTCGGGTCGCTTCCTTCAAACGCCTGGACGCGGAGATTGCGGGCCTTGATCCAGGCATAACGCTCCCATTCCCGGCCTTGCACCACCAGGTAGTTCTCCAGGGCGTCGAGACTCCAGGCGAGCGGCCCAGAATCGCCATCGGGCCGAAGGCGAAGGTCGGTGCGAAAGACCTGACCGTCGCCGTCGATTTCGGAGAGCACCGGCATCATGCGTTGCGTGGTGCGCGCGTAGAACTCGTAATGGCTGATGGCGCGACGCCCGTCCGTTTCTCCGTCCTCGCCGTAAAGCATGATGAGGTCGATATCCGAGGAGACATTAAGCTCGCGCCCGCCCAGCTTGCCCATGCCCACCACGATCATTTCCTGCGGTCGGCCGGTGTCCGGGTCTAGCGGGATGCCGTGGCTGCCGGCCAGCTCATGCGCCACGCTGCGGTAGGCCTGCGCCACCGCAAGATCGGCAAGAAGGGACATGGCAAGCACGACTTCCTGCAGCGGGGCCGCAGCGGCAATGTCGCGCACCATCAGCGTGTGGAAGACGCGTTGGCGTAGACGCCTCAGTATGGGGCGTAATGCGTCTGTCGGCAAAATGCCGTCGACCGTTCCGCCGAGTTCGAGGAACCATTGTTGAAGCCTGTGCCGGTCTATCGGCTGTTGGGCCGCCTCCTCGAGCCACGATCCGTATTCCGGACGGGCATCCACCGTGCGACGCAAGGCCCCGGACCATGCCAGGGCGGGCTCTAATATAATGGCTCGGTTCATAACAAAGATAACCACTCGGAAGGGCGCACCAGCCCGCAAAGATACTGCAAAACCGCCGGTATCGGCGAACCTTCCGCAAAACTTAACGTGCAGCACACACTCCATCGCCTGTCGACATGGTTGGGCTACCTGGCGCTCGGATGCTATGTCGTCCTGTGTGTGGCGTTTCTCGGCGTGCGACACTGGGTGCTGCCCAATATCGATCAGTGGCGCGAACCCCTGCAACGGCAGTTATCCAGCCTGCTCTCGTTGCGGGTCACGCTCGGTTCAGTAGCGGCGGACTGGCGCGGCGTCCATCCGCGTTTCAAGCTGACTGAAACTACCCTGCGAGATGAGAGGGGCCGGACGCTGCTGCAGATTCCCGCACTCGACGTTGTCGTGGCCTGGCACAGCCTGTTGACGGGGGACCCGGAGTTCTTGGGCTTCCGCGCGGACGGCGTGGAGCTCACGATTCGTCGCGACCTGAATGGGCGCATGAGTTTGCTCGGGCAGTCACTTGAGGCGTCCGACGGGAGCGGGGAAGAGGCCCCGGACGTCGACATGTTGGGCTGGTTGTCCCGGCAAGGCCCGATTCAGTTCACCAACGCGAGTGTCAGGTGGATGGATGCGCAGCGAGGCGCACCTCCGCTTTCATTCAGTCGGGTGTCCTTGCGCTTTGCTGCGGACGGTCCGGAATACGCCTTTTCGATGCGGGCCGTACCGCCCGCAGAGCTCGGAACGGGATTCTCGATGCAGGGGCGTATGAGTGCGAGCGCGGTGGGTCCTGGCTCGGCATTATCACTGGACCACGTGAGCGGACTCGTTCACGTGCACGTCGAGGACATGCAGCCCGCGGCCTGGAGTCCTTGGCTAGACATACAGAGCGTACTCGATCAGGGGCGCGTCAGCTGGGCGGCGTGGCAGGCCTTCACCGATGGTGTGCTGGGACAGCATGTGTCGCTAGTGGACGTATCTGACGGTGTCTGGAAAGACGACATGGCGGCCGAAGTCCGTGCCGCGTCCGCCGGACTGTATCTAGCCGGCCCGTGGGCCGCCTTGAACGCATTATGGGCGCCGGCGGCGAGCGACGCATTTGCGAGCGGCGACGCAGAGCGATCCCTGCGAGTGGTTCTGCGGGCACAAGGGCTGTCGGTGAGTGTGCCCGAAGCGTTTCAAAGGCCTTTGACGTTCGATGACATCGCGGTCTCCACGGATGTGGGCCGAGACGGAACTGAAGGCGTGTATCTCGAGCGCGCCCGTGCGCAGGTGCGCAACGCCGATATGGATCTCGACCTGACAGGCGGGTGGCGCGAACAAGGTGGTGGCGAGGCCGGCCTGATCGATGTCGAAGGCGTGTTCCGGCGTGCCGAACTGGCCGCCATCGTGCGCTATTTGCCGGCCATGGTCGGCGAAGAAGCGCGGGAGTGGCTCGAACACGGTCTGCTCGCGGGCCGACTGACCGACGCCGAGCTGCGATTACGCGGCGATCTCGTTCATTTTCCCTTCGGGGACCAGCCCGATGCCGGCGACTTCTACGTAGGCGGGCCGGTGAGCGGCGCGGTGATCGACTACGCCCCGGCCGCTGCTGTGGGTCCTCCGGGCTGGCCGCGCCTGGAACGGTTGGAGGGCCATGCGCAACTGCACAGGGTGGACCTCAAGGTGCGCGCCGAACACATGCAAATGCGTCCCGCGGGGCAGACCATTGCTTTGCGCGATGTGCATGCGCACATCGCCAACATCGAGCGGGATTCGGTTTTGGAGGTCAGTGGTGTCGGGCGCGCCGATGCCGCTGCCTTTGTGGCCTTGATCCAGACGTCACCCTTAGACCGACTGCTCGATGGGCTGTTCGCTGAAGCACGAGGCGAGGGGCAGTGGGAGGTACCGATCGCGCTCACAATACCCTTGCTCGACACGGATGCAACCAAGGTGGCCGGTTCGGTAGTTTTCGACCAGGCCGCGCTCAGTGTGTCCGACGATTTTCCGGCGCTATCGGGCCTGACGGGCACCCTGTCCTTCACCGAGGAAGCCCTCACGGCGGACGGCGTGACGGCCACTGCGCTGGGTGGGCCGGTGACTCTCTCGGGCGGCGTGGGTAAGGACTACAAAGGTCTCGTCTTCGAGGGCAAGCTCACGGCGGGAGGTTTGGTCGAGTTCTTGGGGGCCGAGCTGAAGGGCGTAGCTAAAGGCGCTACGTCGTATCGACTTGCCCTGCAGCGCACTGCGGGCGGCGCCTACGGCATGCGTCTGGATTCGCCGCTGGAGGGCATGGGCATTGAACTGCCCGCTCCGGTAGGTAAACCGGCCGGGCAGCGACTGCCTTTACGTGTCCAGTGGACGCCGGCCGGTGGCAAGAGTGACGCTGTGCTTGAGTTCCGTTTAGGCGAGCACTTGGCTGGCCGGTTGCTGCATCGAGAAGGGCGCAAGGGCGGCACGTTCTTCCATTCTGGAGTCGTCAACGTGCAGGGCAAGGCTTCGCCCGTAGCCGGCGGCCTGGCGATCGATGTGCAAGCACCTCGCATCGATATCGACGCCTGGCGCGAGTTGGGAGGTCGGTACCCGAAGGGTGGCGGGGCCGCCAAGGACACTTTGTTTCCGCCCTTGCGGGATCTGCGCCTGCAGTCGGAGCAGGCGCGCGTGTTCGGGATGGACCTGGAACACTTCACCTTCACCGCCAGGCGCTCGCCGGAGCAGCGCTGGCGGGTGGACGTCAGCTCCACCGAGACCGCCGGCACCTTGTTCTGGCAGGAGCGCCAGGGGCGCATCCAGGGTAATGTCGAGGCGCGGTTCGAGCGACTGACGTTGGGCGCGGCCTCGGACGCCGCTGCCGTGCACGATGGCAGTGGCAAGGAAGAGGCGTTCGGTCTGAAGCCCGACGATGACATTGATATTCCTGCCATCCAGCTGAAGGTGGATCGTTTACGCCTGTACGGACACGATGTTGGTGCCGTATCCGTGGTGGGCGTCAACGAGGCGCAGGGTCGGGTGTGGAGGCTGGATCAGCTGGAAGTGCAAAGTCCCCACGGCGGTCTGACCGGTAGTGGCACATGGCGTCTGGCAGGGCCGCAACGGGGGTTCTCCCTTCAGGCGCATGCCCGTTTCGATGACCTGGGTGCTTACCTGAACCAAGCGGGATTCCCGGATCTGCTGGAAGGCGGCGAGGGCGAGATTGAGGGTCATATTGAGTGGCGCAATGTCCCTTGGCGCTTCGAGCGCTCGGCACTGCAAGGCGATCTACGGGTCGATCTGGGGAAGGGTCGGCTTTTGAACTTGGGCTCGCGTTCCGCACGTCTGCTGGAGCTGTTGTCGCTGCAATCGGTGCGTCGACTGGCAACCATGGAATGGAATCCGGCAGGTCTCATCAAGCAGGGGTTTCCCTTCGATACCATGCAAGGTCATTTGATCGTCAAGGACGGCGTCCTGCATAGCGAGAACTACCGCATCGTCGGGCCGGTAGGCACCATCATCATCGCGGGAGACGCCGACCTTCCCAAGGAAGCGCTGGATCTCTATGCGGTTGTCGTGCCGAATCTGGACGTAAGCGGTGCGGCGATTGCGGCAGGAATCGCAGTCAACCCGATCGTCGGGCTGGGAGCTTTTGTCACGCAATGGCTGTTGAAGGACCCGCTTGCCAAGGCGATGGCAGTGGAATACCGAATCAAGGGAAGTTTTGATGAGCCGCAGATCAATGCGGTGACGACGACGCAGGATGCGCGCTGAGGAGGGGGAAAAGGGCACCCTGCCGGGACACCCTGTTTCCATGGCTGGCAGGGATCAGAAGACGCCTTGCTGCAACATCGCGTCGGCCACTTTCACGAAGCCTGCGATGTTCGCACCGTCAAGGTAGTTGACGGACTTGCCCGGGGGCGCGTGACGCACGCAGTTTTCGTGGATGTCGCGCATGATGGCATGCAGCTTGGTATCCACTTGGTCGCGCGTCCAGCACAGGCGTTGGGCATTCTGGCTCATTTCGAGGCCCGAGACCGCCACACCGCCGGCGTTGCTTGCCTTGCCGGGCGCATACAGTACGCCTGCATCGATGAACGCCAGTGCCGCTTCCTGGCTGGTCGGCATATTGGCGCCTTCAGCCACGCAACGCACGCCGTTGGCAATGAGCGTACGGGCGTCTTCGATATCCAGTTCGTTCTGAGTGGCGCAAGGCAACGCGACATCGACCGGGACGTGCCAGGGCCGCTTGCCGGGTTCGTATTGCAGCTTGAGCTCGTTCGCGTAGTCTTCCACGCGGCCGCGATCCACGTTCTTCACGCGGCACAGTACGGCGAGTTTTTCTGGCGTAAAGCCGGCCATGTCCACGACGCAGCCTTGCGAATCGGAGACGGTCACGACCTTGGCGCCCATGTGCATGCACTTTTCAATCGCGTACTGAGCGACGTTGCCGGAACCCGAAACGGACACCTTCAAGCCTTCCAACGACTGCTGGGTGTGCTTGAGCATTTCTTCCGCGAAGTACACCGTGCCGTAGCCAGTGGCTTCCGGGCGGATCAGGCTGCCGCCAAACGTAAGGCCCTTGCCGGTGAAGACGCTGCCTGCCGAATTGGAGAGCTTCTTCATCATGCCGGCCATGAAGCCGACTTCGCGGGCGCCAACGCCGATGTCGCCGGCCGGGACGTCGGTATCGGGGCCGAGGTGGCGATACAGTTCGAACATCAGTGCCTGGCAGAAACGCATGACCTCTGCATCGGACTTACCCTTGGGGTCGAAGTCCGAGCCGCCCTTACCGCCGCCCATGGGCAGGGTGGTGAGCGCGTTCTTGAAGGTCTGCTCGAAAGCCAGGAACTTGAGGATGGACAGATTCACCGAGGGGTGAAAGCGCATCCCGCCCTTGTAAGGGCCGATAGCGGAGCTGTGCTGGATGCGGAAGGCACGATTGACGTTGACCTTGCCTTGATCGTCGACCCAGGTGACGCGGAACTGAATCGCGCGTTCGGGTTCAACCAGGCGCTCCAGAAGCCCTTGTTCGGCGTAGCGCGGGTTGCGTTCGATGAATGGCCAGAGGCTGCTCATGACCTCGTGGACCGCCTGCATGAACTCAGGCTGGTGTGGATCGCGGGCCTGGATACCCGCTAGGAATTGATCTAGTTTGGGAAGTGCCATTCTTATTTCTTCATCATGTCGAAAAATTCGGCGTTGGTTTTGGTCGCCCGGATCTTGTCCAGGATGAATTCCATCGCTTCGATCTCGTCCATGTCGTGAATGAACTTCCGCAACACCCAGACTTTTTGTAAAAGTTCGGGCTTGATGAGCAACTCCTCCCGGCGGGTTCCGGACTTGTTGAGGTTGATGGCCGGGTAGACGCGCTTCTCGGCCAAGCGGCGTTCCAGGTGCACTTCGCTATTGCCCGTACCCTTGAACTCTTCGTAGATCACTTCGTCCATACGGCTGCCGGTTTCAATGAGCGCCGTACCGATGATGGTGAGCGAACCGCCTTCTTCCAGGTTGCGTGCGGCACCAAAGAAGCGCTTGGGGCGCTGCAATGCGTTGGCGTCGACGCCACCGGTCAACACTTTTCCGGACGCGGGTACGACCGTGTTGTAGGCCCGCGCCAGACGCGTGATCGAGTCCAGCAGGATCACGACGTCTTTTTTCAATTCCACAAGGCGTTTGGCCTTCTCGATCACCATTTCCGCCACTTGCACGTGGCGGGTTGCGGGTTCGTCGAAGGTCGAGGCCACCACTTCGCCGCGCACCGTGCGCTGCATTTCCGTCACTTCTTCCGGCCGCTCGTCCACCAGCAGGACGATCATCACGGCATCGGGATAGTTGGTGGTGATGGCATGGGCAATGTGCTGCATCATGACCGTCTTGCCCGACTTCGGGCTGGCCACGATGAGGGCGCGCTGGCCCTTGCCCAGAGGGGCGAAGATGTCGAGGATGCGCCCCGTAATGTTCTCTTCGCTCTTGATGTCACGCTCCAGCGTCATCACGCGATCCGGATGCAGAGGCGTGAGGTTCTCGAACATGATGCGATGCTTGATGGCCTCCGGCTGCATGCCGTTGACCTTGTCCACCTTCACCAGCGCGAAATAGCGTTCACCGTCCTTGGGCGTACGAACTTCGCCTTCGATCGAATCGCCAGTGTGCAGATTGAAGCGGCGGATCTGCGAGGGCGAGATGTAGATGTCGTCCGTGCTGGCCAGATAGGAGGTTTCGGGCGAGCGCAGGAAGCCGAAGCCGTCGGGCAGGACTTCCAGTACGCCGTCGCCGAAGATCTGCTCGCCCTGTTTGGCGCGCTTCTTCATGATGGCGAACATCAGCTCCTGTTTGCGCAGACGGCTGGCGTTGTCAATTTCCAGGCTGGCAGCCATTTCGAGCAATTGCGAAACGTGCAGGGCCTTTAATTCATTAAGGTGCATGTGTGGTGAAGAGAGGGGGGATGTTGGTTTGCGGTGGGTGGCGGGCCCTGAGGGGGCCCGCGCGATTCACAGGGACCAGTGAAGGTCGTTGTGCGTATTCTGTATTACAGCGATTCGTCCAGGAAAGCGGTGAGCTGGGACTTGGACATGGCACCGACCTTGGTGGCGGCAGCCTTGCCGTCTTTGAAGAGCATCAGAGTCGGGATGCCGCGGATGCCGAACTTTGCGGCGGTCTCCGGGTTGTCGTCGACATTGAGCTTCGCAATGGTAACACGTCCCTTGTACTGATTGGCAGCGTCGTCAAGCAGCGGGGCGATCATTTTGCAGGGACCACACCATTCCGCCCAATAGTCCACCAGGACAGGAAGGTCGGACTTCAGTACATCGGACTCGAACGAAGCGTCCGTCACATGCTTAATGGAATCACTCATGGCAGGAAGAAAATGATAGATGAATGCGGGAGTCGAGAGCCGTACGGCCAAGCCAGGATGGGGGCGCTGTGGCGCACGCTATTTTCGGGGGCCGTCGGCGAGTTTTTTTGCAAGCATAACACTAGTGCGCTGATCCAA
Organism: Burkholderiaceae bacterium; assembly: GCA_035306485.1. GTDB lineage: Bacteria > Pseudomonadota > Gammaproteobacteria > Burkholderiales > Burkholderiaceae_B > Yanghanlia. The sequence continues at coordinate 10,171 of DATGNX010000130.1, forward strand.
ATAGCATGCTGCCTCACCCGAAAAGCGTCGTATCCGTAAAATACGGCTTTCCTTGACGCTCAATACGGAATCAAATTGTCCACATCCCGCTACGATGAAGCATCGATCCGGGTGCTTAAAGGCCTGGAGCCGGTACGCCAGCGCCCCGGCATGTACACCCGTACCGAGAATCCGCTGCACATCCTTCAGGAAGTCATCGACAATGCCGCCGACGAGGCGCTGGCCGGTTTCGGTCGTTGCGTGAGTGTCACGCTGCACACCGATGGCAGCATCTCCGTCGAGGATGACGGGCGCGGCATTCCCGTTGGCTTGCATGAAGAGGAACAGGCCCCGGTCGTTGAAATTGTGTTCACCCGTCTGCATGCGGGCGGCAAATTCGACAAGAAGTCCGGAGGCGCTTATGCCTTTTCCGGCGGCCTGCATGGCGTCGGGGTGTCCGTCACGAACGCTCTGTCGCGCCGCATGGAAGTGCGGGTGACGCGTGAGGGCAAGGTGCACGAGATCGTATTCGCCGGGGGCGAGGTCGAGACGCCGTTGGCGGTGGTGGGCTCGGCCCCCCGCAAGGCGTCGGGTACACGGGTCCGCGTCTGGCCCGACCCCAGCTACTTTGATTCGGCGGCCATCCCACTCAACGAGCTGATGCATAGTCTGCGAAGCAAGGCTGTATTGCTGGCCGGCGTGCGCTTCGAGTTCCATAACGAGAAGACGGGGGAGTCCCAGGCATGGCAGTACGACGACGGCGTACGCAGTTACCTGGAACAGGCGTTGGGTGATAGCGAGCGCATCGTGCCCGCCTTCGAAGGCCGACATTACGCCGGTCCCGACGACGAAACCTATTCGGAAGGCGAAGGCGCTCAGTGGGTGGTGGTCTGGACGGCCGACGGCCCCACCGTGCGGGAATCCTACGTCAACCTGATCTCCACCAGTGGCGGCGGCACGCACGAGGCAGGCTTGCGCGACGGTCTGTTCGGGGCGGTGAAATCCTTCGCCGAACTGCATGGCTTGGTGCCCAAGGGCGTCAAGCTCCTGCCGGACGACGTGTTTGCACGGGCGAGTTTCGTGCTGTCGGCCAAGGTGCTGGACCCGCAGTTCCAGGGACAGATCAAGGAACGCCTGAACAGCCGCGATGCCGTTCGCATGGTGAGCGGTTATGTACGCAATGCACTGGAGCTTTGGCTGCACGGCCATGTGGAATATGGCAAGAAGCTAGCGGAAAGCGCCATCAAGCAAGCCCAGGCACGCGCTCGGTCCGCGCAGAAGGTGGAAAAGCGCAAGAGCTCCGGTGTGGCCGTCCTGCCCGGCAAGCTCACCGACTGCGAGTCGAACGACGTCTCGCGCACCGAATTGTTCCTGGTGGAAGGGGATTCAGCCGGCGGGTCGGCGAAGATGGGACGCGACAAGGAGTTCCAGGCGATCCTGCCGCTGCGCGGAAAGGTGCTGAACTCCTGGGAAGTGGAACGCGACCGTCTGTTCGCCAATAACGAAATTCACGACATTGCTGTAGCCATAGGGGTGGATCCCCATGGGCCGGACGATCAGCCCGACCTCTCCGGGCTGCGCTACGGGCGGATCTGCATCCTGTCGGACGCGGACGTGGACGGCTCACATATCCAGGTGCTGCTGCTGACGCTGTTCTTTCGCCATTTCCCCCGGCTCATCGAAGCTGGCAATGTATACGTGGCACGGCCGCCACTGTTCCGGGTGGACGTGCCGGCGGCCGGTAAGCGTCCGGCACGCAAGCTCTACTGCCTGGACCAGGCCGAACTGGATTCCGTGCTGGACAAGCTGCGCAACGACGGTGTGCGAGAAAGCAGCTGGAGCATCAGCCGCTTCAAGGGTCTGGGTGAAATGAGCGCCGAACAATTGTGGGACACCACCATGAACCCGGATACGCGTCGGTTGTTGCCGGTCTCCTATGGGGAACCCGGCTTGGAAGAAACCCGCCGCATGTTCAGCATGCTCATGGGCAAGGGCGAGTCGGGGCAGCGACGCCACTGGCTGGAAGAGAAGGGCAATCTGGCGGACGTGGACGTCTGAGCACTCGGAGAAACTTGAATGGATGCAACACAAGTAGGTATGTCCGCGGATGACGACAGCATCACGCTGTCCAGGTATGCGGAACAGGCCTATCTCGATTATGCGGTGTCGGTGGTGCGCGGCCGTGCGCTGCCCGATGTATCGGACGGCCAGAAGCCGGTCCAGCGGCGCATCCTGTATGCCATGCAGGCCATGGGCTTGGGGCCCGGCGCCAAGCCCGTGAAATCGGCGCGGGTCGTGGGCGACGTTCTCGGTAAATACCACCCGCACGGTGACCAAGCGGCTTACGACGCCATGGTGCGCATGGCGCAAAGCTTCGTCCTGCGTTATCCCCTGGTGGATGGGCACGGCAACTTCGGCTCACGCGACGGAGACAATGCCGCGGCCATGCGGTATACGGAAGCGCGGCTCACGCCGTTTGCGCGGGTGCTGCTCGACGAACTGGACGAAGGCACAGTCGATTTCCTACCCAACTATGACGGCAGCCAGAAGGAGCCGGCGCTCTTGCCCGCGCGGCTGCCGGTGGTGCTGCTCAATGGGGCCTCTGGAATCGCCGTGGGCATGGCCACCGAAATTCCGTCGCACAACCTGCGTGAGATTGCTGCCGCTTGCGTTGCGCTGATCCGCCAGCCCAAACTGAGCGACGACGAACTCCACGCATTGGTGCCGGGGCCCGATTTCTCAGGCGGCGGACAGATCATTTCCTCGGCGCAGGAGATACGACAGATCTACGAGCAGGGCCGCGGTTCGCTGAAGGCGCGTGCGCGTTGGCATTTTGAGGAGCTGGCGCGCGGCCAGTGGCAAATGGTGGTTACCGAGTTGCCGCCTGGCACTTCAGCCCAGAAGGTGCTGGAGGAAATCGAGGAGCGCACGAACCCGAAGGTACGAGCAGGAAAGAAGTCGCTGTCGCAGGAGCAGCAGCAGACCAAGGCTCTGATGCTGAGCCTGCTCGACACCGTGCGGGACGAATCGGGCAAGGAAGCCGCGGTGCGGCTGGTGTTCGAACCCAAGAGCAGCCGCATCCCGCGCGAGGACTTGGTCACGGCCTTGCTCGCGCAGACCAGCATGGAGACTAGCGTCCCGATCAATCTGGTGTGCATCGCAAGGGACGGGCGCCCCGGGCAGTCCACCTTGCGCGACATGCTGACGCAGTGGCTGTCCTTCCGCGCCGACACGATGACGCGGCGGACGCAGCATCGGCTCGACAAGGTGACGGACCGCATCCACGTGCTCGAAGGGCGGATGGTGGTCTACCTGAACGTGGACGAGGTCATTCAGACCATCCGCGAATCCGACGAGCCGCGCCCGGCCTTGATGGAGCGTTTCGGACTGACCGAGCGACAGGCGGAAGACATTCTGGAAATGCGGCTGCGGCAGCTGGCTCGCTTGGAAGGTATACGCATTGAGCAGGAGTTGGAGCGCCAGCGTAGCGAGCAGAAGAAGCTGCAAGAACTATTGGACAGCCCCGCCGCGTTCAAACGCCTGATGATCAAGGAGATCGAAGCCGACGCCAAGGAATTCGGGGACGACCGGCGGACCCTCATCGAGGAAGCCGAAAGGGCCGTGCTTGAACAGAAGGTGGTCGAGGAGCCGGTGACTGTCATCGTTTCCCAAAAAGGCTGGTTGCGCTCACGCCAGGGTCATGATCACGACCCGAGCCAGTTTTCCTTCAAGGCCGGCGATAGCCTCTACGATGCGATTGAGTGTCTGAGTACCCACGAGCTGGTGGCGTTCTCCGATACGGGGCGGGCGTATACCGTGGCGGTGGCGAACCTGCCTTCGGCGCGTGGCGACGGTCAGCCTATTACATCGATGATCGACATCGAACCGGGCTCGCGCATCGTGCACGTAGTGGCCGGGCCACCGGAGAACCGCTACGTGGTGGCGGCCGGCAGTGGTCATGGTTTCATTGTCCGTATGGCGGACGTCACGACGCGTCAGCGTGCCGGCAAGCAGTTCTTCTCGCTCGAAAAGGGCGACGTCTGGATGAAGCCGTTGCTGCTGCATCCGGACGATACGCACTTGGCCATGCTCGCCAAGAACGGTCGTTTCCTGGTGGTGCCGTTGGCGGAGCTCAAGACCATGACCGGGGGGCGGGGTACGCAACTGATGGGCCTGGATGACGGCGCGACGCTGGCACAATGGGTGGCCATCGGACCGCAAGGCTTGGTCGCTCGCGGCGTCTACCGCAACAAGGAAACCGACGTCGAGCTCGACATGGAGGCGCTTGCGGATTACATCGGCAAGCGTGCACGCAAGGGCAGGGCGCTGTCACTGAAAGTGCGTCAACCGAAGCTGCTGCGTCGTTCGGCATAAAATGCGGACATGAATCTTTTACCGGGTCTTTCAGCGATATGAGTTTCAAGGTCACCGTGCTGCCCAGTCGGCATGAATTCACTGTGGAAGATGGGCAGTCCGTGCTGGATGCGGCATTGGCGGCCGGCATCGTGCTTCCGTACAGCTGCCGAAACGGCGCCTGCACCACCTGCAAGGGCAAGGTCGTGGAGGGCGACTACGAGCCCGGCCATGGTGCGGCCCAGGTGCTTTCACCCGAGGACCGCTCGCAGGGCTATACGTTGTTCTGCCAGGCGCGGCCTCTTACCGATATGGTCATCGAGGCGCACGAAGTCCGCATGGCCAGCGACATCCAGATCCGCAAGATGCCTTCCCGCGTCATGGAGCTGGAGAAGCTGGGCGACGACATCATGCGTATCAAGCTGCAGCTTCCCACGTCGGATCCTTTCCGCTATTACCCGGGGCAATATCTGGACTTCATCCTGAAGGACGGCCGGCGCCGCAGCTACTCGATGGCTACGCCGCCGAATGAAACCAATCTCGTTGAGCTGCACGTCCGGCACACACCGGGCGGCGTGTTCACCGACCACGTGTTCGGAGCCGGCGAAACGCAGATGAAGGTCCGCGAGATCCTGCGCGTGGAAGCGCCTCTGGGGTCGTTCTTCCTGCGTGAGAGCGACAAGCCGATCGTCTTCCTGGCCAGCGGTACGGGCTTCGCACCCATCAAGGCCATGATCGAGCAGCTGGTTGCCGATGGCAGCACGCGGCCAGTGCGCTTCTACTGGGGCGGGCGCCGTCCCACGGATCTTTATATGGATGACATGGCGCGCGGATGGGAATCCGTCCTGCCCGACTTCCAATACATCCCGGTTGTCTCCGAGGCGACCGCGGACGACAATTGGCAGGGCCGCAGCGGCTTTGTGCATCGCGCGGTCATCGATGACATTCCCGATCTTTCCGGTCATCAGGTCTACGCCTGTGGTGCACCCATCATGGTGGAAAACGCCAAGCGTGACTTCACCGGCATTTGCGGCCTGCCAGAAGACGAGTTCTACGCGGACGCCTTCACAACCGCGGCAGACGCGGCCTGACGGAAAAGCTCGGAATACATGAGCGTCCCCGTCCGCGCGGGACGCCGGACAACGGGGTAAATAGCTGATGAAGATCGCGGTATTGGGCAGTGGCATCATTGGAACAGCGACGGCCTGGTGGCTTAGCCAGGCCGGCCACGAGGTGGTGGTGGTCGACCGGCAGCTGCAGGCCGGCATGGAAACCAGCCGGGCCAACGGCGCCCAGATCTCGGTGTCCTATGCGGAACCCTGGGCCAATCCGCAGGTTTTCGGCAAGCTGCTGAAGTGGCTGGGGCGCGACGATGCGCCCTTGTCGTTCAAGCCGCAAGCCGATCTCCGCCAGTGGTTGTGGGGGCTGATGTTCCTGAGGGAATGTTTCCCCTCGCGCGTATCGCGCAATGTCAGTGCGCTGGTCGCGATGGCCGAATACAGCCGGCGAACGCTGCAGGAAATGCGGCGCGACCTAGGTATTGCATACGATCACCAAGAGCGCGGCATCCTCAACTTCTACCGCAGCGGTGCAGAGTTCGAACAGTCTCAGAAGCTCGCCGAGATTATGCGCGACTACGGCGTCGATCGCCGCATCGTGAGCGCCGATGAAGTGACCACTATCGAACCCGCGCTGGCGCCTTCGCGCCATGCCATTGTGGGCGGCGACTATACGCCCGAAGATGAATCCGGCGACGCCTTCCTCTTTACTCAGGAGCTCGCGCGACGCGCGGCAGCAGCGGGCGTGGAGTTTCGCTATGGCACGCAGTTGAGCCGTTTTATTGGCGTGGGCGGGCGTGTCGAGGCAGCAGAGTTGATCGACGCTAACGGAGAGTACGAGCTGCTCCGCGCGGATGCCTACGTCGCGGCCTTGGGCTCCCATACACCGGCGTATGTCACCCCCTTGGGTGTGCGTTGCCCGGTCTACCCGGCCAAGGGTTATTCCGCTACGTTCGATATCGTGGATGCCGACGCAGCACCATTTGTCAGCCTGACCGACAGCGAGCACAAGGTGGTGTATACACGCCTGGGATCGCGCCTGCGCATGGCCGGCACGGCCGAGCTTGGGGGCTATTCGCGCGCCCTGAATACCGCACGTTGTGAGCAGATGTCTCGCCTCGCTCGCGAGTTGTTCCCAAGCGCCCTCGATTTTGATAATGTACGTTATTGGTCGGGGTTGCGACCCGCGACCCCCTCCAACGTCCCCCTCATTGGTCGGACCCGGATTTCCAATCTTTATCTGAACACGGGCCACGGTACGCTTGGCTGGACCATGGGTGTCGGCTCAGGCAAGGCACTGGCGGATCTCATCAGCGGCCACCGCCCCGAACCCGAATTTCCATTTCTGGATTGAACGACTTATGAATCACTCAGCGTATGCTCGCACTGCCACACGTGTGCGGGTTCTTGCGTGGGCGTCTGCCGCCGTGGCAATGTCCGTGACTTTCGGCGCTTCGGCAACCGACATCCGTGTCTGGCACGCACTGCCATCGCATAACGCAAAAGTCTTCGAAAGCCTTGTGAGCGAATTCAATCGTTCTCAGAGCGACGTCACGGTGCGCCTCAAGGCGTTCAAATCGACGGAAGACATCGAAAAAGCCATCGCTTCAGCAAAGAAGCGCGATGACAAACCGCACATCGCCCAACTGGATGAAAACCGGGCGCCCGTCGGGGGAGAGCGTTCGTACGTGCAGCCATTGCATGCGTTGCTCGCCACGCACCCGATCAAGAATGCGAAATGGTTTCTTTCTGGCGAGAACGCCTTCGCGCGCGACAGCAAGGGCCGGATGCTGGGCCTGCCATACATGGCGGAGGTCCCCGTCATGTACTACAACATTGACGCCTTCAAGAAGGCCAAGCTGACGCCCAAGCCCGAACGTTCTTGGATCGGCCTGCAGGGGCAACTGGTTGAGCTGGCTAATAACGGGTCGCGTAGCTGCCCGGTAACGAGCGACCAGCCGGTATCCATCAATCTGGAGAACCTGGCCGCCGTCAATAAGCAGCCCTATTTGTCGGAAGGCAACGGCTTGAAGGGTCGAGGTACGCCCACCTTCTTGTTTGACGTCATGTACGTGCGCCACCTGTCCATGATGATCAGCTGGGTGCGCTCCGAGCTCATGGTCAAACCGGAATATAACGAAGTGGCGACGCGCCGCTTTGCCCAGGGCGAGTGCGCGGTGCTGCTATCGCACTCCGGTAACTTGGGCGAGTTCCGTTCATCTTCCAAGGTGAATTTCGCTGTTGCGGGCCTGCCGTATTACCCCGAGGTCACGAAAGAGCCCGGCAATCCGTTCCTCTCGGGCTCTGCCCTGTGGGTCATTTCCGGCCAGTCCAAGGAAGCGGATAACGCCAGTGCGTCCTTCCTCTCTTTCCTGGCACAACCCAAGCAGGCGGCCCGCTGGCATCAAGAAACCGGCTATCTGCCCTTGACTCAGCAAGCCTTTGAAGAGACCAGCAAGTCCTACTATCAAAAGCTGGGTCAATGGTCGAACCTGATTGCCGCTTACGCCGGCACGCCGGGTGAGGCATCTCGCGGCTTCCGCGTGAAGAATTATCCAGAGATCCGGGACATGTTCCACAAGCAGATCGTGGAAGCCTTGGCCGGTAATAAGCCAGCCATGCCTGCGCTGAAGACAGCCAGTACCGAAGCCGGCAAGATCATGAAGCAGTAAGGTCGGCTTGAGCGGGTAGGGTGCCGGTGCAATGCCGGCAGCCGCGCCCGCGCAGGATCACGATGAACAGGGGGCGCCGATGTGCGCCCTCTGTCCGTTTTGGTGATCAGGTAATCCAATGTCACGTGCCCTGATCGCAACACTCACCTTGATCAAACCATCCAGCGGATAAAGCAATCTGTTGGTATATCTCGGTCTGGTGGCGACCCACAGCCAACGGCATGATGATGGCGCTCGCCGGTCCGTCCGGCCTAGCTAGTCCTTAATGTAGGAAGCTGCCAGGCCATGTCCATCCTTCGTTCCCTTGTTCTGCTTTGTGCGTTGTCCGGTTGCGCCGGGCACGAAGGCGGTGCGTGGGCGGCGTGGCCATGGCCGGGTGCTACTGCGGGCGATGCGCGCGGCAGTGGGTTTACCGATTCCTCGTATAACGACTTCCGGTTCGACTGGAGTCTGGCCGGCGATCCCCGGATCATGCCTTTGCAGGTCTTCGACGACGGCGAACGCATGTGGCTGCAGTTTTCCCCTGATGGTGCCTGGCCTGCGGTCTTCGCCGTGGCCTCGCGCGGGTGGCGACCTGTGTCATATCGCGCCGATGGGCCCTACATGGTGCTAGAGGGCGTTTATTCGCATCTCGAACTCCGTGGTGGGAGTCTGCAAGGCTCGATCAAGCGGGCGATACCGCCCGGCAATGCGGCTTACGCGGTACCTGCTGGCACCGCCGATGCATCGCCCATGTCGTCGTCGCCTACGCGGAGTCCATCTACCGTGGACATGCGATCGGGCGTTGGTGTTCAGCCAAGTGCGGGCCCCCAAATGGAAACCGGTCTTCATCCGGACGCAGCGCCGTCGCACCCTTCTATGGCGTCACCGACGCCGATGTCAGCGGCAGCAATCACCGCAGCATCCTTTCCGGGCAGCGCGGGTGCCTCGGTGACCCCTTCCGCGCCCACCACTTCGCTGCTCGGGCCGCCAGCGCCCTTGTTCACGGTCGGCCCGGCCGACGGAACGATCCGCCAGGCGCTAGAGCGCTGGGCCGGTAGCGCGGGCTGGACCTTTACGCCGGAGCACTGGGCGGTGGACGTCGATATTCCGCTGGTGGGGCAGGCCAGTTTTCAGGCGGATTTCAAATCGGCCGTGCGCCAGTTGTTGGCCTCCACGGAAATGGGTGAGCGCCCGCTACAGCCTTGTTTCTATTCCAACAAGGTGGTTCGAGTGGTGCCGTATGCCGAACCCTGCGATCGGCGCAAAGGTATGGGGGCCATGTCATGAAACCGCGCCTTCATCTCATGCGCTCCGTTCGCTATCGGCGGCTCGCCCTGTGTTGTGTGCTTCCGCTGGCCGGCTGTGAGTTGGGGTCGCGCATGCACGAGATCGCTCAAATCGCTGCCGACACAAGCCGGCAGATCGAAGGTGCGCACCGGGCGTTCACGGCGCCGGCCGAGCACGAACGCCATCGTGCTGCGCAGGAGGTGGATCGGCCGTGGCTGGCCGGCAGGGTTCAGCCGCTGGCAAGAGAGGTCACCTTGCCGCCCGCGTTGCGGGCGCATGTCGATACAACGCTAATGTTTGACGATGGGCCGCTAACCTTGCCCGCGGTGGCCCAACGCGTCACGCGGGCGACCGGCATACCGGTACACGTGCGGCCCGAGGCCTTGCTGCCGGCCGAAGCGTTTTTGTCGCGGCTTGATGCCGCGGCAGCGCTGCACTTGCAGGCCGCAGCCACCACGGTATTGCTGGATGGCGGGTCCGAGCCTCTAGCCAGAACGCTAGATCGCATAGGTGCTCGTCTGGGCGTGCTGTGGCGCTACGCCGATCGGCGCATCGAGTTCTACCGCACCGAGACAAGGGCGTTCGACGTACGTGCGCTTACCTTGCAAGCTTCGTCCGAAGCGTCGCTGGGCTTGCGCCGAACCGCGTCTCGGGAAGGCTTCGCCAGCACTTCAAGTACCGAGCTTTCCTCTCCATCGCAAGACGCCCTTACCAGTGTGCGCGCCCGGCTCGAACCCTTTCTGTCTCGTGCCGGCCTCATGGTGGCGGAGCCGGGGGCGGCGGGGATGGTCGTCGTTACGGACACGCCCGAAGTCCTGCGGCAGGTGGCGTCATTCCTTGACCGCGAGAATCGCGCCATGACGCGTCGCGTACGCCTGTTGTTCGAAGAGCTCACGGTCGCCATCGACGAAGGAGCCGAGGCGGGGATCGACTGGGATCTGGTTTTCGCGGGCACCAGTGTGGCGGCGTCGTTGGGCATGTCGGGCGCGACCGGCGTGGATTCGGGTTTTTTGAGTCTCGCTATGGCCGACGGCCGGTACAAAGAAAGCGAAGCCCTGATTCGCGCACTCGGTCGCTCCGGGCAGGTCGTGCGGCGCAATAGTCTGCCAGTACTGACACTGAACCGTCGACCCGTCACACATGCCGTTCGCACGACCTTCTCATATATAGACAAAGTAGAAACTACCACGCAACGCGCTAGCGGTGATCTGGCCTTGCCCACCGTTTCCGTAAGTCAACGGGAGGAAACAGTCGGCTCACTGATTACTCTGTTGCCCGACGCCCAGGAAGACGGCCAGATTCTGCTCTCGCTCGCCTACGACAACACGGTGGCGCAGCCGCTCAAGTCCATCACCTTCGGCGACAGCAGCAACCCGCTGCAGCTCCAGCAGATCACCATCGATGGCAACGGTACGGTTCAGCAAGTGGCGCTTATGCCGGGTCAGCCCTTGGTGATCTCGGGTTTCGATCGCAGCCAGCAGGAAACCGATACACGGCGGCTCAACCCAGGATTGCCACTCGCCCTTGGTGGCAGCGACCGTCTCGGATCGCAGCGCCTTACTACCGTGATGATCGTCACCGCACATCTGGAAGAGGGGTTCTAGGCCATGAACACAGAGACTCTGTTCGGCGACGGCGTGGCGCTTGTTTTCGGCATGGAATGGCTTCCTTTGCTGGGTGGCCGGCCCGACCGACAGGCACGCTCATTAGCGCGAAGTCGTCGGGCCGGCCAATTCGTTGTGGCCGCTCGCGGTGCTGCATCAGTCGGCCTGCTGCGGGGCGTTTCAACCAGACACCGCGGCCGCGCAACGTGCAGTGCTGCGGCGGCCTTTGCCTCGCTCCATCCCGAGGGCGCGGTAGCGGCAGTGCTGTCGCTGCCCAGCGGGCGCCGCTGGCTAGTGGCGACACACGAAGGCGCTGTAGTGACTCGCGGTGACCTCGTCTGTGATGCCGCATTTCCTTTGCAGGACACGATCCGCCTGCTGCACGATGCGTATCCTGGCCTGGCGGTGCATGACAACCCCGCCACCCATTCAGGTCTGCTAGACGCCTTGCTGCGTACGGCGCCTGAGGTGGCGGAATTGCAAACCTTGAGTCGCTTGGGTTTGCGCTCGCTGGGCGCCGCGGTGTTTGCCGCGCTGGTCTGCGGTGCATGGGCGCCGGCAGCCATCGAACGCCTGCGTGGAAGCTCTCCCGCCGACGCCTCCGCTCAGCCTGATCCTGTCGTCGCATGGCGTAGCGCTGTGCAGGCATCGGCCCGGCAGCACATGTTGCATGGAGTGGCCGGGCTGCAAGCCGCCTTGGATGCCATCCGTGCCGTGCCTGTGACATTGGCAGGATGGACGCTGACCGAAATCGAATGTCGTCCGCGTAGCCGGAATTGGTTGTTCCGTGCCCGATATCGTCGAGGCGCCGATGGCGACAACGAGCGCTTCCTAACTGCGGCGGAGCCGGGGTGGTCGCTCGCCTTCGATCCGCTGGAAGGCGTGGAAGCCAGCTGGGGGGTTCCGATGGCGGCGCTGAATCTGGACGGCGTTACATTGCAACGCTCCACGCAGAACGAAGCCGCGCTTTTCAGCGCTTTGCAGGGGATGCTACCGGCATTCTCGGAGCTGCGACTGGAGGCGTCGCAGCCGCTGCCCGTTGCTGTTCCGCTCGATGCGCAGCAGCGGCCTATTGATCGTCCAACCGAAGTGCCGGCCTATCAACGTCGACGACTGCGGGTGCAGGCGCCACTGCGTTCTCTCAGTCTGTTGCTGCCCGAAGCCGCCCATATCAGTTGGGAACGGATTCTCGTACAGGTTGTAGACGTCGATCACCCCTCATTGCGCAGCAGTCGGCTGCGCGCCACGTTGTCGGGAGTGCTATATGAAATCCAGGATCCTCGTGACGTGCATGTTGTACCTGCTGATATACCCGGCAACGTCGCTGCGAGCGGTATCGCTGTCGGAGATGGCGCGGGATCAGCTCACGGTGCGTGAGCTTATGCAGCTGGAAAACGAACAGGCGCTGCAGGCGCAGCGCCGTCGAAAATCGCCGGCGGCGGCAGCGTTGGCGCCCGATGCGGGGCAGGGCGTTGCTTCAGGCGACGTCCCCTTGCGGCTGGTCGGCATCTACGGGGTGGGCAAACGCCTGTTCGCCGAGGTGCGTCGCGGGACTCATGCTTTCGTCTTCCTGAAGGGGCATAGCAGGCCCGTCGGCCACACGCTGGGGGCGGCGGACTACCGGCTTAAGGCGCTTACCGGGGCCTGCGTGCAACTGGAACACGATGGAGAGGAAACGGTACTGTGTTTGCCGGGTGGGAGCGGGCGATGAGACTCGGCCGGCTGACTCCCCGACGCGCAGCTCTGCGAGTAAATGACGCGGCCCCGCAGCACGAACGTTACGTCGTGTCGCGCGCTGGTGTACTGGCCGATACCGAAGCTTTGCTTGCGCTGCGTCCGGCATTGAAACGTTCTCTGAGCGCGCAGTTCGGTGTAGAGGATCTTGCGGCCAGGTTATGCCCCGTGGAACTGGACGACGGTACGGCGGCGATCTTCGCACTGCCGGAGCACGTCGGCAGCGACCAGGCCGACGAACTGGCAAGACGAATCGCGCTAGCGGGGTTTGCGGCAGCGACGCCTTCCCGTTATGTCTTGAATGCCAGCCTGCTGCTCGCCGTAGCGCGCGACGCCTTTCGGCCCGCGATAGCCGGAGCCGATACGGCGCCGGGGCGCGGCGCCTTGGCAGAAGCCTTCCATGAGCTGGTCGAATGGGGCGTGTTGAATCAGGCGAGCGATCTTCACCTCAATGTGAATCTGCGCGAGCCCGAGTCCGAAGTGAAGTACACGTTGTGCGGCCGGTATGTGGCACCTGAATGCTTTCGACGTATGCCCACGCGTACCCTCTTGGAGATGCTGTCGGTCGCGTGGATGGACGTATCCGGCGGCAACGGCGCCGTCTTCGATCCTTCCTCCGAGCAGCAGGGCAGCTTGCTGCGCACGTACGCCGGGCGCGAAGTCATGCTTCGCTGGGCGTCTCTGGCCAGCGAAAAGGGCCCGAGTGTCTGCCTGCGCCTCTTGGAAAAGAATCGTGCGGACGGGATCCCCCCGCTCGAAGCGCTGGGCTATCTGCCGGACCAGATTGGATTGCTGGAGCAGTCGTTGGCCGCCGGCGGAGGTGCGGTGGTGTTTGCGGGCACGGTGGGCTCGGGAAAGTCCACCACTTTGGCGTCGCTCATTGCACGCCTGCCGCAGGACCGCAAGGTCGTCACCATTGAAGATCCCGTTGAATACACCATCCCGCGCGCCATCCAGAACTCCGTTGCGCGGCGGCTCGACACGGATGCCCATGCCGCATTCGCGACCAAGCTGCGTGCGCTCAAGCGCTCGGCAATGAGCGACGTCCTGCTCGGAGAGGTGCGTGACCGCGAAACCGGGCTCGCCTTCATGGACCTCGCCGGTTCGGGTGTAAACGTATATACCACCGTGCATGCTCCGTCCGCGGCCTTCATCCCGGAGCGACTGGCGTCGGATTTCATCGGGGTATCGCGCGATTTTCTCGCCATGCCCGGTACGCTCAAACTGCTGATCTGGCAGGCACTGCTGCCGCGACTGTGCGATTGCTCATTGCCATTCATGGACGCGGCTGCGTCGAATCAGGAAGCTATTCGCAAACTGAAGCAGCTTGAAGCCCTGTTTCCCGGCCCCGCGGAGGGCCTGAGGCGTCGTAATTTCGCGGGCTGTTCCCGTTGTCGGAAACAAGGCCTGGCCGAACTATCCGGTTATGACGGCCGCTCCGTGGCAGCCGAGATGATCGACCCCCGGCTGCTCGCCGGCTTGCTGGAATGGGTGCGAGATCGTGGCCGTGGGCCGGTTCCGGCACCGGATCGTACCGCCATGGATACCGCCATGGTCAAGGCCTACAGCGGCATCTTCGATCCTCACGACATCGAACAGCGCTTCCATTCCTTCGAGACCGAGGTCGCGCTGCGGGCCGCCGCTAAAGGGGCGCCCCGGGTATGAGCCTGCTCATGTACGCATCATGGCCCGCCTTGCGCGAGTGGCTGGATGCCTTTCGCTTCAACCGTGAACGCCGTCGATACTACGACTACTTATCCGCTTTGCTGGAAGGCACGCGGGGTTCGCGCACGCTGAAGCACATCTTTGCGGCGGACGCCGAACGCTATGGCCTTACCTCGCCTCGTGGGCGGCTCTCACACCGCTGGCTGCAGCTCTTCCAGGCCGCAGGCGGCGACCTGTACGCCACCTGGTTCGGGGTGTTTCCGATTGCCGAGCTGGCCGTGCTGCGAAGTGCTCAGGATCGGGGCAACGAGACGCTCATCGCTACGCTGGGCGAGATGTCCCGTGTACTGGGGGTGCTCGAATCCGCGGGCGACATCCTGAGAGCGTCTCTGGTCACGGCGATCCTGGCGATGGGCATCCTGGTGCTGACGGCGCTGTCGGTGCCATGGTTCACCGTGCCTCGTCTGCAAGAGACGTTTTCCATGATTCCTCCGGAATATCACGGCCGCTCCGCGCGCTCGCTCTTCGAGTTCGCGGAGCTGGTGGGGCGCACCTGGCCGCTACTGGCCGTCTGTCTCATCGCGGCCACATGTGGGCTGGCATGGTCCTTCGAGCGCTATGCGGGCCGCTTTCGCAAGCTGATCGACGCCTTCGGTCCGTGGCGCATCTATCGGCAAGTGCAGGCGCTGCGCTTCCTGACCTTGCTCGCCGTGGCGTTGGGCAAGGACGAACATGGAACGACCCGCCTGCGCATGGCGCTGTCGCTCCAGCTGGCGGGTGCCACGCCATGGTTGGCCTGGCACGTGGAGGCCATGCTGGCTCGCGCTGACGCGGGCCGCTCCGATGCCGCCGTCTTCGATACGGGTCTGCTGGACCCGCCGCAGCTCTGGTACCTGGATGACATGATTGCCGCCGGCGGCCTGGTGGAAGGGTTGCGGCAGTGTGCTGCCTGGGTGGAGCGGCACGTCCTCGTCACCGTGGCGCGGCAGGCGGCCGTATTGCGCTGGAGCCTGCTGCTGACCGCAGTGTCGGGCGTGCTCACGGTCGGTCTGTGGCATTACAGCGCGATCGACGACCTGCGTCGTGCGCTGGCATTGTTCCATGCCAGCCAATAGGCGTTCGGCATCGTTGCATCGGGAATCGATACGGCGCGGCTGGACATTGATCGAACCCGCAGTCTGCAAGGAGGGATAAACGATGGATATACGTTTAAAGTACGTCGGAACCGATATGCGGGGACCGAATGGTTGGCATACTTCACAGATGCCGCATAGTCCGTATATTCCGCATAGTTCGCATAGTCCGCATACTTCGCATAGTTCGCATAGTTCGCATAGTTCGCATACTTCGTATAGTTCGCATACTTCGTATAGTTCGCACGCCCGGCAAGAGCAGCGCAGTACACATGCCCGGCGCACGAACACAATGGAGTCGGCGCAGGCTGGTTTTTCACTCGTGGAAGTCTCCGTCGTGATGGCGATCGTGCTGCTGCTGGCGATCATCGCGATCCCTACGGTGAGCGCCTACGTTATTGAAAGCAAGGTACCCAAGGTGGGCGAGGAGCTGGCACGCTTCATCCTGCACACCAAGGTCAATGCCTCCAAT
>DATGNX010000131.1:0-15563 GCA_035306485.1 Burkholderiaceae bacterium
TAGCCGCGCGCCCAGCTTTCGATGACGCCCCAGAGCTGTTCGGGCTGTTCAGCGATGGCCGTGGCGTTCCATGAATTTAGGGCGGTGTCGTTGCCGCAATAGCCGTAAGCGGCGACAACCGTCGCCATGCCGGCCGCCTGACCCGCCACGATGTCGCGCTGGTCGTCGCCAATGTAGATGGCGTCGCCCGGCGCGAACCCCGTCTTCTCCGCAGCGTGCAGCAGTGGAGCGGGGTGGGGCTTCGGGTGCGGAGTGGTGTCGCCGCCAACAGTGATGGCGCAGTGACGATACAGGCCTAGATGCACCACCAGCGGTACGGCCAGGTATTCCACCTTGTTGGTGACGATGCCCCAGGTGTAGCCATTCTCTTGCAAGCCTTGCAGCAACTCCTTGATGCCAGGGAATAGCGTGGTCAGGTTCGTCATCCCCTGTTCGTATTCCGTCAGGAATTCATCGCGGGCCGCCTCGTATTCGCTGTGTTCGGGCGTCATATCCAAGGCCCGTTTCAGCAGGCCGCGGGCGCCGTGCGAAGCGTATTCCCGGTAACTCTCAAGAGGAAGCTCGGGCAACCCCCGGCGAGTGCGCAATACGTTTGCCGCCGCACCGAGGTCGGGCGCGGTGTCTGCGAGAGTGCCGTCGAAGTCGAACAAAACCAGCTTGTTCATCGGGCTGCCTCTTTGCGCGTGGCCAGTAGGTAGTTCACCGAGGTGTCCCCTGAAATGGAGTAGGTCTGGGTTAATGGGTTGTACTCCATGCCGGCAAACGCATGCGCCGATAAGCCCGCCTCCCGCACCGCGGCGGTAAGCTCGCTGGGTTTGATGAAGCTCTCGAAGTTGTGCGTACCGCGGGGGAGCAGGCGCAGGAGGTATTCCGCGCCAATAATGGCGAAGAGGAACGATTTAGGGTTGCGATTGATGGTGGAGAAGAACACCCAGCCGCCCGGTTTGACCATATCGGCGCAGGCGCGCACGATGGAGCCGGGATCGGGGACGTGCTCCAGCATTTCCATGCAGGTGACAACGTCGAAGCTTTCCGGATGACGCTGCGCCATCTCTTCAGCGCTGATGTGCTGGTAATCGACCTTGATGCCAGATTCGAGCCCATGCAGACGGGCCACTTTCAGGGATTTTTCGGCCAGATCGATGCCCGTGACCTCGGCGTCTTCGCGGGCCATGCTCTCTGAGAGTATGCCGCCGCCGCAGCCGACATCCAGTATCTTCTTGCCCGCTAGCGGCCCGGTGTGCTGGCGTATCCAGCCCAGACGCAGCGGGTTGATGGCATGCAAGGGCTTGAATTCGCTTTCGGGATCCCACCAACGTGAGGCTAGGGCGCTGAATTTATCGAGTTCGGCCTGATCGGCGTTGCGGTTGCGATCGGGCGTTTGAGCGGTGACGGTCATGTTGTTGCCTTCGACGTACGGCCCCCGGGGATGTTCACACCGGCCCGGGCCTGCAAATGATAAGGGCCCCGCATAGCGGAGCCCTTATTGTAGTCATGAATGCCGCACAGAATGCGGCACCGTGATTACTTGCGCGTACCGACGATCTCGATTTCCACGCGACGGTTCTGTGCGCGGCCTTCGCGAGTAGCGTTGGAAGCGATGGGGCTGGTCTCGCCCTTGCCTTCCGTGTAGATACGGTCAGCAGCGATGCCCTTGCCAACCAGGTAGTTCTTCACGGAGTTGGCGCGGCGCTCGGACAGACCTTGGTTGTACTGCTCGCTACCGATGGAGTCGGTGTGACCCACAGCGATCAGGGTTTCCAGGTTCAGGGTGTCGACTTGAGCGGCAACTTGATCCAGCACCTGACGGCCTTCCGGCTTCAGGGTGTCTTTGTCGAAGTCGAAGAACGTGTCAGCGTTCAGGACAACCTTGCTGGCGGTGGGGGCCACGACAGGAGCCTGAGCAACGGGTACGCCGTCGCAACCAGGAACGCCGGTAGCGGGCGTCCAGAAGTTGTTGCGCCAGCACAGTTCGTTCGTTCCGTTCATCCAGACGTCGCCGAACGGGTTACGCCAGTTATCGACGGTCTGTGCGGAAACTGCACCCGACGCCGTAGCGGCTGCGATAGCGAGTGCCAATGCGATTTTGGAGGGTTTGTTCATGTTTCTCCTCGTTTGAGCTTAATGCTGGTAAGTGACCGCAGCGAACCCCCGCCGCATATCAAGAAAACGGAGCCAGTATAGCAACGCGATGATGTGATCAAAGAATTGCGCTGGGTTTCATGCGTGTTAGGCCGAATCTTACGGCATTTCGTCTTCATTGTTTCAGCCTTCCTGGGGGAACCGCGCCAGAAGGACGGATTTATCCGGGAAGAATGGGCAACTTGTTGGTTTTCGACAACAGGAAAAGGGGCCACCGGGGATTCCTCAAACGCGTTTCTACCGCCCCCCACACTGGCCCGGAAGCAAGAATGGAGCCTGCAGATGCTAGAATCTACCATTCGCCCGCGTGCGGCCGTTGTGTTGTTTTCACGATAAAGAGACTCAAGCTCCATGGATTCCTTCGCCAAGGAAACGCTCCCGATATCGCTAGAAGAAGAAATGCGGCGCAGCTACCTCGATTACGCAATGAGCGTGATCGTGGGGCGCGCTCTTCCAGATGTACGGGACGGCCTCAAGCCTGTGCACCGGCGTGTGCTTTTCGCCATGCACGAGTTGAACAACGACTGGAATCGGCCTTACAAGAAGTCGGCACGTATCGTCGGTGACGTCATTGGTAAGTATCACCCTCACGGTGATTCGGCCGTCTACGAGACCATCGTCCGCATGGCGCAGGATTTTTCGCTGCGCTACATGTTGGTCGACGGCCAAGGTAACTTCGGCTCGATCGACGGCGATAGCGCCGCCGCCATGCGTTACACCGAAGTGCGCCTGGCAAAGATCGCCCACGAGCTCCTGGCAGATATCGACCAGGAAACCGTAGATTTCGGTCCTAACTATGACGGTAGCGAACAAGAACCGCTGCTGCTTCCGTCGCGCCTGCCCAATCTGCTGGTCAACGGCAGTTCCGGCATTGCTGTCGGTATGGCCACCAATATTCCGCCACACAACCTCGCCGAGGTGGTGGATGGCTGCCTATATTGTTTGCGCAATCCCGAGTGCAGCGTCGACGAACTAATGGAAGTCATTCCGGCGCCCGACTTTCCTACCGGCGGCATCATCTATGGCATGTCCGGCGTGCGCGAAGGCTATCGCACCGGTCGGGGCAGGGTGGTCATGCGCGCCACGACCCACTTCGAGGACATCGATCGCGGCAATCGCCAGGCGATTGTGGTCGATTCGCTGCCTTACCAGGTCAATAAGAAGACGCTGCAGGAAAAGATCGCTGAACTCGTCAACGAGAAGCGCATCGAAGGCATTTCCGATATTCGCGACGAGTCCGACAAGGACGGCATGCGGCTCGTGATCGAGCTCAAGCGTGGCGAAGTGCCGGAAGTCGTTCTGAACAACCTATATAAGAATACGCAGCTTCAAGATACGTTCGGCATGAACCTGGTGGCGCTGGTCGACGGCCAGCCTCGCCTGCTGAATTTGAAGCAGATGGTGGAGTACTTCCTGTTCCACCGTCGTGAAGTGGTGACCCGTCGCACGGTGTTCCAGCTGCGCAAGGCCCGGGAGCGCGGCCACGTGCTGGAAGGCCTGGCTGTCGCGCTGGCCAACATTGACGACTTCATAGCGATCATCAAGGCAGCGCCGACGCCACCGGTGGCACGGCAGGAACTCATGGCGCGCAGCTGGGATTCCTCCCTGGTGCGCGAAATGCTCCAGCGTGCAGACGAAAGCGAAACCGTCGGTGGCCGCGCGGCTTACCGGCCGGAATCGCTGGCGCCGGGGTTCGGCCTGCAGGAAGACGGCATGTACCGTCTGAGCGACGTGCAGGCTCAGGAAATCCTGAACATGCGCCTGCAGCGCCTCACCGGCCTGGAGCAGGACAAGATCGTGGGCGAGTACCGCGACATCATGGCAACGATTGCCGACCTGCTGGACATCCTGGCTCGCCCCGAGCGTATCACCCAGATCATCGTGGACGAACTGCAGGCGCTCAAGCAGGAATATTCCGTCGGCGCCAAGGACATCCGCCGCTCCATCATTGAGCACAATGCGTCCGAGATCGACACCGAGGATCTCATCACGCCCATGGACATGGTCGTGACCTTGTCGCACACAGGCTATATCAAGAGCCAGCCGCTGTCTGAATACCGTTCTCAGCGGCGCGGCGGGCGGGGCAAGCAAGCTACCGCCATGAAGGAAGACGACTGGATCGATCAGCTGTTCATCGCGAATACGCACGACTTCCTGCTGTGTTTCTCTGATCGCGGCCGCGTCTACTGGCTGAAGGTATGGGAAGTGCCGTCCGGCTCCCGTAACTCCCGTGGGCGACCGATCGTGAACATGTTCCCGCTGGCAGACGGCGAGAAGATCACGGTCGTCCTGAATGTGAAGGAATTCAGCGAAGACCAGTACGTTTTCATGGCGACGTCGCGAGGCGTGGTCAAGAAGACGCCGCTTTCCGATTTCTCCAATCCGCGCAAGGCCGGCATTATCGCCGTGGCGCTGGACGAGGGCGACTTCCTGATCGGCGCCGACCTCACTCGGGGTCAGCACGACATCATGCTGTTCTCCGATGCCGGTAAGGCCGTGCGCTTCGATGAAAACGACGTCCGCCCGATGGGACGACCCGCTCGCGGCGTCCGCGGCATGACTCTGGAAGACGGGCAAACCGTTATTTCGTTGCTTGTGGCTGACGACGAGTCCAAGAGCGTGCTTACGGCCACGGAAAACGGCTTCGGCAAGCGTACTCCTATTACCGAATACACCCGCCATGGTCGGGGTACGAAGGGCATGATCGCCATTCAGACCTCCGCTCGCAATGGCAAGGTGGTCGGAGCGGTACTGGTCGAGCCCGACGACGAAATTATGCTCATCACCACGGGTGGCGTGCTGGTCCGTACCCGTGTGTCCGAGATCCGCGAAATGGGTCGCGCCACGCAAGGGGTGACCCTGATCAGCGTGGACGACGGCAGCAGCTTGTCCGGCGTGCGTCGTGTGGTGGAAAGCGATGCCGACGACGAGCCCGAGGAAGTCCTGGTGATTTCCGAGACGCCGGCCGGCGAGGGCGGCGAAACGGAAGCGGGCAATTCCGACGCACCGACTGACGAACAGAATCAAGATGCCCCGGCATCGGACGCCGAGGGCCTGCCAGGGGATGAAGAATGAACATGAGCGCAGGCAGTGAGCTTGCACGGAATGAAGCACAAGAGGCGGCCCGGGCGACGTCCGGGCTGAAGCCGGGTGCCCGTCCCTGGAACTTTTCCGCGGGTCCCTCCGCTTTGCCGCTGGAAGTACTTGAGCAGGCGGCCAGCGAAATGACCGATTGGCAGGGCAGTGGCATGTCCGTCATGGAGATGAGCCACCGTGGCAAGCATTTCACGCGCATCTATGAAGAAACCATCGCTGATCTTCGGGAGCTGCTCGCAGTTCCCGAAGATTTCGAGATCCTCTTCATGCAGGGCGGTGCCACGGCGCAAAACGCGATCATCCCCCTGAACCTCATCGGCCGTAACGGTGCCGGGAAAGCCGACTACATCGTGACCGGCATCTGGTCGACGAAGTCCTACAAGGAAGCTCAGCGCTACGGGGATATCGCCGTAGCAGCGGAAAGCGGCACCGACACGGTGATCGACGGCAAATCGCAGGCGGCGTGGAGCTGGTTTCCCACGCCCGATACGTGGCGCGTTCGGAAAGATGCCGCCTATCTGCACCTGTGCAGCAACGAAACCATCAGTGGTGTGGAGTTCGCGGAGTGGCCGCGCATGGCGGATGTCGGCGCGCCCGATGTGCCCCTAGTAGTGGACGTTTCGTCCCACATCCTGTCGCGACCGATCGACTTCTCGAAAGTCGGCATGGTGTACGCAGGCGCTCAGAAGAACGCCGGCCCCGCGGGTGCCACGATCACGATCGTGCGCAAGGACCTGATCGGCCACGCCTTGCCGGTATGCCCATCCGTGTTCGACTATGCGAACGTGGCGGCAGCGGGTTCCATGTTCAACACGCCGCCCACTTACGCCATTTACATTGCCGGCCTGGTGTTCAAGTGGTTGAAGCGCCGTGGTGGCGTGGCCGCCATGGAAGCCGAGAACATTCGCAAGGCCGAAGCGCTTTATGCCGTGCTGGACGCATCCGAATTCTACGAGTGTCGGGTGCATGAGCCCGTACGCTCGCGCATGAATGTTTCCTTCTTCCTGAAGGACGAATCCTTGAATGCACAGTTCCTGGCCGAGGCCGAAGCACGCGGCCTGATGCAGCTCAGGGGGCACAAGAGCGTGGGCGGCATGCGCGCCTCCATCTACAATGCGGTGCCATACGAGGCCGTTCAGGCGCTTGTCTCCTTCATGCAGGATTTCGAACGACAATATGGATAACACCTTGCTCGCGCGCTTGCAGCCCCTGCGTCAGCGCATCGATGCGATCGACGAACAGATACTCGAGCTGCTGAACGAGCGGGCCCGTGCGGCCCAGGCCGTCGGCGACATCAAGAAAGAATTCGATGTGGACGGTCCGGTGCTCAAGCCCGAGCGCGAAGCCACGATCATTCGGGCCTTGCAGGCAAAGAATCCCGGGCCTTTTACTGCCGAAGCGATCGATGCGGTGTGGACCCAGATCATCTCCACCTGTCGCGGGCTGGAAAGCGTGCTGAGCGTGGCCTATCTGGGTCCCCAAGGTTCTTTTTCCGAGCAAGCGGCATTCGAGCATTTCGGCCATGCCATTGAGTCGGTGCGTTGCGACTCTTTCGACGAAGTCTTCCGGTCCGTGGAGGCCGGCCAAGCCGACGTGGGAGTGGTGCCCGTGGAGAACTCTACGGAAGGCGCCGTCAATCGAACGCTGGACCTATTGCTGAATTCGCCCTTGAAGATTATTGGCGAGCGGTCCATCAAGATTCATCACAATCTGCTGACCCGATCCGGGAACATGGAAGGCGTCACGCGCATTGTGGCGCATCCGCAAGCGCTGGCGCAGTGCCGCGGCTGGCTCATGCGCAACTATCCATTGCTGCCGCTCGATGCGGCCGCGAGCAACAGCGAAGCCGCTCGCCAGGCCTCGCAGGACCCGACTGTCGCGGCCATTGCCGGCGATTACGCTGCCCACGCCTGGGATCTTCAGGCGGTGGCTTCGGGTATCCAGGACGACCCGCAGAATCGTACCCGTTTTCTCGCCGTCGGCAGGCTCGAAACGCTGCCTACTGGCGACGACCAGACCAGTATCATTCTGGCCGTTCCGAACCGGGCAGGTGCTGTCTACAGCATGCTGGCTCCGCTGGCCGGCAACGGCGTTTCCATGACGCGCTTCGAGTCGCGTCCCGCGCGCACGGGGCAGTGGGAATACTATTTCTACGTGGACATGCTGGGCCATCGCAATGATCCCAAGGTGGCAAAGGCCCTCAGCGATCTGAAGAAGGAAGTCGCCTTCTTCAAGGAGCTGGGTTCCTATCCCCGCCAATAAGGGGTCGCCATGCACGATCCAAAACAGACGGCCGATAGTGCGGCCCTGCCTGTGCTCGCCGTCGTCGGTGTGGGGCTCATTGGCGGCTCCTTCGCAGCGGCGCTGCGTCGCGCAGGCGCAGTGGGGCGCGTGCTGGGTGTGGGGCGGAATCGCAAGTCCTTACAGCATGCGATTGAGCTTGGGCTGATCGATGCCGAGGCCACGCTCCAAGCCGCAGCCGAACAGGCCGATATTATTTTCCTGTCTCTACCGGTTGGAAGCACGCAAGCCGCGCTGGAAACCATGCTGCCTCATTTGCGGCATGACACCCTGATCACCGATGCCGGCAGCACCAAGGTAGACGTTGTGCAGGCCGCGCGCGCCGCGTTGGGCGATCGTATCGGCCAGTTCGTGCCGGGCCACCCCATCGCGGGTGCCGAAAAAACCGGCCCCGCCGCCGCCGAGGCCGATCTTTACCAAGGTCGCACCGTCGTTCTGACACCCCTAGACGAGAACGATGCGCACGCGCGTCGCCGCGCTACGAAGCTATGGGAAGCGTGTGGCGCGCGCGTGGTCGTCATGGAGCCGGATACGCACGATACGGTTCTGGCCTCCGTCAGCCACGTTCCTCACTTTTTGTCGGCCGTCTATATGTGGCAAGTGGCCACCGCGGACGACAGCGGCTTGCGCATGGAACTGGCCGGTAGCGGTTTTCGTGACTTCACCCGCATTGCGGCGGGTTCGCCTGAAATCTGGCGAGATATATTCCTCGCCAATCGGAATGCCGTGTTGTCTGAGATCGCGGAGGTCCGCAAGGCTCTGGACCGCGCCGAACTGGCATTGGCGACGGGCGACGGCGAACAGCTTCACGACTTCCTGGAACGGGCCGCCTTGGCGCGGCGATTCTGGGGTAGCCGGAGCGGACTCAAATGACAATGAATCGACCTGACCAGCTTGTGCTGGGACCCGTAACCCGAGCGAGTGGGCGCATGACGCTGCCCGGCTCGAAGAGCATTTCAAATCGTGTGCTGCTGCTGGCCGCATTGGCTGAGGGGCGCACACAGCTGCATGGTCTGCTTGATTCCGACGATACGCGGGTCATGTTGCAGGCTTTGCGTACGCTGGGTGTCGCGCTTGAAGACGGGGGCGAAGGCCGTCTTGCAGTCCAGGGTGTGTCGCGCTTTCCTGTGAACAGCGCAGAAATTTTCCTGGGCAATGCCGGGACGGCATTTCGGCCGTTGACTGCCGCGTTGGCGGTGCTGGGAGGCGACTATCGCCTGTCCGGTGTGCCACGTATGCATGAACGCCCAATCGGTGACCTAGTGGACGCCTTACACATGCTGGGCGCCGAAGTCGAGTATCTGGGTAACCTTGGCTATCCGCCACTGCGTATCGGACAAGGGGCGCTGCGGGTAGACCAGCCGGTGCGTATTAAGGGTAGCGTCTCCAGCCAGTTTTTGACTGCCTTGCTCATGGCGGCGCCCTTGCTGGCCGGGCCGGCACAGACCGACGTCGTCATCGAAGTTGACGGTGAGCTTATCTCGCGCCCATATATTCTGATCACCCTGAATCTGATGGAGCGCTTCGGCGTGCGCGTGACGCGCGACGGATGGCAGCGCTTCATCATTCCTGCGGGCGCTACCTACCGTTCTCCGGGCGAATATACGATCGAAGGCGATGCTTCGTCCGCTTCGTACTTTATGGCCCTGGGCGCGATCGGTGGTGGGCCGCTGCGCATCGAGGGCGCGGGCAGCGAGAGCATACAGGGTGACATGGCCTTCGCGGACGTGATTCGCGCCATGGGAGCGCAGATCACGATGGACGCGACTTCCATGGAAGTCACCGGCCTTAAGGTTGCAGCCGGCGAACGTCTGCGTGCCTTTGACCTGGACTTCAACCTGATTCCGGATGCCGCCATGACGGCGGCCGCGCTGGCTTTGTATGCGGACGGACCCTGCCTGCTACGCAATATCGGCAGCTGGCGCGTTAAGGAAACGGACCGCATCGATGCCATGCACACCGAACTGTCCAAGCTGGGTGCGCAAGTCGAGTCCGGACCCGATTGGCTACGGGTACATCCCATCCCGGAAGGCGGCTGGCGCAGCGCGAGCATCGCCACATACGACGACCATCGAATGGCCATGTGTTTTTCACTCGCGGCCTTCGGCGGACAGCCCATAACGATTCTGGATCCCGCTTGCGTCGGCAAGACCTTTCCAGAATACTTCGAGGTTTACCAGACGCTGGTGCAACCATGAACGACATGTCCCAGGCCCCGGTCATCACCATAGACGGCCCGACGGCCTCCGGAAAAGGAACGATCGCCTGCCGGGTGGCCGAACATCTGGGCTGGGCGGTGCTGGACAGCGGGGCCTTGTATCGCCTTACGGCGCTGGGCGTATTGCGCTCGGGATGCAATGCCGACGATGTTGACGCCGTGGCGGCCGTGGCGCGCGACCTGGACGTTGTCTTCCAGGGAGGCCGCATCCTGGTGAACGGCGAAGATGTTTCGGGCGTGATCCGGGAAGAACATATCGGAAATCTTGCATCCCGCATTGCGGCGTATCAGCCGGTGCGCGATGCCTTGCTGCAACGCCAGCGCGATTTTCGGAAAATGCCCGGGCTCGTGGCGGATGGGCGCGATATGGGCACCGTCGTATTTCCCGATGCGCCGCTCAAGATATTCCTGGTGGCCGACGTCGAGGCGAGGGCGAAAAGGCGCTATAAGCAGTTGAAGGAAAAGGGTTTTTCTGTTAATCTAACCGACCTTTTGGACGATATGCGGGTGCGCGATACGCGCGACCGCAATCGGGCGAGCGCACCGCTAGTGGCTGCACACGACGCAGTTCAAGTGGATTCGTCCGGTTTGAGTATCGACCAGACAGTTAAGGCAGTACTCGACCTTTGGTCGAAAAAAGGAGGCAATCGGGCCTCCGAGGCGCCTTCAGGCACGTGAAGGCCGGCAACGCCGGCTGCACCTGAAGGCGATTTTCATCAACTCCACTGGGGCGACCCGGTGTGTTTACTGGCCAATTCCGGCCAATGGATCGCTAATGTCCACCATCAACCTTGAAGCCGCACTGGGCGGCGAAAGCTTTGCCGACCTTTTCAACGAAAGCGTCAAAACCCAGGACATGAAGTCCGGTGAGGTGATTTCGGCTGAAGTCGTGCGTATCGACCACAACTTCGTCGTCGTCAATGCCGGCCTGAAGTCTGAAGCACTCATCCCTCTCGAAGAATTCCTGAACGACCAGGGCGAACTGGAAGTCGAAGCAGGTGACTTCGTTTCCGTGGCCATCGACTCGCTCGAGAACGGCTACGGCGACACCATCCTGTCGCGCGACCGCGCCAAGCGCCTCTCGGCCTGGCTGCAGCTCGAGCAAGCGCTCGAGTCCGGCGAACTGGTCACCGGCACCATCACCGGCAAGGTGAAGGGCGGCCTGACCGTCATGACCAACGCGATCCGTGCGTTCCTGCCCGGTTCGTTGGTGGACCTGCGTCCCGTCAAGGACACCACGCCGTACGAAGGCAAGACCCTCGAATTCAAGGTCATCAAGCTCGACCGTAAGCGCAACAACGTTGTGTTGTCGCGTCGCGCCGTGCTGGAAGCCAGCATGGGCGAAGAGCGCCAGAAGCTGCTCGAGACCCTGCACGAAGGTGCCATCGTCAAGGGTATCGTCAAGAACATCACCGACTACGGTGCGTTCGTCGACCTCGGCGGTATCGACGGCCTGCTGCACATTACCGACATGGCATGGCGCCGTGTCCGCCATCCTTCCGAAGTCCTGCAAGTGGGCCAGGAAGTCGAGGCCAAGGTTCTCAAGTTCGACCAGGAAAAGAGCCGCGTCTCCCTGGGCGTCAAGCAACTGGGCGAAGATCCCTGGATCGGCCTGGCTCGTCGCTACCCGCAAGGCACCCGCCTGTTCGGCAAGGTCACCAACCTCACCGACTACGGTGCGTTCGTTGAAGTCGAAGACGGTATCGAAGGTCTGGTGCACGTTTCCGAAATGGACTGGACCAACAAGAACGTCGATCCGCGCAAGGTCGTGACCCTGGGCGAAGAAGTCGAAGTCATGGTTCTGGAAATCGACGAAGACCGTCGTCGTATTTCGCTGGGCATGAAGCAGTGCCGTCAGAATCCGTGGGAAGAGTTCTCGATCAACTTCAAGCGCGGCGACAAGGTTCACGGCGCGATCAAGTCGATCACCGACTTCGGTGTGTTCGTCGGTCTGCCTGGCGGCATCGACGGCCTGGTGCACTTGTCCGACCTGTCCTGGAGCGAGTCCGGCGAAGAAGCCGTTCGCAACTACAAGAAGGGCGACGAGATCGATGCCGTGGTTCTGGCCATCGATACCGACAAGGAGCGTATCTCCCTGGGCGTGAAGCAGCTGGAAGGCGACCCCTTCAACAACTACGTCGCTACCTATGACAAGGGTGTCGTGGTTCCGGGCGTCGTGAAGTCGGTTGAGCCCAAGGGTGCTGTCGTGACCCTGTCGGTCGACGTCGAAGGCTACCTGCGCGCCTCCGAAATCTCGGCTGGTCGCGTCGAAGACGCAACCGCTGTTCTGAGCGCCGGCCAGGAAATCGAAGCCATGATCCTGAACGTTGATCGCAAGACGCGTTCGATCCAGCTGTCGATCAAGGCACGCGACAACGCCGAGACCGCCAGCACGATCCAGCGCATGTCCGAAGCCAGCGCATCCTCCGGCACCACCAACCTCGGTGCGCTGCTGAAGGCCAAGCTGGACCAGGCACGCGACGACGGTTGATGGCGTGACCAAGTCCGAGTTGATTGCGATACTTGCCGGCCGCTACCCGCAGCTGGCAGTTCGCGACACCGATATTGCGGTCAAGACCATGCTCGAGGCGATGACCCAGGCGCTTGCGTCGGGTCAGCGCATCGAGATCCGCGGTTTCGGCAGCTTTTCGTTGTCGGCTCGGTCACCGCGCATTGGTCGCAATCCGAAATCCGGCGAGAAAGTGATGGTGCCTGGAAAACAGGTGCCACACTTCAAGGCGGGCAAGGAATTGCGCGAGCGCGTCGACTCCGCCTCGCGGAATGATCCGGCCAACGAGTCCAGCTTCACGACTCCGCCGGATCTTGATCGCCACATCATCAACTGTTGACCTGACTCGCCCCGCGCATACACCGGCTTTCGGGGTAGCGTAGGGCGTCGTCGGCGGCGTCGAAAGATGCCGACGGCTAGAAAAGCCCCCGTTCATGTTTCATCCCCTAGGCCGGGTGACTCATGAACGGGGGCTTTTCCGTTATCCGGCTCGCATTTCCCCGTACAATTGAGCCGTTCTGCATCCCTGGAGTTTCGTATGCGGTATCTGGTCTGGATCCTGCGGCTGGTTGTATTCGTTGTCGTCCTGTTGTTCGCCTTGAAGAATACGGGGCCGGTCGACGTCAGCTTCTTCGCCGATCACGTCATTTCGGACGTACCGCTGATCGTCGTCATGCTGGTGACGTTCGTCCTGGGCGCAGTGTTTGGCTTGCTGATTACGGCGCCGGCCATCGTCCGCCGCCGCCGCGAAGCCGCGCGCCTGCGTCGCGAGCTGGCCCGCCTCGAAGAAAGGCAACGGCAGCCGGCGGCGCCTCGCGAAGCCGCCGTCGCCCCGGAAACCGTCGCGCCGCTCGCGCCGCTATAAGGTTCCGCCGTAACGCAAGTATTGCCGCAACATAGAGGACGAACGTGGATTTTCAAACTTGGTGGCTCATATTCATGCCGCTACTGTTCGGGCTGGGCTGGATCGCCGCCCGGGTCGATTTCCGGCAGATGCTGTCCGAGACGCGCTCTTTGCCGAATTCCTATTTCAAGGGCCTGAATTTTCTTCTTAACGAAGAGCCAGACCGGGCCATCGACGCCTTCGTGGAGGTCGCCAAGCTCGATCCGGAAACCACCGAGCTGCATTTTGCGTTGGGGAGCCTGTTTCGTCGCCGCGGCGAAATGGAACGTGCCATTCGTGTACACCAAAGCCTGCTTTCCCGATCCGATCTTCCTCAGGCCGACCGTGAGGCGGCTCAGCACGAGCTGGCGCAGGACTTCCTGAAGGCCGGCATGCTTGATCGGGCGGAGGCCGCCTACGAAGCCGTATTGGACACCCGCTACGCCGTACCGGCTGTGCGGGCGTTGATCCGCATCTATGAATCGGAACACGACTGGCCTCGCGCTGTGGATGCCGTGAAGCGTCTGCGTGGGTTGGTGGACGAGCCCGTCCCGCAACTGGTCCACTACCACTGCGAGATGGCGCTCGCCGCCATGAGCTCCAAGCCGGCCGACCTGGTGGCGGCAGAAGCCGCGCTGGATGCCGCCGATAACGCAGCTCGCGAGCTGCGCAAGGGTGACGGCAGCGCCGCATCCGAGGTGCGCATCGCCATCCTGCGCGCACGGCTGGCCGCCATGCAGGGCAATGCGGAGGGCGAGCGCAAGTACCTGACCTCCGTTCTGAATATCGCTCCTGCGTATGCCAGCCTGGTTGCCGCCGACATCCTGGAATCCCATCGCAAGCTGGGGCAGGGGGCGGAAGGCCTGCAGCTATTGCGCGACCACTATGCGCGCCACCCGTCGTTGGATGTCTTCAATGTGTTGTTCCGGGAGATCCGCACTCAGCAGGGACATCGTCCCGCGTGGGCCTTTGCCCGTGAAGCGCTGCGCGCCCAGCCGTCCATGCTCGGCTTGGACCGCCTCCTTGAAGTCGAACTGGCTGCTGGCGACTCTCCGTTT
This sequence comes from Burkholderiaceae bacterium, assembly GCA_035306485.1. Classification (GTDB taxonomy): domain Bacteria; phylum Pseudomonadota; class Gammaproteobacteria; order Burkholderiales; family Burkholderiaceae_B; genus Yanghanlia. Next base: position 14,208 of record DATGNX010000131.1, read on the forward strand.
AACGAATATGCCGAATCGCTGAAGGGCGGTGCCGCGGGCGCACCGGTTTCGCCTTCCGCCGCGCTGGAGATCGCCGCTGGGGCGGATTTCAGTTTGCTGCGCTCCATCATCCACCGCCACACCCAGAGGCTGGATCGCTACGCTTGCCAAGTTTGCGGCTTCGAGGCACGACACTTCTATTGGCAGTGCCCGGGCTGCAATTCCTGGGAAACCTATCAACCTCGGCGTCTGGAAGAAATAAAATGACGGCATTCCCCGCAGAAAGAGCGCGTGGAACGAAGATATTGGTGATCGGCGATGTCATGCTGGATCGCTATTGGTTTGGCGAGGTGGATCGAATCTCGCCGGAGGCGCCGGTACCGGTTGTGCGGGTGGCTCGCAGGGAAGACCGCCTGGGCGGCGCTGCAAACGTTGCGCGTAACATTGTGGCGCTGGGCGCGGGTGCTGTCTTGATGGGCCTCATTGGAACGGACGAGGCCGGCGCGAAAATCGGTCAGCTCGCTCAAGAGGAAGGTATCGATTCTCGCTTGGTGGTCGACGCATCCATGCACACCACGTTGAAGATGCGCGTGATGGGGCGCCAACAGCAGCTGCTTCGTGTCGATTTTGAGGAACAGCCGGATAACGGCGGTTTGACTGCCCTTATGGAAGGTGCGCGCAATGCCATCGCTGGCTGCGATGTCGTGGTGCTGTCCGATTACGCCAAGGGCAGCCTGACCCAGGTGCAGGCGCTCATTGCGCTGTGCCGCGAGGCGGGTGTGCCGGTGCTGGTGGATCCCAAGGGACACGACTATGCGCGTTACCAAGGGGCTACGATCATCACTCCCAACCGCCTGGAAATGTCGCAGGCGGTCGGCGCCTGGAAGGACGAGGCCGATCTCGAAAACCGCGCGCAGGCCTTGCGCGAGCGGCTGGCGCTTGAGGCATTGTTGATCACGCGCTCTGAACAGGGCATGACGCTGTTCACAGGATCGGGACGGCATCATATCGATGCACAGGCGCACGAAGTCTTCGATGTATCCGGCGCGGGCGACACCGTTCTGGCGACACTCGCCGTAGCGCGCGCGGCCGGACTGAGCTGGGAAGAATCGGTTGGTTGGGCCAATCGGGCCGGCGGCATCGTGGTGGGCAAGCTGGGTACCTCAGTCGTTACAGCAGGAGAACTCTCATGATCGTGGTTACCGGCGGCGCCGGATTCATCGGCAGCAATCTGGTCCGTGGCTTGAATCGTCGCGGTTATACCGACATCCTGGTGGTCGACGACCTTACCGAGGGCGACAAGTTTCGCAACCTGGTGGGCTGCGAAATTGCCGACTACCAGCACAAGGACGATTTCCGACTGCGGGTTCGACAGGG
>DATGNX010000132.1:0-20093 GCA_035306485.1 Burkholderiaceae bacterium
CGTTCCAGGCCGATCTGGGTCATGACCTTGGTGGAGATCTCCTCAATCGACTTCGTGGTGGTGGATAGCCAGGGAATGTTCTCCATGCGCATCAGGCGTTCGGCCTCCGCCACTTCGTGCCTGCATTGTTTGAGCGATGCATATTGGCTGTTCGGGCGGCGTTCGTTGCGCACTTCGGCCAGGCGTCCCGGATGTATGGACAGTCCGAAGAGCTTATCGCGGAAGGGTTGTAGCGTGGCGGGCAGGCCGCCGCGCTCGAAGTCTTCCGGGATCAGCGGGTAGTTGGCCGCCTTGACGGCATATTGCATGGCCAGGTAGAGACTGGTGGGCGTCTTGCCGCAACGCGACACCCCGATCAGGATGACGTCCGCTTCTTCAAGACCGCGGACATACTGGCCGTCGTCGTGCGCGAGCGTGAAGTTGATGGCCTCGATGCGGGCGTTGTATTGCTTCGAGAGCCCGCCCATGTGGGAGCGGCCCACGGAGTGACTGGACTTCACCCCCAGTGCCGATTCGATGTGCTCGACGAAGGTGCCGAATAGGTCGAAGAAGATGCACTGGGCGTTGCGGATGACCTGCGCAATGGCCGGGTCCACCAGCGTGCTGAACACCAAGGGCGGGGCGTTCTGTTCCGCCGCGCAGCGGTTAATTCGCTCCACGGTGGACTCGGCTTTCTCCATGGAATCCAGGTAGGGGATTCGCACGGTATCGAACTGTACCTGTTCGAATTGCGAGAGGACCGAGTTGCTAAAAGTGGCGGCGGTGATGCCGGTGCTGTCGGAAACGACAAACACGGTGCGTTCAATGACGGGGGTGGACATGGATCGTGGTGCAGGACCTGCCGAGACGGTACAATCCGGCAAGATTAACATTAAGGGAGCTCGAGATGTTCGATGCTGCCCTCGCGTCACCGGCTTGGCGGCAGAAAAGGCGGGTTTGCTCAGTGACCGTATGGACTCTCTGATCGGTCCTTGAGCAAACACGCTTTCTTTTCATTCACAGGTGACTTTTATGTCTTATGTCGTTTCTTTCGAGCAGTTGCGCATGACTGACGTCGACTCGGTCGGCGGCAAGAATGCGTCGCTGGGCGAGATGATCAGCCAACTGTCGGGCGCCGGCGTGCGCGTGCCAGGCGGCTTTGCTACTACAGCCCAGGCGTTTCGCGACTTCCTGAAGTCCACGGGGCTCGATCAACGCATCGCCGACCGTCTCAAGACGCTCGATCCCGACGATGTCCGGGAACTGGCCGCATGCGGCTCTGAGATCCGCCAATGGATCGTCGACACACCGTTTCCCGCCGAGTTTGAACAGGCAATCCGCAAGGCATTCGCCGAACTCGACGCCGATGGCAACGGTTCCTTCGCCGTCCGTTCCTCCGCTACGGCCGAAGACCTTCCCGACGCCTCCTTTGCAGGGCAACAGGAAACCTATTTGAACGTGGTGGGCATCGACGAGGTGCTCGAGAAGATCCGCTACGTTTTCGCATCGCTCTACAACGACCGGGCCATTTCGTACCGCGTACACAAAGGCTACGCCCACGCCGAAGTGGCGCTCTCTGCCGGCGTCCAGCGCATGGTGCGCTCCGACAAGGGCAGTGCCGGCGTCATGTTCACCATTGACACCGAATCCGGCTTCAAAGATGTGGTGTTCATCACGTCTTCGTACGGCCTGGGCGAAACGGTGGTGCAGGGCGCGGTCAACCCGGACGAGTTCTACGTCTTCAAGCCGTCGCTGGCTGCGCAGAAGTACCCGATCATCAGCCGCCGCATCGGTTCCAAGCTCATCAAGATGGAATTCGACACCGATCGCAGCACCGGCCACGCCGTGCGCACGGTGGACGTGCCAGTGTCCGAGCGCAATCGCTATTCGCTGACCGACGACGAAGTCATCGAGCTGGCCCGCTACGCGGTCATCATCGAAGAGCACTACAAGCGCCCCATGGATATCGAGTGGGGCCGCGACGGCGTGGACGGCAAGATCTACATCCTTCAGGCGCGCCCTGAAACCGTCAAATCGCAACAAAGCGCCAACGACGTGCAGGAACGCTACCGCCTCAAGGCCACGGGCGACGTGCTCGTCACCGGTCGCGCGATTGGTCAGAAGATCGGCGCCGGCAAGGTGCGTGTAGTGGCCGACGCCTCCGAAATGGACAAGGTCCAGGCGGGTGACATTCTGGTCACGGACATGACCGACCCGAACTGGGAACCGGTCATGAAGCTGGCCTCCGCCATCGTCACCAACCGCGGCGGACGCACGTGCCACGCGGCCATCATTGCGCGCGAGCTGGGTATTCCCGCCGTCGTGGGCTGCAGCGACGCTACCGACGTCCTCGAAAACGGCCGCGAAGTGACCGTGTCCTGCGCCGAAGGCGATGAAGGCCGCATCTACGACGGGCTGATCGAGACCGAAATCGAGGAAGTGCGTTGGGGCGAGATGCCCGACATCGGCCTGAAGGTCATGATGAACGTCGGCAACCCGCAGCTGGCCTTCGATTTCGCGCAGATTCCTAATGCGGGTGTCGGCCTGGCTCGCCTGGAATTCATCATCAACAACAACATTGCCGTGCACCCCAAGGCGGTGCTCGATTATCCGAACGTCGACGCTGAGCTCAAGAGCGCAGTCGAATCGGCCGCTCGCGGCTATGCCAGCCCGCGTGCCTTCTTCGTCGAGAAGCTGGCCGAAGGCGTCGCAACACTGGGCGCGGCTTTCTATCCCAAGCCTGTCATCGTGCGTCTGTCGGACTTCAAGTCAAACGAGTACCGCAAGCTGATCGGCGGCTCCCGCTACGAGCCCGAGGAAGAAAACCCCATGCTCGGCTTCCGTGGTGCCTCGCGCTATATCTCCGAGGAATTCGCGGAATGCTTCCGCATGGAGTGCGAAGCCCTCAAGAAGGTGCGTGACGAAATGGGCCTGACCAACGTCGAGATCATGGTTCCGTTCGTACGTACGGTGGACCAGGCTCGTCGTGTGGTTGAACTTCTGGCGCGCAACGGCTTGGTGCGCGGCGAGAACGGCCTGCGCCTGATCATGATGTGCGAGGTGCCGTCCAACGCCATTCTGGCTGAGGAATTCCTCGAGTACTTCGACGGTTTCTCGATCGGTTCGAACGACATGACTCAGCTCACGCTGGGCCTGGATCGTGACTCCGGCATGGAACTGCTGGCTGCCGACTTCGACGAGCGCGACGCCGCGGTGCAGTTCATGCTCAGCCGCGCGATCAAGGCTTGCCTGAAGGCGGGCAAGTACGTCGGCATCTGCGGTCAGGGCCCCAGCGACCATCTCGACCTGGCCTTGTGGCTGCGCGACGAAGGCATTCTGTCGATGTCGCTAAACCCGGATACGGTCGTCGACACCTGGCAGCGCCTGGCGCAAGCCTAATTCGGACGGTGGCCCTCGCATCGAGGGCCATGAACCGAGCGAAGCAATAGTGGGGTCAGACCACCATTTCGATGAAATGGTGGTCTGACCCCAAATCTTTAATGTTGGTCTGACCGTAGTTGTTTCTAGTCGCCGGCACGCCGATTGCGGGTGTCGTGCTTCATGATGCGTTCTTTTTCACGGGCCCAGTCCTTGTCGCGCGCGGTATCGCGCTTGTCGTGGAGCTTCTTGCCTCGGCCAAGGCCGAAATCCAGCTTGATGCGGCCCCGCTTGTAATGCAGGTTCAGTGGCACCAGCGTATAGCCGCGCTGTTCCGTCTTGCCGATCAACTTCTTGATTTCCTCGGCGTGCAGCAGAAGCTTGCGGGTACGAGTGGCTTCCGGACGGATATGCGTAGAGGCCGTGGGCAGTGGGCTGACGTGCATCCCGATAATGAAGATCTCGCCGTTGCGCACGATGATGTAGCTTTCCTTGAGCTGTACGTGGCCCGCGCGGATGGCCTTCACCTCCCACCCTTCAAGGACGAGCCCGGCTTCGAAGCGCTCCTCGATGAAGTAGTCGTGTGTGGCTTTGCGGTTCTCGACAATGCTCATGAACGTTTATTCTTGCAGACGGTAAAATCAGAACATTCCATTCTATCCATTAACCCGTATCGATGCATACCGTACAGCGCTCCGTCTTGGTCCCCTACAGCAGCAAGCAGATGTTCGATCTGGTGGCAGACGTTGCGCGCTACCCGGATTTCATGCCCTGGTGCGGGGGCACGGTGGTACACCGTCACGACGAACACGGAATGGAAGCGTCCATTACGATCAGCATCGCCGGGCTGAAGCAGACCTTCACCACTCGAAACGACCATGAGTACCCGCGCCTGATTACCTTCCATCTGGTGGATGGGCCGTTTTCCGAACTTACTGGGGCGTGGGAGTTCAACGAGCTGGCCGAAGATGCTTGCAAGGTGGTCTACACCATGCGGTATGCGTTTTCGAGCCGGGCGCTTGAAGCCGTGGTGGGGCCGATTTTCAACCGAATCGCAACCAGTTTTATTGATTCCTTCACGCAGCGGGCCCAGGCGGTCTACGGTGAGTGAGGCGGTAGCCGGCATGCAGGTAGAGGTCCTTTATGCCGCGCACGAGACCATCTGGCGGCGCCAGGTCGTGCTTCCCGAAGGCGCCACGGTAGCGCAGGCGCTCGAAGCCAGTGGCGTGCTGCAAAGTTTTCCCGAATTATCCAACGCCGCGGCTGCCGTCGGCGTCTATGGCCGCATCTGTGCGCCCCATCAGGTTTTGCATGAAGGCGATCGGGTGGAGGTCTATCGTCCGTTAATTTTCGATCCCATGGAATCGCGCCGCCGGCGTGCCCGCCATCGTGAGCGCAAACAGGCGGGGAAATTGTCACGAACATGACAGCGGCGACCGGCGCGGCGCGCTAAGGTTGAACGCAATAAAAAATAGATTCAAGGAGACAGCATCATGGATTTTCGTCTGAGCGACGAGCAGCTTGCGTTCGCGGAAGCTGCCCGTGAGTTCGCCGTGGGTGAGCTGGCCCCCAACGCTGCGCGCTGGGATGCGGAATCAATCTTTCCGAAAGACGCTTTCCGCCGTGCCGGCGAGCTGGGCTTTTGCGCCATGTATGCGCCCGAGTCCATCGGCGGCCTGGGCCTGCCGCGGCTGGATGCGACCCTGGTGTTCGAGGAAATGGCGGCATGGGATCCATCCACAACGGCGTTTTTGACCATCCACAACATGGCGACCTGGATGATCGGTACGTGGGGGAGCGAGTCAGTGCGCGAACAATGGGGGCCGCTCTTGGCCACCGGCGAAAAGCTGGCTTCGTACTGTCTGACCGAACCGGGTGCCGGGTCGGATGCAGCATCCCTACAGACTCGCGCGGAACGGCGCGGCGGCCATTATGTGTTGAACGGTGCCAAGGCCTTCATCTCTGGCGGCGGCGACACCGACCTGCTGGTGGTCATGGCGCGTACTGGCGAGCCGGGGCCTCGAGGCGTGTCTGCGTTCGTGGTGCCTGCCGATACGCCGGGTATCACCTATGGCCGGAAAGAAGAGAAGATGGGCTGGAACAGTCAGTCGACCCGGCCGATCACCTTCGAGAACGTGGAGGTTCCCGCCGAGAATCTGCTGGGAGAGGAAGGGCAGGGCTTTGTTTTCGCCATGAAGGGGTTGGACGGCGGTCGCATCAACATCGCCACGTGTTCCGTTGGCGCCGCTCAGGGTGCCTACGATGCAGCGCGGCGTTATATGAGCGAGCGCCAGCAATTCTCGCAACCACTTTCGGCCTTCCAGGCGCTGCAGTTCAAGCTGGCCGACATGCTCACCCACATCGTCGCCTCGCGTCAGATGGTGCGGCTGGCCGCCGGCATGCTGGATACCCAGAATCCCCAGGCGAGCGTATATTGCGCCATGGCGAAGCGCCTGGCGACCGACCTCGGTTTCCAGGTCTGCCTGGACGCGCAACAGCTGCATGGCGGTTACGGTTATCTGAAGGACTATCCCCTTGAGCGGCTCGTGCGCGACACTCGGGTTCACCAAATACTGGAAGGAACCAACGAGATCATGCGCGTCATCATTGCGCGGCAGATCATAGATAAGGGAGTGGACATAAGATGAGCGAGGCTGTGCTGTTCGAGGTTCTGACCACGGGTCGCCTGCAGGTGGGGGTGGCCACGTTGAACAACCCCCGTACGTTGAACGGTCTGTCGCTACCCATGTGCGAACTGCTGCACGACAAGTTGCAGGCCTGGGCAAACGATCCATCCATCGCCTTCGTGATTCTGACGGGCGCCGGTGAGAAGGCGTTCTGCGCCGGCGGCGACCTGCATGGCATCTACGAGTCGATACTCAACAACGAGACGGGCCACGCCTGGGACAACCGGTATACGCGCCGATTCTTCGACATCGAGTACCGCCTGGATTATCTGATACACGACTATCCGAAGCCGGTGGTGTGCTGGGGCAACGGCATTGTCATGGGCGGCGGAGTTGGGTTGATGATGGGTGCCAGCCACCGGGTGGTCAGCGAAACCACGCGTTTCGCCATGCCGGAGATCACCATCGGCCTGTTTCCCGATGTTGGCGGCACCTGGATGCTCTCCCGTCTCCCGGGCGGTGTCGGTCGATTCCTCGCGCTCACTGGGGCGCAGCTGGGGGCTGCCGATTGCCTATTTCTGGGCGTGGCCGATCACGCTATGGAATCGTCACGGTGGTCCGAATTCATCGGCGCAGTACGAGCGGCGTCGTGGCAGGATGAGCCCGATGTGAATGCCGTGGCGCTTGACAGGCTGCTGAACGAGCGCGCCATGGCGATCAACGAAACCGGGCCGCTTCAGCGGCATTATGCTGAGATTCGCCAAGCGTGCGATGGCCATAGTTTCGAATCCGTATGCGAAGGTTTGGCCGGGTTCGCCACGCATACCGATCCCTGGATGCAGAAGGGCGCCGCCACGTTCCAGGCGGGATCACCCGGCTCGGCGCGATTGTCCTTCACGTTGCTGGATCGGGCCCGACTTCTGTCGCTTGCCGACGTGTTCCGCCAGGAATATGTGGCATCGCTGCATTGTGGCGTACAGGGGGATTTGCAGGAGGGTATCCGCGCGCTGCTGATCGACAAAGACCGCAACCCGCGTTGGAATCCGGCCACGCTGCAAGAGGCCTCGCCCGCCTGGGTGGAGCGTTTCTTCGAGCCGCCATGGCCGTTGGGTGATCGGCATCCGCTAGAAGACCTGGGCAGCTGAAGCGGCGCGCTTCGGGCCGAACACAAACTTGAACAAAAACAGGAGACAGACAATGAGTCGCATAGCCTTTATCGGCCTTGGCAACATGGGCAGCCCGATGGCGCAGAACCTACTGAAGGCGGGGCACGAACTGACGGTGTTCGATCTGTCGGCCACCGCGCTGCGTACGTTGGTGGATGCCGGCGCAACCGGTGCGGACTCGGCGGCGCAGTGCGTGGACAACGCCGAGGTCGTCATCTCCATGTTGCCGGCCAGCCGCCATGTCGAAGGGCTGTATCTGGGCGACGACGGCCTGCTGCAACGCATCGCGCCGGGCACGCTCGTCATCGAGTGCAGCACGATCGCGCCGGAATCGGCTCGCAAAGTGGCTGCCGCTGCTAAGGAACGCGGCCTGCGCATGATAGACGCTCCCGTTTCAGGGGGCACGGGTGGCGCGGCAGCGGGCACGCTGACCTTTATTGTGGGCGGAGAGGCCGCCGATCTAGAGGCGGCACGCCCCTATCTGGAGAAGATGGGTAAAAACATTTTCCATGCCGGTGATTCCGGTGCCGGGCAAGTGGCCAAGATTTGCAACAACATGCTGCTGGGCATCCTTATGGCGGGGACGTCGGAAGCGCTCGCCCTGGGCGTAGCCAACGGCTTGGATCCCAAGGTGCTGTCCAACATTATTGCGAAGAGCTCCGGCCGCAACTGGGCGACGGAGTTGTACAACCCTTGGCCCGAAGTCATGCCGGAAGTTCCGGCCTCCAAGGGTTACGCCGGCGGATTCGGAGTAGACCTGATGCTGAAGGACCTCGGATTGGCGGCCGAGGCGGCTTTGCATTCCGGTGCATCCACACCGCTGGGAGAGCTCGCCCGCAACCTGTATTCGCTGCACAGCGCGGGCGGCAGCGGCGGGCTGGATTTCTCGAGCATTCTGAAGCTATACCAACGCAAGGCCTAGTTCGGCGCCGCCTCGCTACCTGCGGCGCCTCGCGAGGGGCGCCGTTATTCCTTCACTTCGAGCGGATACGGCAGGCTGCCTACCCGAATGGCGGGGCCTTCCGGCGATAGGGCGCGGAAGTCGGCGTGACCAATGTCGGCTACATTCACTTCCATGAAAAGATGCCATCCGCCGGCTTCGGAACTGGAAGATGTCGCCGCATTGATGATGCGCCCGGCCGGTGCGCCGGGTCGTTGGGCGTCGAAAATATCCATGCCGGCCAACAGAGCGGGCTGGCTGTCCGCAAGACAATGGCCGGGAATTCCGCGCCGCTTCACCGTTCCTCGGAAGTGGGCGCGTGCCACGACCTCCTGTCCCGGGTAGCAGCCTTTTGTGAAGCTCACTCCGCCGATCAGGTCGTAGTTCAGGCTCTGGGGAATGAACAGCTCCACGTTTGCCTGTTCAACCCATCCCAGACCGGCCTGAATGTCCTGTACTTGCCAGGCGTCTCGGTCCCTTACGGCCAATCCCCGCTCGGCGGCGAGCGAGTCCGCGTCGGTGTCTTCACCGGAAATGAGCCAGTGGCGCACTGGCCCGCCCGGAACCATAGGTGCGGAAATGGTGGTGGCGGTCGCCGCGTGCTCCACCTGCCAGGGTTGCGTATCGGTACCGGATGGCGCTGTGCTCACGCCATAGACCTTCAAAGGGGTGACGTCGAGACGAACTTTCGCGCGCAACACGAACATGCGCAGGCGTTTCAGCAGAGGCTCTGTAATATCCGCCTTGACCGCAGCGAGCAGTGCGCCGGTAGCGGCGTGTTCGTGCCAAAGGAGAAGGTTGCCCAGCATGCGCCCCTTGGGACTGCAGTAGGCGGCCAGACGTGCGTCGGCCGCGGACATCCCGAGTATGTCGTTGCTAAGCTGCGTATGAAGGAAATTCGCTGCGTCTTCCCCCTCGATGCGCAGTACGGCGAGGTCGTCAAGGTGGGCGAGGAAATCCATGTTTTGAGTCATATCCAAATGAAAGGCTGAACACAGGGAAGCGTCTGACGTTTATGATAACGGGCTTTGCCCCGACAGGCTTTCGGCGGGCGCTTCAACGCGGCGCTACACTATGAAAAGATGAAAAGATTCAAAGCATTTGTCCTCACGACGTTGCTCGTGCTTGCCCTGTTGGGCGGGGCGCTCGCAGCATATGCCTGGTACTGGTCCGAGCAATCGGTCGATATGACGGCCGAGCGTATCCAGTATGTGGTTGAGCCCGGTACGGGCGTGCGCGGCGTTGCCGCCGCGTTGAACCGTGCGGGCGTGGACGTGCAGCCGGATGCCCTGGTGATTCTGGCTCGTCTGACGGGCATGGACAAGCAAATCAAGGCCGGCGCGTACGCCGCGCAGCGGGGCGACAGTCCGCGACGGCTCTTGGAACGTATGGCTCGCGGCGAGATGGTGCAGTCGCGGTTGACGTTGGTGGAGGGCTGGACCTACCAGCGCATTCGTCAAGCCCTGCGTGAGTCGCCGGACATCCGGCAGACCTTGGAGAACACCAGCGACGAAGAGATCCTGAAGCGCTTGGGTGCTGCGGACTATCCCAGTCCGGAAGGTCTTTTCATGCCGGATACCTATGTGTTCGTCCCGGGGACGACCGACTTCGAGGTGTTGCAGCAAGCCTATCGCGCGCAGCAGGCCGTGCTGGAGCAGGCATGGGAGCAGAGGGAACCGGGGCTGCCCCTGTCTTCGCCTTATGAAGCGTTGATCCTGGCATCCATCGTGGAAAAAGAAACGGGTCATGGCGAAGACCGGGGACGCGTGGCAGGGGTGTTCATCAATCGGCTGCGTATTGGGATGCCCCTGCAGACCGACCCGACGGTGATTTACGGAATGGGCGACCGCTATCAGGGGCGTATCCGCAAACGCGACCTGCAGACCGACACACCATGGAATACCTATACGCGGGGCGGCTTGCCGCCCACCCCCATCGCCAGTCCGGGCAGGGCGGCGTTGCACGCGGCGCTTAATCCCGAATCGCACCGGTATTTTTATTTTGTGGCGCGGGGCGATGGCAGCAGTCAGTTCTCCCAGACCCTTCGAGAGCACAATCGCGCCGTGGCGAAGTACATTCTGGGCAGAAAATGACAGAAGGCGTCAGCGAAATGAATCGGGCAGATCATTCACCGCGCGGGTTCATGGTGGTATGCGACGGCAGCAACGGCGCCGGCAAGACGACATTGATCCAGAACCTGCGCCAGTATCTTGAAGAGCGCGGGCTGGAAACCGTCGTGACACGGGAACCGGGCGGAACGCCGATCGGCGAGAAGATCCGCGAGGTGCTGCTAAGTCCCGACACGCCCGAGATGTGTGGGCTAACCGAACTGATGCTCTTTGGTGCTGCGCGTGCCCAGCACCTACGCGAGAAGATATTGCCGGCCCTGGAAGCGGGCAAGGTCGTGTTATGTGACCGATTCGACTCCGCCACTGTAAGCTTCCAGCACTATGCTCGCGGACTTGATCTTGATTTGGTCGATTCCATTAATGCATTGGCGCTTGAAGGGTTTCGGCCCGATCTCTACATCATCCTTGACCTCGATCCGGAGGTCGGGCTGCATCGGGTGCAGCAAAGAGGAGGCGCGCTAGATCGTCTGGAAGCGGAACAGCTGGCATTCCTGGAGCGGGCGCGCGTTGGCTACCTTGCTCAAGCCGCCCGGGAACCCCAGCGCTTCAAGGTGCTGGATGCCGATCGCGATATCACCGCTGTGACGGACGACGCCATCGACCTCGTGGAACGCCTGATCTACCGCATGCTGGCCGCGTCCGGCAATGCACAGGGCGCCTGATGGCCGAGACTGCCCGTTTTCTTCCATGGCAAGAGGCGACGGCCGTCGAATGGTTGGGCGGCGGGGATCGCTTCGCGCACGCTTGGCTCATTCATGGACTTTCCGGCATCGGTAAACGCAGTTTCGCCCTGGCGGCGGCGGCCTCGCTGCTGTGCGAGCAGCCTCAGCAGGGTCTCGCCTGCGGCAACTGCCAGGCGTGCCGTTGGGTCAGTAGCGGCAATCACCCGGATTTTCGGCGTGTGCGTCCCGATGCAGTAGCGGTCGAAGAAGGCGACACGGACGACGAGGCTGAGTCCCAGACCAAGAAGACGCCGTCGCGCGAAATCCGCGTGGAACAGATCCGAGCGTTGTCGGGCTGGTTTTCGACCGCTACCCACCGTGGCGGCTGGCGAGTGGCGGTGGTTTATCCCGCCCAGGCTATGAACGTCATTACCGCCAACGCCCTGTTGAAGGTATTGGAGGAGCCGCCGCCCCGAACGGTCTTCCTGCTCACTACCGACGCGCCTGATTTGCTGTTGCCGACGATCGTTTCCCGCTGTCGGCGTCTGCCCCTGCCGGTGCCGGACGTCGCGTCGAGTACGGCTTGGCTGAAGGAGCAGGGTCTGGCCGAGCCGGAAGGCTGGTTGGCTGCTGCGGGCGGCGCCCCATTGCGCGCACTGCAGTTGTCCCGCTTGGGCGATACACCGTGCCCCGCCTGGTTGCAAGGATATTTGCGCGCATTGGCCGCCGCAAGCGGCGGGACGGACCCCGTAGCAGCGACCGCCGACGCGTTAGAGCGCATGGAACCTGCAGTGTGGATCGACGCCCTGCAGCGGGCATTCGTTGATCTGTCGCTCGTTGCCGCGGGAGCGGCGCCACGATATTTCCCCTCGCAGGCGGACGTGATGTCCCGAATTGCGGAAGGTGCCTCCCCTGCGTTGCTGGCTGCCGGCGTGAAATGGCTGGCGGCGCAGCGTGCTGTGGCCGGCCATCCTTTGAGCGCCAAGCTGTTTGTGCACAGCGTCCTGCAGCGCTGCGCGCAGGCGTGCGCGTCGACTGGCGCTGCACAATCCGCCTAAACTGATTCTTTTCCTATCGCAACTTTCACCATGTTTGTAGATTCGCATTGCCACCTCGACTTTCCCGAACTCGCCCAGGATCTCCCCGGCATCCTGGAAAGCATGTCGGAGAACCGCGTTGGCCACGCGCTCGTGGTGGCGGTCAGCAAGCCGGAATGGGCACGAATCCGCGAATTGGTTGCCCCGCACGACAACCTGTACGCCTCTGTGGGTGTGCACCCGGATTACGAGGACACCGAAGAACCTACTGTAGACGATCTACTGGCGGCGGCAGACGACCCGAAGGTGGTGGCGATCGGCGAGACGGGCCTAGATTACTACCGAGGCAGCGAACCCTTCGATTGGCAGCGCGAGCGGTTCCGCGTTCATATTCGAGCCAGCCGGGCATGCGGTCTGCCGCTGATCATTCATACCCGTTCAGCGGCCGAGGACACGCTGCGCATCATGGCCGAGGAAGGCGCTCAGGAGCCGGGGGGCGTCATGCATTGCTTCACTGAATCCTGGGAAGTCGCCAAGGCGGCGATGGACTTGAACTTCTATATTTCGTTCTCGGGCATCGTCACTTTTCGCAATGCCGTGGATTTGCAGGAAGTCGCGCGTCGTGTCCCGCTTGAGCGCATGCTGATCGAGACCGACTCGCCGTTTCTTGCGCCGGTTCCGTTTCGGGGCAAGCGCAACGATCCGTCCAAGGTCCGGCACGTCGCGGAAAAGATCGCCGATCTGCGGGGCATCTCTGTGGCGGAAGTCGAGGAGCGCACTACCGAGAACTTTTTCGCCTTGTTCAGCAAGGCTGCCACGTAAAGACATTGAGGCAATCATGACGACCGACCACGATACGCTGCGCAGGAACCCCATTTCGTCCGACGGCGCTGCCACCCGGAAGCCGCGCTTCAGGCTGGCGGCGGGACTCGCCGCGCTGAGTGTGGGCGCCACGGTGATGGCCGCTGCGCCGGAAGTATGGTGGATCGACATCGTGAACGACCGTGAAGCCAATGTGCGCCAATTGCTTGCACGTGGCGTCGATCCCAACGAGGTCGACGCGGAGGGCCTGCCGGCCCTGATGTTGGCCATACGCACGGGGGCGTGGAAGGTTTATGACGCCTTGCTTGCCAATCGCAAGACAAAGGTGGAAGTCACCAACAAGCATGGCGAGACACCGCTGATGTACCTGGCACTGCTTGGAGAAACCGACAGGGCCGTGGCCCTGATCGAACGAGGCGCGCAGGTCAACCGACTGGGTTGGACGCCTTTGCACTACGCCGCCTCGAAGGGGCAGACCGAAACGGCGCGCATGCTCCTCGATCGCGGCGCCATCGTAAACGCACCCTCGCCGGACGGCACCACACCGCTCATGATGGCTGCGTTTTCAGGCGACCGCGAGACGGTGCAGCTTCTGCTGGATCATGGGGCCGACGCCACCGCTGTGAATCTTCAGAAGTACGACGCGGCCGACTGGGCGAGAGAACGACGTCATGCCCGATTGGCGGACGAGCTGGAAGCCGTGGCCGAACGCACGCAGGCACGGCGTGAGGGCAGACCTGAACCGGAACCCAGCAAGCCGGCCGAACCGGAGCAGGCGGGCAGCGAGCGAGGGACGTCTCGCTATTTCGACCTGGACCGCTTCGAGCGACACGAGGATTAATTGCGGGCCGGGACGTACTCCACCCGCAACACCCCGGCCAGCTCGCTGTAGGGAATCAGCAATTCCGGCTGGCCGTAGGAATAGGGCGCCAACTCGTAGGTGTTGTATTTGACGACGATGCCCTGGTCCGTAAACGCGTAGTTATCGCTGGTCTGAAACGGCCACAACCGGTCCCAGGTGGCCGGGTCGGCCTGGGCGTCGGGCTGCTTTTGCAGCCACCGCGCATGGGCCTGACGTAGGGCCGCATCGAACTTAGGCCGCCCCCCTGGCGTCAATATTTGATCCAGCGATATAACGCTTTCGCGGGCGTTATCCCAATTCAAGAACTGAGTGGCGCCGACACCGTGCGCCGCACCGGTAAAGTACTGCCAGCTGTCCAGTTCAATGATGGTCAGGTACTGGCTGCGATAGCGCAGTTTGGCCGCCAGCAGAACACTATCGCGGGACCCCGCTACCTGCCAATAGTATTCTTCGAAGCCCGCGATACTGTCGTAGTGGGGAGGCTGATCTTCGTTCACTCCCGTCATGAGGGCCAGCGCATGGTCCACGAGCCGGGTGAGCTTGGTGTTGCCCGCAAAGACCAGCGTATCGACTTCCAGCGTGGGACATTCGCCTCGGCAGTCTGGCTTCGTGCGCTTCCACTTAACTTGTTGAGCGAACACGCCGTCTCGGCTGCTGATTTCGTCTGTGGCGTCCGGAATCAGCACAATGTTGGATGAGGGGCCGCTGGAGCAGGCTGTGAGTAACGCTGTGGCCACGGCGAGTAGCGAGACCCGAATCGGAGAGACAGCGACGGGGTGGCGAAGAACAGACATGCGACTCCTTGAATTCAATCGCCCAGCGCGCGCTCAATTTCCTTGCGCAGGCTTTCGGGTTTGGCCGTCGGACCGAGCCGCTGGATCACGTGACCTTGCCGGTCGATCAGAAACTTGCTGAAGTTCCATTTGATGCTCTGGCTGCCCAAGATGCCCGCTTTCTGACTCTTTAGCCAGACATACAGGCGGTGGGCCTGCGGGCCGTTCACTTCGATTTTTTCGAACAACGGGAATGTGATGTCGTAGCGCGAAGTACAGAACTGGGAAATGGTCGCGGCGTCGCCGGGCTCCTGCCCACCGAACTGATTGCAAGGGAAGGCCAGCACGGTGAATCCGCGATCCCGGTAATCCCGGTATAGCGTTTCCAGCCCCGCGTACTGAGGGGTGAAACCACATTCCGAAGCGACGTTCACAACGAGCAGGACTTGTCCGCTGAAATCGGACAACGGCACATCGCGGCCGTCTATCGTGCGGGCGGTGAAGGAATAGATCGTGTCCATGGGAACCAGTGTGCAACGACGGCCCTTAATTTACCATTGTGCGGCTACACGGGTCGGGCGGCTCTGATAAGATGCCCTTCCGGTTCACTCCGATGAGGTATGAAATTATGACGGCAACCATCTATCACAACCCGCGCTGCGGGACTTCGCGTACGGTTCTTCAGGCATTGCAGGACGCAGGCCGGAAGGTCGAGGTGGTGGAATATCTCAAGCAGCCGCTGAAGCGCGACGCATTGGCCAAGCTCATCGCCGATGCCGGTTTGAGCGTCCGCGAGGCCGTTCGCAGCAAGGAGAGCCTGTATACGGAATTGGGCCTCGATGATCCGAAGGTGAGCGACGAACAACTGCTCACGGCGATGGAGCAGCATCCCATTTTGATGAATCGACCCTTTGTCGTCACGGAGAAGGGCAGCCGTCTGTGCCGTCCAGCCGACGTCCTGCAAGAAATTCTCTAACTAGCATTACACGCCTTTCGCTACCGCTGCGGTGGCCGGCAGGCAGTCAGACAACAATAACGGAGACAATCAAACCATGAGTCTGCACGCGAAGCTGCAGTCGCGCGAGGCGGCAGGCCGCCCGGTGCGCGTCGGCCTGATCGGGGCCGGTAAGTTCGGTTCCATGTATCTGGCGCAGGTACCGCGCACGCCGGGGGTACACCTTGCGGCGGTGGCTGACCTAACTCCGGACGCTGCGCGTCGCAATCTGGAACGCGTCGGCTGGGAAGCCGGCCGGGCGGCGGCGCCGAACCTGGATGCCGCCTTCGCGGAACGCAGCACTTGGGTGACTGACGACTGGCAGAGCGTCGTACAAGACGCGCGTATCGACGTGATCGTTGAATGCACCGGTAACCCCATCGCAGCGGTGGATCACTGCTTGGCGGCATTTGCCCATGGCAAGCATGTCGTCAACGTAACGGTGGAGGCCGACGCTTTTTGCGGTCCTTTGCTCGCTCAACGAGCGCACGAGGCAGGGGTGGTGTATTCGCTTGCCTATGGCGACCAGCCGGCGCTGATCTGCGAACTGGTGGACTGGGCGCGTACCTGCGGGTTCCCGGTGGTCGCGGCAGGCCGTGGGCATAAATGGCTGCCACATTTTCGCAGCTCTACGCCCGAGACCGTCTGGGGCTATTACGGGCTCAGTCCCGAACAGGCCGAGCGCGGGGGGCTTAACCCCAAAATGTTCAATAGTTTTCTCGACGGCTCCAAGCCTTCTATTGAAAGCGCGGCGGTGGCCAATGCCACGGGGCTGAGCGTGCCGGCCGATGGCTTGCGCTACCCTCCGGCCAGCATTGCCGACATTCCCTACGTAACCCGTCCTGTTTCGGAGGGCGGGGTGCTGGAGCGGAAAGGCATGGTGGAAGTCGTCTCTTGTTTAGAGCCCGATGGTCGTACGATTCCTTACGACATCCGCATGGGTGTGTGGGTGACCGTGGAAGGTGAAACGTCCTATATCCGTAACTGCTTCGAGGAATACAACGCGCACACCGATCCCTCCGGGCGCTATTTCACGCTGTACAAGCGTTGGCACTTGATCGGCCTCGAAGTAGGGATGTCGGTGGCGTCTGTAGCCTTGCGTGGCGAAGCGACTGGGACGCCGTCACGCTGGGTGGCGGATGTCGCAGCAACCGCCAAACGAGCCCTGGCAGCGGGCGAGACTTTGGACGGAGAAGGGGGTTACACCGTCTGGGGCAAGCTCCTTCCTGTGGAACGCTCGCTAACCTTAGGCGCCGTCCCCCTGGGCCTGGCCCATGGTATCCGTCTGAAGCGTGCGGTGGCGGCTGACGCCGTGCTCACTTGGGACGACGTGGAAATCGACACCTCCACCCGCGCCTACGAGCTGCGCAAGCAGCTCGAGGCGATGCAGGCGCAAGGTGCTTACTCCCAGTAGTTGCGCATGCCGTAATGTAGGTGCAGCGTGTTTTCCGTGTCGCGATCCAGCGGCTGGTCAGGGTCGTGTTCGGGGCTGTTGCGGATTTGATCCTGGGTCAGCCGTACATGCACCAGAGAGCCCGTCCAGTCGATACGATCGATCCAGTGCGTCGCAATAAGTACTTTCCTTCCGCCGGGCCACCAGTTGCGCGTATCGACGATGAAGTAACGTAGCGCCCACGTTTCGTCGTCGAACACGAAATCCTGGACGTGGCCGATCTCCTCGTCTGTGCCTTGGATGTGATAACCCTTTACGTTATCCGCGCTGCGCAGGTGATAGTCCTCTGGGTTGTCGGAAGCCTGTTGAAGCAGCTCTTCTGCGTGTCCCGGTACGGCGCCGCCGCCCGCTACATTGGGCGCTCCGGTCACAGGATAAGCGCCGGTGCCCCAGAGCTCCGGTCCGATCCAATAGTTACCCAGGCCGTAGTAGCTGGAGAGGTCACCCTCCATTTGCCGGGAGACCGGCTGGTGAGTATCGATGTCCGGGCTCGCTCGGACTTGCTCCTGCGTCAGATTGACCGCAATCGCTTCGTCAACCTCGTCGACGCCCGCAATCGAGTAGGGGGAAATGAGAACCTGACGGCTGTTAAGCCAGCTGCCGGTTTCGACAACGAGATAACGAATCGTCCACTTCTCATCGTCGAAGAACACGTCTTTGACCTTTCCCAATTCGCCGTCGGTCGCTTGCAAACTATATCCGTTCAGGCTGGTGACTTTACGTAGCATGACTGCCCCTTTTTGATATGTGGTGCGCCGTCTGGTGCAAGCCGTGTTCCCGATGTGCAGGCTCCCGTCTTCTTGCTAACTTCGGCCGAAGAACCGCGCGGATACTGTGTTTCCGTGTGGTTCGTAACGCTTAAGACGCCGATCTCGATTCCGGGAGAGAAAATTGCTGGCGGGCCCGGCAGACTGGAGCGGGGCACGGGCACCAACTCCGGCGGGGGCGTTCAAGATCCCCTTTACTACATCGGAGGCAAGATGGGAGGAGGAGTCTGGCGGCTGTTTATCGGCTTGCCGCTGTTGCTGAGCGTGGTTGAAACCAGCTCCGCTCAGGAAGAGGTGTACACCCTGGCGCCGGTCACTGTGCGCGCAACGCGCATGGACACCACAATACTGGAAACACCCGCCTCCGTCTCCCTAGTGGAAGGAGAGCAGATGCGTACGGCGAGGCCGGGCATCAACCTTTCGGAGAGTCTTGGCGGCGTGCCGGGTCTGCAGATCCAGAACCGGGAGAACTACGCTCAGGACTTGCAGGTTTCAATACGAGGTTTTGGTGCGCGCTCCACGTTTGGTGTGCGAGGCGTGCGTCTGTACGTAGACGGCATTCCGGGAACCATGCCGGATGGTCAGGGGCAGACATCCAACATCGACATCGCCAGCATCGAGCATATTGAAGTGCTGCGGGGACCGTTCTCCGCGCTTTATGGTAATTCGTCCGGCGGCGTGATCCAGGTGTTCACTGAGGATGGCGCATTACCGCCCACCGTGAGCGGCAGCTTCTCTGCCGGCAGCTACGATAGTTGGCGCTACGGCGCGAAGGCCCGCGGCTTGAATGATGTAGGAAGCACGCAGCTGGATTACGTCGTGAGTCTTAATCGCTTTACTACCGAGGGTTATCGCGACCATAGCGGGGCGCGTAGAAATCTGGGTAACGCCAAGCTGGGCCTGCAATTCGATGACGATACCCGGCTCACGCTCATCGCCAATGCTGTAAGCGTCAAAGCGGATGATCCATTGGGTTTGCCACGCGACGCATTCGAGAACGACCCGAAAAGCGTTACCGCCAACGCCGAGCTGTACAACACGCGCAAGTCGGTGGAGCAAACTCAAGGCGGGCTGGTATTTGATAAGCGTCTGGACGGCGGCCACACCTTGAGGGCGATGGTCTATTACGGAGAGCGCGATACGGTTCAGTATCTGGCCATTCCTGCGGCAGCACAGCGTAATCCCCAACACAGTGGAGGGGTCATCGACCTGGCCCGCAAGTATGCGGGCGCGGACGTTCGATGGACTTCCCAATACGAGCTGTCCGGTAGGCCTCTGACGATCGTGGCGGGCGTAGCCTACGACGAGCTGCGCGAGGACCGCAAGGGTTACGAGAACTTCGTGGGTAGCGAACTGGGCGTGAAAGGGGCCCTAAGGCGCAATGAAAGCAACAAGGTGTGGAATATCGACCCCTATGTACAGGCGTCGTGGCAGTTTCATCCACAGTGGAGCGCCGACGTCGGCCTGCGCTACAGCACCGTTCGTTTTGATTCCGACGACCACTACGTGAACGCCGGCAATGCCGACGATAGCGGCGAAGCCCGCTACAAGGAATGGCTGCCGGTGGGCTCATTGCGTTATTCGCCGACCGAGGACCTCAGCTTTTATGTGTCGGCGGGACGGGGCTTCGAGACGCCCACGTTCAATGAAATTTCTTACCGCAACGACGGTCTGCCCGGGCTGAATTTTGATCTCGCACCCTCTGTGAACACCACGGTGGAA
The DNA here is from genome assembly GCA_035306485.1 of Burkholderiaceae bacterium. Taxonomy (GTDB): domain Bacteria; phylum Pseudomonadota; class Gammaproteobacteria; order Burkholderiales; family Burkholderiaceae_B; genus Yanghanlia. The sequence continues at coordinate 19,312 of DATGNX010000132.1, forward strand.
GTCGGCACCAAATACCGCATTGCCGGCGGAGTCCTGACGGCGGCTGTCTATCAGAGCCGGACCAGCGACGAAATTGTTGCCGCAGATGCCAGCTTCGGTCGTACCACATACCAGAATGCGGGGCGGACTCGCCGCACCGGTTTCGAGTTGGGTTGGAGTGGAGATCTGTACCAGTCGTTACGCGGCCAGATCGCCTATGGCTGGGTGGACGCTCGTTACCGTGACGATTGCACCACCACGAGCTGCCTGGATCCGGACCGACCCGACAAGCATCTGCAATCTGGAAACCGTATCCCGGGCATTGCGAAACAGGCGCTTTATCTGAGTCTGGACTGGCTGCCCGAAGAGGGATTTCGGGCGGGCATCGACGGCCGCTACCTGAGCAGCATACCGGTGAACGACGGCAATACCGAATCTGCGCCTTCCTACTTCGTGACCGGCGTACATGCGGGTTATGTGTGGCGCAACGGCCCCTGGCGGGTAGGTAGCTATGCGCGTATCGACAATCTTTTTGATCGCCACTATGCCGGTTCGGTCATCGTGAATGAAGGAAACGAGCGCTACTACGAACCGGCTCCGGGGCGTAATTGGTCTGCAGGCATCGACGTGAGTTTTGCTTTCTAGGCGGGTCCCGTCGGACGCGCCGATTCATCATCCTCAGGGGAGACAACGATGAAGACGTTATGGCGTGCATCAATGCTGGTCGCTGCAATGGCGTGTACACAACCGGCGGTCGCGGCCTCCGACGCGGAGAATCTGGAGAAACTACGGAGTTTCGCCAC
>DATGNX010000133.1:0-8493 GCA_035306485.1 Burkholderiaceae bacterium
GAACGCTACATGCGCGAAGCGGTGCGGGTGAGTAACGATTCTCCCGTGCTGCTCGACCACTTCCTGAATAACGCTACCGAGGTCGACGTCGACTGCCTGTGCGATGGCAACACGGTGTTCATCGGCGGCGTCATGGAGCACATCGAACAGGCCGGCGTGCACTCGGGCGACTCCGCCTGCAGCCTGCCGCCGTATTCGCTGTCCGCAGACATCATCGCTGAGATCAAGCGTCAGACTGCCCTCATGGCTCGTGCGTTGAACGTGAAGGGGCTGATGAACGTGCAGTTTGCGATCCAGGATGGCGATGTCTATGTGCTGGAAGTGAACCCGCGTGCTTCCCGTACCGTGCCTTACGTCTCCAAGGCCACAGGCCTGCAGTTGGCCAAGATCGCCGCACGTGCCATGGCCGGCAGTACGCTGGAAGAACAAGGCATCGGCGACGAGGTGGTGCCCGATTACTTCTGCGTGAAGGAAGCAGTCTTCCCCTTCGTGAAGTTCCCGGGCGTTGACACGATTCTCGGCCCTGAAATGAAGTCCACTGGCGAAGTCATGGGCGTGGGCAAGAGCTTCGGCGAAGCCTTCGTGAAGTCCCAGCTGGCCGCTAGCGTCTTGCTGCCCGAGTCCGGCACGGCGTTCATCAGCGTGCGCGACCAGGATAAGGCGCGCGCAGTGGAAGTGGCCCGCGGCCTGGATGCACTGGGGTTCAAGGTGATCGCCACGCGCGGCACTGCCGCCGCCATCGAGGCGGCCGGTCTGCCGGTGCAGGTGGTGAACAAGGTCACGGAAGGGCGCCCGCACATCGTAGACATGATCAAGAACGGCGAGATCGCTCTGGTGATCAACACGGTGGAAGAGCGTCGCAACGCCATCGCCGACTCGCGCACCATTCGTACGCATGCACTGGCCGGTCGGGTCACTTACTTCACGACCATCGCTGGCGCACGCGCGGCAGTGGAGGGCCTGCAGTACATCCGTAATGGCGCCGGTATGCAGGTTTATTCTCTGCAATCGCTGCATACGGCCGTGGCCGGCCAGGCGGCCTGACCTCTTTGTCCTGACGGAGCCGGCTTTTCATGGCCGGTTCCCTCAAGACGGGGTGAGACGCATGGAGCGCGTATTCATTACAGGAGCGAGCAGCGGCATCGGTGCCGCGCTCGCTCTTCTCTATGCCCGGCGCGGCGCCAGTGTTGCGCTGGTGGGCCGTCGCCTGGACGCGCTTGAAGCCGTGGCCGCCGGGCTACCGGGTCAACACACCCTCTATCCGCTGGACGTCCGCGATCGTGACGCCCTACACGCGGCAGCTCGCGATTTCCTGCGAGGCGGCAAGGTGGACGTCGTCATTGCGGCGGCAGGCATCAGCGTGGGCACGCTCACCGAGTGTCCCGAGGATTTCGAGGTTTTTCGCGCGATTCAGGAAACCAATTTGCTGGCCACGGTGGCGACCTTCGAGCCGTTTATTGCGGGTATGAAGGTGCGCGGCGCCGGCAGGTTGGTGGGCATTGCCAGCGTGGCGGCCGTTCGCGGTCTACCAGGGGCGGGCGCATACGCCGCTTCGAAGGCGGCCGTTCGCAGCTACTGCGAAAGCCTGCGGGTGGAGCTGCACGGCAGCGGCGTGCGCGTGGTGACGATTTCGCCGGGATTCATCCGCACACCGATGACGGCGCGCAACCCCTATCGCATGCCGTTCCTGATGCCGGTCGAGGCATTCGCACAGCGCGCATTGCGACATATCGACAAAGGCACGCGCAGCGTCGTGATTCCTTGGCAAATGGGTGTGGTGGCGAAGATGCTGCGTGTCGTACCCGACTGGCTGTACGACCGCGTCGCTGCCAGGCGCAAGCGCAAGCCGCGCCAGGGGGAGTAGCTCCCGATTAGGTGTGCATCACGTCGTCCAGCGCCGGCAGATCCAGGTGATCGATCTGATTCCAGACCGCCCCCATGCGCCAGCGACTGTCGGTGTCGATGTCGAAGACATTGATGCTGGTGTTCATGATTGTGCCTTCCCGCTTCACGGTCAGGGAGTGACCACTGGCCTTGCGCCAAGCGATGTCCACGACGCCCCCGTGAGAGAACACCAGTAGATTCTTTCCAGCGTATTCGCGAGCGTAGTCCTCGAAGGTCGCGGCGATGCGTTGTGCGAACCCTTCGAAGGATTCGCCTTGCTCGATTTCTTGCGCCGGATCGCGCAGGTTGACGCCGCGGCTTGTGAGATCTTCAGTGAGTGCGGCCCAGTCCATGCCTTGGAAAATGCCGTAGCTGCGCTCACGCAGCCGTTCGCTGGTAATAAGCGGTAGGCCAAGATGTTCCGTGGCAATGCGCGCCGTCTCGGCTGCGCGGCTCAGGTCACTACTAAGTACAGCATCGAAAGCCGGCGCCTCAAGCGTGCGTAGATGCGCCGCCAGCTGCCGCGCCTGGCGGCGGCCGGTGTCACTTAACGGGATATCGAGCCAGCCTTGAAGGCGGCGATCCGCATTCCATTCGGTTTCGCCGTGGCGGATCAGCCAGAAGTGTGTGGATTGCATGTCGTTCATTCTAACGGCAAATATTTGTTGCAGCATTGGCGGGGCTCGCCGTACACTTCGCGTCGGTCCGAGCCGCCACCCGTTCCTTGCGCCATAGCTCGGGAGCGACGGCGGCGTTTTTGCACACCCGCGAGATTCCTCCTTTTATATCCATGACCGATTCCTTCTTCCCTCGTTGGCGTCGCGTGGACGGCAGCGCGCCCGATGCTGTCGTTCAGCCTGATGAATGTCTGCCCTGGCCGCAGAATATCGCCATGGGAGCGCAGCACGTGGTCGCCATGTTCGGCTCCACCATTCTGGCACCCCTGCTGATGGGCTTCGACCCCAACGTCGCTATTTTGATGTCGGGTTTCGGTACGCTCATCTTCTTTCTTTTTGTACGCGGGCGGGTGCCGAGTTACCTGGGTTCCAGTTTCGCATTCATTGGCGGCGTCATTGCTGTTACCGGTTACGCCGGTGCCGGGCCAAACGCCAATATCGGCGTGGCGCTGGGAGCCATCATCGCCTGTGGCCTCGTCTACACGCTGATTGGCCTAATCGTCTGGTGGGTCAATGCGCGCACGGGCGGAGACGCCCAGTGGATCAACCGCTGGATGCCGCCTGTGGTGACGGGGTCCGTGGTGGCGGTCATCGGCTTGAACCTTGCCCCCATCGCGACACGTAGCGCGATGGGCGGATCGACCTTCGAAGCGCTGATGGCCCTCATGACGGTGCTGTGCGTGGGCGGCGTAGCAGTTTATACGCGCGGCATGGTGCAGCGGCTACTGATTCTCGCCGGTCTGTTGTTGGCTAGCGCAATTTACGCGGTGCTCACTAACGGCCTGGGACTAGGCAAGCCTATCGACTTCAGTGGTGTGCTTGCCGCGCCCTGGATCGGGCTGCCCAACTTCAGTGCTCCCGTGTTCGAACTGCATGCCATGAGCGTGATCGTGCCGGTGGCTATCATCCTCGTGGCAGAGAACCTTGGGCATATCAAAGCCGTGAGCGCCATGACCGGCAAGAATCTCGACGCCTATTTGGGCCGCGCATTCGTCGGCGACGGCGTGGCGACCATGGTGTCGGGGGCCGTCGGTGGAACGGGCGTGACCACATACGCCGAGAATATCGGCGTCATGACCGTGACCCGGATCTATTCCACCCTGGTGTTCGTCGTGGCCGCCGTCATCGCCATTGGGCTCGGGTTCTCACCCAAGTTCGGTGCGTTGATCCAGACGATTCCGGGCCCTGTGCTGGGCGGGATGTCGGTCGTCGTGTTCGGCCTGATCGCGGTGGCCGGCGCGCGTATCTGGGTGGTGAACCAGGTCGACTTCAGCGACAACCGGAATCTCATCGTGGCTGCTGTCACGCTGGTGCTGGGCGCGGGAAATTTCACGGTGCAATTCGGCCAGTTCAAGCTCGACGGCATCGGCACCGCCACCTTTGGCGCGATCCTGCTCTATGCCTTATTGCGGGTGGGTTTTTCGCGCGGCGACCTGCGCTAAAGCGGTACACGTCACGGCCGTAGCCAAGTCGTAGCGGCCTGATACAGAATCCCCCGGCTAGACGGCTGGGGGTGCTTGCTTTTTCCTCCAACTTTGCCGACAATTACTTCAACATTCCCCGGTACACATTCATGCCGGGGTTTTGTTTTGGGTCCAGCCCGGGCGCGCATTACTTCTTCAAATACACACGGCTAGCAGTCAAGAGCTGGCCTTGCACCGGGTACATCGGGCCGCAACACCCAATTTAATGTCTGTAGGCGCTCCTGCCGGGGCGTCTTTTACTTTTGATTCAGGAAACAGTATGTCTGCGATCCCGTTGACTGCAGGTGGCGCTGAGCGCTTGCAAGCCGAACTGCACCGTCTGAAGACGGTTGAACGCCCCGAGGTGATCAACGCCATTGCGGAAGCGCGTGCCCAGGGCGACCTGTCAGAGAACGCCGAATACGACGCTGCTCGTGAACGCCAGGCGTTCATTGAAGGCCGTATTAAGGAGCTGGAAGGCACGCTTTCCAACGCTCAGATCATCGACCCGACTGCCCTGAACGTCGATGGCCGTGCCGTCTTTGGCGCCACCGTCGAAATCGAGGAAATCGAATCGGGTGAGCGTCTCACCTATCAGATCGTGGGCGATGTCGAAGCCGATATCCGCGCCAGCAAGATTTCCGTGTCCAGTCCCGTCGCGCGCGCGCTGATCGGCAAGTCCGAAGGCGACGTCGTGGAGGTGCAAGCCCCGGGTGGCACGCGCGAATACGAGATCATCTCGATCAGCTACGTCTAAGCTGGCTCGGGCGCGACTTCGGTCGCGTGACACCGAGCCGGCCCTGCGTCCAGTAAGGGTTCAGGGCTGCGTGCTTCAGTGGACCGCCTGCGGGCGGTTTTTTTATTTTCCGCGGCGGACGCCGGCACGCAACGAAAGCGCGCTACCGCTACGGCGCGGGATACGCGGTGCGGCCGGACCGCGAGTTGGGATACGGGTACGCGGGGCCTTCTCGAAGCCGGTTTCCTCGGCGGGCTTTTCAGCCAGTCGCGATAGCGCCTTGCGGGCCTTCTCGCCCTTGCGAGTCTTGGTCTGGCCGGTGGCAGCCAGTTTCTTGGGCGTGTAGGGCTCGGTGGGCTTGCGCACGGCGCGCGTGGGTGCTTCTTTTTCCGGCTGCAGCAACGACGTACGCGCCTCGGGGTCGGGGCGGTATATGATTAACGTCTTGCCCAAATGATGCACACTGGCGCAGGAGAGCGTTTCGCAGATCGTGTCCAGCATGGTGCCGCGCGCTTCGCGGTCGTCGCCGGCGACGCGCACCTTGATCAGTTGGTGCGCTTTGAGGTTCAGGTCGATTTCCTTCAGTACGGATTCAGTCAGGCCTCGGTCGCCGATCAGGACGACGGGACGCAGAGGGTGGGCGGCCGCGCGTAAGGCGCTGCGCTCCTGGGATGTGATGTCGAGTTTTGGCATGGTGGAATTGTACGGGAATGGCCAAGAAAAAATTTTCCAAGAACTGGGTTCTTCAGCATATTAATGACCCCTATGTCAAACAGGCGCAACAGAAAGGTTACAGAGCGCGCGCGGCATTCAAGCTGACCGAACTTCTGGATACTGAAAAGCTCCTGCAGAAGGGTGACGTCGTTGTGGACTTGGGCGCGGCGCCCGGCAGCTGGTCGCAAGTGGCACGCGAGCGGCTCGTCGGGGCTGGCGGCGCGATCGACGGCCGCATCATTGCCCTGGACCTGCTTCCCATGGAGCCCATTGCGGGCGTGGAGTTCCTGCAAGGCGACTTCCGTGACGACGCAGTGCTGCACCAACTGGAAGCCATGTTGGATGGCCAGAAAGTCGACCTTGTGGTTTCCGATATGGCCCCCAACTTGTCTGGTGTGAGTTCCGCAGATTCTGCTCGGATACAGCATGTCTGCGAGCTCGCCATGGAGTTCGCCTGCGCGCATCTGAAACCGGATGGCGCCTTGATCGTCAAGGCATTCCACGGCAGCGGTTTCTCGCAGATCGTGGAAACGTTCAAGCGGCATTTTCGGCGGGTCGTCGAACGCAAGCCCAAGGCTTCGCGGGACAAGTCCTCGGAGACTTTCCTTGTGGCTCGGGGCTTGAAGAACTGACCTGCAAGAGCTTTAAGGTTTTTGTAAACAACGTGATTTCATTCGGGTAGAATGATCGCTTGAACACACGTCCGGGCGCCTTCAACATGAGCAGCGGGAAGGGGGCCGTGACGGCGCAGTTTTTAGGAGGTTGGCTTTGAACAACTCGTTTTCCAAGGTTGCGATCTGGATGGTGATCGCACTGGTGCTGTTCACTGTATTCAAGCAGTTCGACGGCCGGGCGCCCATCACGGACAACGTGACCTACACCCAATTCATGACCGATGCGCAGGCTGGGCGGATCAGCAAGGTCGACATTCAGGGCGACACGCTGTATGTCACGCCGGATTCCGGTCGACCCTACAGCCTTACCTCTCCTGGCGACCTCTGGATGGTCCCTGAACTGGTGAAGAACGGAGTGCAGGTGTCCGGGCGCGCGCGCGAAGAGCCGTCGTTTCTGGCCAGCCTGTTCATTTCCTGGTTCCCGATGCTTCTTTTGATCGGCGTATGGATCTTCTTCATGCGCCAGATGCAAGGGGGCGGTAAGGGCGGCGCCTTCAGCTTTGGGAAGTCGCGCGCCCGCATGCTCGACGAAAACACGAATCACATTACCTTTGCCGACGTCGCCGGGTGCGACGAAGCCAAGGAAGACGTGCAGGAACTCGTGGACTTCCTCCGCGATCCCACCAAGTTCCAGCGACTGGGCGGGCGAATTCCGCGTGGCGTCTTGTTGGTGGGGCCGCCCGGAACGGGTAAGACTCTGCTGGCCAAGGCCATCGCCGGTGAAGCCAAGGTGCCGTTCTTCAGCATTTCGGGTTCCGACTTCGTTGAAATGTTCGTGGGCGTCGGTGCTGCGCGCGTGCGCGACATGTTCGAGAACGCCAAGAAGCAGGCTCCCTGCATTATCTTCATCGATGAAATCGACGCCGTGGGTCGTCAGCGTGGCGCAGGCTTGGGCGGCGGTAACGACGAACGCGAACAAACACTTAACCAGTTGCTGGTCGAGATGGACGGCTTTGAAACGGGGCAGGGCGTGCTGGTCATCGCCGCGACCAACCGTCCGGACGTCCTCGACCCGGCGCTGTTGCGTCCCGGCCGTTTCGACCGTCAGGTGGTCGTCGCCCTGCCCGATATGCGGGGTCGCGAGCATATCCTGAAGGTCCACATGCGCAAGGTGCCTCTGGCCACCGACGTCGACGCCACCATATTGGCTCGCGGCACGCCTGGCTTCTCGGGCGCCGACCTGGCCAACCTGGTGAACGAAGCCGCGCTGTTCGCTGCGCGCCGTAACGGCCGCACGGTCGAGATGGGCGACTTCGAGAAGGCCAAGGACAAGATCATCATGGGCGCTGAGCGCCGTACGCTGATCATGCCTGAAGAGGAACGCCGCAATACCGCGTACCACGAGTCTGGTCACGCACTGGTGGCGCGTCTGCTGCCCAAGACCGATCCGGTGCACAAGGTCACCATCATTCCGCGCGGCCGTGCGCTGGGTGTGACCATGCAGTTGCCCGAGGGCGACCGCTACAGCATGGACAAGGAGCGCCTGCTCAATACCATCGCGGTTCTGTTCGGCGGCCGCATCGCCGAAGAAATCTTCATGAACCAGATGACGACGGGCGCCTCCAACGACTTCGAGCGTGCAACGGCCATTGCTCGCGACATCGTCACCCGCTACGGCATGACCGATTCGCTTGGCCCCATGGTCTACGCCGAGAACGAGGGCGAAGTGTTCCTCGGACGCAGCGTCACCAAGACCACGCACATGTCGGAAGCCACCATGCAGAAGGTCGACAACGAAGTGCGGCGCATCATCGATGAGCAGTACAACGTTGCCCGTCAGATCCTGGAGTCCAACCGCGATAAGGTCGAAGTCATGACGCGCTGCCTGCTCGAGTGGGAGACCATCGATGCAGAGCAGATAAACGACATCATGGCAGGCCGTGAACCGCGTCCGCCGAGCGCTCCGTCGGACAGTTCCGGCGATACGCCGGCGACACCGACGGGCGGCGCGGGCGTCGCTCCTGACAACGCCGCAGCACCCGCCTGACGCCTGCAGGCTGGCCCAGATCGACCGAGCCGGGATCCCAACCGATCCCGGCTTTCTTTTTTCCTTTTCCGCCTGAATCCCTCACATGAGCGACGTTTTTCTCTGCGGCAGGTTCGAGCTGTCGCTGGCCCGCCCCCTGATCATGGGTATCGTGAACATCACGCCGGACTCGTTCTCCGACGGCGGCCATCATGACACGCTCGATGCAGCGATATCCCATGCCCGGCAACTGATTGCCGAAGGTGCAGACATCCTCGACATCGGCGGCGAGTCCACTCGGCCGGGAGCGCCTCCGGTATCGCTTCGGGAAGAAGCCGATCGCGTTCTCCCCCTGATCGAAGCCTTGCGCGATGAAGGC
>DATGNX010000134.1:0-23887 GCA_035306485.1 Burkholderiaceae bacterium
CTCTTCAGAAACAGATCAGTACCCTCGCGACGCGAGAGCTTGCACTTAGGTCCAATATAACGTGCCAAGATGCTTCCCCTTAAATGCGACGACGCTTAGGCGGACGGCAGCCGTTGTGTGGCAAAGGCGTGACGTCGGAAATGCTGGTGATCTTGATGCCCAACGCGTTCAAAGAACGGATGGAGGATTCGCGACCGGGGCCGGGACCCTTTACACGTACGTCGAGCGTCTTGATGCCATATTCCATGGCTTGGCGACCAGCCTGCTCGGCAGCAACCTGTGCTGCGAACGGCGTGGACTTGCGCGAGCCCTTGAAACCGGCGCCACCAGCCGTCGCCCACGACAAGGTGTTGCCCTGGCGGTCGGTAATGGTGATGATAGTGTTGTTGAAAGATGCGTGGACGTGCGCGATGCCGTCCGATACGCTCTTTTTGACCTTCTTGCGAGCGCGCGAGGCGCCGCCTGCGGAAGCTTTTGCCATCTTCTATTCCTCGATTATTTCTTCAGGGAGGCGGCGGCACGACGCGGACCCTTACGGGTACGTGCGTTAGTGCGGGTACGCTGCCCATGCACGGGCAGGCCACGACGGTGGCGCATGCCGCGATAGGTTCCCAAGTCGACCAAACGCTTGATCGACAGTTGTACTTCGCGTCGCAAATCGCCTTCGACTGTGAACGTACCGATCTGCTCACGGATGCGCTCCAGCTCGGTATCGGTCAGGTCTTTCACCTTCTTGGAATATTCAACGCCGGCGGCTTCGCAAATCTTGCGTGCGCGCGTGCGGCCAATACCAAAGATCGCGGTGAGTCCGATTTCGGCGTGTTGATGCGGCGGAATGTTGATGCCAGCAATACGGGCCATGACTGTTCCTTGTTAAATCCGTTGCGTCCGGGCCTTAGCCTTGACGCTGCTTATGGCGGGGGTCGGTGCAGATGACCCGCACCACGCCGTGACGTTTGATGATCTTGCAGTTGCGGCAGATCCGCTTTACCGATGCCATTACCTTCATGGTTGACTCCTAGTTTCCTGTAACCGGCCGCTTATTTCGAGCGGAAAACAATTCTGGCCCGCGAAAGGTCATAGGGCGTGAGCTCTACTGTGACCTTGTCGCCCGGCAGAATCCGGATGTAATGCATGCGCATCTTGCCCGAAATGTGGCCAAGCACGATATGGCCGTTTTCGAGTTTGACGCGGAAAGTTGCGTTGGGCAGGTTTTCCAGCACCTCACCCTGCATCTGGATGACGTCGTCTTTTGCCATTTGTCGTCTACCGCATTGGCAGGCCCGCGCCCTTGAAGTTCGCCTTCTTGAGCAGCGAGTCGTATTGGTGAGACATCATGTAGGCCTGAGCCTGAGCCATGAAGTCCATGGTCACCACCACGATGATCAGCAGTGAAGTGCCACCGAAGTAAAACGGCACGTTCCAGCGCATCTGCATGAGCTCGGGCATCAAGCACACGAGCGTAATGTAGATGGCTCCGGCAAGTGTCAGGCGCATCAGGATCTTGTCGATGTAACGCGCGGTCTGCTCACCCGGACGGATACCCGGAACGAAGGCACCACTCTTCTTCAGATTGTCTGCGGTCTCGCGGCTATTGAACACGAGCGCCGTATAGAAAAAGCAGAAGAAGATGATCAGGGCCGAAAACAACGTGATATAGAGCGGCTGCTGCGGCGCGAGCGCTGCGGCAAGATCGCTCATCCAGCGCATGCTGGGGTTGCTGGAGAACCAGCTCGTCACGGTTGCGGGCAACAGAATGATCGACGAGGCGAAGATCGGCGGGATCACGCCGGCCATGTTCACCTTCAACGGCAGGTGGGACGATTGCCCGCCGTAGATCTTGTTGCCAACCTGACGCTTGGCGTAGTTCACCGTAATACGGCGCTGGCCACGTTCAACGAACACCACCAGGTAGGTGACGCCCACGACGAGAGCCAGCACGAACAGCGCCGACAGCACGGACATGGAATCGGTGCGAACCAGATCCAGCATGCCTCCCAACGCACTGGGCAAGCCAGCCACGATCCCGGCGAAGATGAGTATGGAAATACCATTACCCAGCCCCCGCTCGGTGATCTGCTCACCCAGCCACATGAGGAACATCGTGCCGGTTACCAGCGAGACGATGGTGGTAAAGCGGAACAGCAGCCCCGGGTCGATCACCAGGCCCGGTTGCGACTCAAGCGCCACCGAAATGCCCACGGCCTGCACGAGCGCCAACAGCACGGTGAAATACCGCGTGTACTGCGTAATCTTGCGACGACCGGATTCACCTTCCTTCTTGATCGCCTCGAGGGTCGGTACCACGACCGCCATCAGTTGCATGATGATGGACGCGGAGATATAGGGCATGATCCCCAACGCCAGCACCGAGAACCGTTCCAGCGCGCCACCCGAGAACATGTTGAACAGACCCAGGATACCGCCCTGGTTCTGTTGGAACAGGTCGCTCAGCGCGTCCGGATTGATGCCCGGCACCGGGATATGGGTGCCCATGCGATAGACCACCAGGGCGAGGATCAGGAACACGATACGACGCTTTAGATCGCCGTAACGAGGTCCTGATTTGCTCTGAGCCTGTGCTTTAGCCACCGTCGCCCCTCGATTCAAGCCAGCGAGCCGCCGGCAGCCTCGATTGCGGCGCGTGCGCCGGCCGTGGCCGAGACACCCTTAAGGGTGACCTTGCGCGTGAGCTCGCCGGACTTAATGACCTTGGCGTAACGGACGGCCTGGCCAACGATGCCTGCCTGCTTCAGCACCTGAACGTCGATTTCATCGACGGGCAGTCGCTCGATTTCGGACAGACGGACTTCTGCGTAGAGATGCTTTCCGAGGGGGGTGAAACCACGCTTGGGCAGGCGGCGCTGCAGCGGCATCTGACCGCCCTCAAAGCCGACCTTGTGGAAACCGCCCGAACGGGACTTCTGGCCCTTGTGGCCGCGGCCACCGGTCTTACCCAGACCGGAACCAATGCCACGACCGACGCGGCGGCGGGCGCGCTTGGCGCCTTCTGCCGGCTTCAGCGTATTGAGTTGTGTTTCAGACATGCCGATTCCTTTAGGCTTCCGAGACGGTGACCAGATAGTCGACCTTGCGGATCATGCCGCGCACCTCGGGTGTATCGACCAGTACGCGGCTGCTGTTCAGTCGGCCCAGGCCCAGACCACGCACCGTGGCGCGGTGGTCCTTGCGGGTGCCGATGACGGAACGCACGAGCGTAACCTTGATTTGCTTCTGTGCCATGACTTACCCCAGGATTTCTTCCACCGTCTTGCCACGCTTGGCGGCAATTTCGGCGGGAGTGGAGCAGGCGCGCAGGCCGTTAAGCGTTGCGCGGACCAGGTTGTAGGGGTTGCTGGAGCCGAGGCTCTTTGCAACGACGTTGCGAACGCCCATCACTTCAAAGATGGCGCGCATCGGGCCGCCGGCGATCACGCCGGTACCTTCCGCGGCGGGCGAGATCAGCACAGTCGATGCGCCATGCTTGCCCACAACCGTATGATGCAGCGTACCGTTCTTCAGGGGCACCTTGATCAGACCGCGGCGGGCCTGTTCCATTGCCTTCTGAACAGCGACCGGCACTTCACGCGCCTTGCCCTTGCCCATGCCGATGCGGCCATCGCCGTCACCAACCACGGACAGCGCAGCAAAGCTCATGGTGCGACCACCCTTCACCACCTTGCTGACGCGGTTCACACCGATCATCTTTTCGCGGAAGCCGTCGTCTTCTTTCTCGGCGGCATGCCTACCTTGTGCTTTAGCCATTTGACGATTCCTCGCTTAGAATTTCAGACCGGCTTCACGCGCGGCCTCGGCCAGTGCCTTGACACGGCCGTGGTAACGGAAACCCGAACGGTCGAAAGCGACCTGCTCGATACCGGCTGCCTTGGCCTTCTCGGCCACGCGCTTGCCGATCAGGCCGGCGGCTGCAACGTTGCTGCCGGAGGCCTTCTGGCTTGCCAGTTCCTTGCGAACTTCGGGCTCCAGCGTGGAAGCGCTGACGAGCACACGGTCGCCTTCCGGCGAAATGATGTTCGCGTAAATGTGCGTGTTCGACCGGTGAACCGAAAGGCGGTGTACGCGCAGTTCGGAGATCTTCCGGCGAGTTGCAATCGCACGACGCAAACGGGAAAGTTTCTTGTCCATAATTCGTCCTTGCCTGCGCGCTTACTTCTTCTTGGTTTCTTTGAGGATGACGCGTTCATCGGCGTAGCGCACACCCTTGCCCTTGTAGGGCTCGGGCTTGCGATATGCACGAATCTTCGCAGCCGCCTCACCAACAGCTTGCTTGTCGGAGCCCTTGATGACGATTTCCGTCTGGCTGGGGCATTCCGCCTTCACGCCGGCGGGCAGCGTGTGCACGATGTCGTGGGAGAAACCGAGTTGCAGCTTCAGCGCGTCGCCCTGGACTTGTGCGCGGAAACCCACGCCCACCAGGTTGAGACGGCGTTCGAAACCCTTGCTGACACCGGTCACCATATTGTTGACCAGCGACCGCACGGTGCCCGACATCGCCTTGGCGTGACGGGAATCGTTGGCAACAGCAAACGTCAGTTGGTTGTCTTCCTGGCGGACGAGTACGTCGCCAGTCAGTTCTTGGGTGAGGGTACCCAGGGGGCCCTTCACCACGATCTGGCCAGCGCTGATCGTGGCTTCGACGCCCTTGGGCAGCTCGACGGGATACTTGGCTATGCGGGACATTTGATGAATCTCCTTATGCCACGTAGCACAGCACTTCGCCGCCGACGCCGGTGGCGCGGGCCTTGCGATCGGTCATGACGCCACGGGGAGTCGACACGATAGCCACACCCAGACCGTTCATGACTTGCGGGATGGCCTTGGCACCCTTGTAGATGCGCAGGCCGGGACGCGAGACGCGGTCGATGCGCTCGATCACGGGGCGGCCGGCGTAGTACTTCAGGGTGATCTCGAGCTGGGGCTTGGCCTGCTCGCCATTGACCTTGAAGTCTTCAATGTAGCCTTCGTCCTTCAGCACAGCGGCAATAGCCGCCTTCAGCTTGGAGGAGGGCATGGTGACCGACGTCTTGTTGACTTGCTGCGCGTTGCGCACGCGGGTCAACATGTCGGCGATGGGATCGCTCATGCTCATGTGTGTTTCTCCTACCAGCTGGCCTTGGTCATGCCGGGAACCTCGCCACGCATTGCCATTTCACGCAACTTGTGACGGGTCAAACCGAACTTGCTGAAAACACCGCGGGGGCGACCGGTGACGATGCAACGGTTGCGCTGGCGGGTGGGGTTGGAATTGCGAGGCAGCTGTTGCAGTGCCAGGCGCGCCTGGTAGCGTTCTTCGTCCGACTTGGACTGATCGTCGATGATCGCCTTCAGGGCTGCACGCTTGGGAGCGTATTTTTCAGCCAGCTTGGCGCGCTTGATATCGCGATTGATGAGGGAAAGTTTTGCCACGTCATCGCCCCTTAGTTGCGGAACGGGAAGCTGAAGGCGGACAGCAGAGCCTTGGCTTCCTCGTCGGTCTTGGCGCTCGTGGTGATGCTGATGTTCATACCACGGACAGCGTCGATCTTGTCGTACTCGATTTCGGGGAAAATGATTTGTTCCTTGACCCCGATGTTGTAGTTGCCACGGCCATCGAATGCACGGCCGGACACACCACGGAAGTCACGTACGCGCGGCAGCGCGACAGCGACCAGGCGGTCCAGAAATTCGTACATACGGCGACCACGCAACGTGACCATGCAGCCGATCGGGTAGTTTTCCCGAATCTTGAAGCCGGCAATAGCCTTCTTGGTCTTGGTGATGACCGGCTTCTGGCCGGCGATCTTGGTCAGGTCGGCAACAGCGTGCTCGATGACTTTCTTGTCGGCCACCGCCTCAGACACACCCATGTTCAGGGTGATCTTGGTGATGCGGGGCACTTCCATCACGCTCTTGTAGCCAAACTTGGCCTGCAGGTCGGCAACGACCTTGCTATGGTAAAACTCTTGTAAACGAGCCATGTCCTACGCCCCTTACGCCTTCGCGCCAACGACAGCGCCGTTGGAGCGGAATACACGGACCTTCTTGCCATCGACCACCTGGATACCGACGCGATCGCCCTTGCCCGTTTCCGGGTTGAAGAGGGCCACGTTGGAGATGTGGATGGGCATGGTCTTGTCGATGATGCCGCCTTGGACGCCCGCCATGGGGTTGCCCTTGACGTGCTTCTTGACGACGTTGATACCTTCGACCAAAACGTGGTCGGCATCGACACGGCGCAGCACGGTGCCGCGGCGCTTTTTGTCGCGGCCGGTCAACACGATGACCTCGTCGCCTTTACGGATTTTTTCCATGTTGCGCTCCTTACAGCACTTCGGGAGCCAGCGACACGATCTTCATGAACTTCTCGGTACGCAGTTCGCGCGTGACCGGTCCGAAGATACGAGTGCCGATGGGTTCCAGCTTGGCGTTGAGCAGAACGGCGGCATTGCCACCGAACTTGATCAGCGAACCGTCCTTGCGGCGAACGCCCTTAGCGGTACGCACCACTACTGCGTTGTAGATTTCGCCTTTCTTGACGCGCCCGCGGGGGGCCGCTTCCTTGACACTCACCTTGATGATGTCACCGATGGCGGCATAACGGCGCTTCGAGCCGCCCAACACCTTGATGCACATGATGGAACGTGCACCCGTGTTGTCGGCCACGTCGAGCGTGGTCTGCATTTGGATCATGATTTTTCCTGTTCCAACTTAGTTGCGATACGCCACCACCATTGATGACGCCACGCAGCCAGTCTTGGTCCCGTCAGTTCTGCCCTGCCGAGCCCAAGAGCCCGGCCCGGCAAAAGCCTGGGTTGAAATCTTGCCTGATTCGCACGCCGGACGGCAGCGCGAACCCGCAAAAACTACCTTGCCTTGCTTGCCCCGCCGTATTGCACGCGGTCCGCAAAAAAGCAAGACAGCAATATTACCGCGTAAGTGCTGGACACGCAAGGGGTTCAAACGAAAATAATCTTAATTGTCGACGAAACCGCCTTCCGAGTCTTCTTCGAGCGGTTCGAAGTCTTCTCCCTCCGGCAGCAGTACGCCGTATTCGAGCAAGAGCGCGGCCGTGGCGGCATTGGGAACGTCATGCGCGTAGATCTTCACACCCTGGCCGATGGCCGCCTCGGTGATGGCGGCAATCAGCTGCGTCGCGCCGGGGCTTTCCAGCAGACCGGAGATCAGGTCGCCTCCCAATTTTATATAGCGAATGCTGACTTTGTGCAGCCGCAGCAGGGCCGCCGGTTGCTCGGCGAGACGCCGAACGCCGACATGGGCGCCCGCACGATGCAGGATTCGGCAGAAGGTCTCCATTTCATCGGGATACGCCACGAAGCCGTGCGCATCAATTTCGACGGCAAGGCGGGCGGTTTCTTCCGGCGACGCACCGCTATTCGCCCACAGTTGTTCCAGTCCAGTCAGGAAACCCGGTTGGAGCAACGATGCAAGCGACACGCGCAAGGCCAGATAGCCCGGATTATTCCGGACCCACTGCAAACCCAGCTCGATTGCGCGCAAGTCGCAGTCCCCGGATATCCCTAGGCGCACGGCCGGCGGCATGAAGAGATATCCGGACACCGTGGTGGTGGGTTCTTCAGCGTCGCGCAAGATCAGCAGGGCCTCGTGGCGACCGGTGATATCGTCGTCCCGATACTCCGCCGCATTGACCGAGAGCTCGAGCCGCCCTTCCTTCAGCGCGTCCTGGATCAACGCCTTCCAGGCCATTTCCCCGGCCTGGCCGGTGAAGGTCTGTGCACGGTAGTCGTTCGCTGCCAGATACTCGACTTCGTCATGGCCGGCGTTTTCGGCGCGCATCAGACCATGATCGAGACGCGCGAGCACCTTGCCTACATCGCAGCCGGGACCATAGTCGGTGAGTGCGTAGCTCCAGCGGCACAGTCGGTCGTCGGATGTACGGATGCGCAGCGCGTCCAGTGCGCGACGCAGCGCCTGTATGAGGTCGGTGGCGTCGGGGCCGTCGTAGCCCGCCAGCAGAACAACAAAGTCGGATCCGTTCAGGCGAGCGAGCTGCGGCACCGGATGATCGGACGCGGCCTGTTCTTTCAGAAGCCGAATGACCGTCTGGCCCACATTGTGCAACCATTCATCCGCTGCGCTGCGATTGTGAAGGGCGTTGATGGCGGCCAGGTCGCGCTGACGAAAGATCAGGACGTGACCCAGCACCGAATTCCCATTGACTGGCTTACGTGGCTCTATCAGTTCCCGGCGCAGTTCGTTGATGAAGTATTTGCGGTTGGCGGCCCCCGTGGTCGGGTCGGCGTTCTGCTCGATGGGCAGCGATTCAATCTGCCGGTTCTGTTCCTCAGACGTGGCCCGTACGCGTTCACGCACCGATTCGATGACGTTGCGCGCTGCTGCCAGCTCCTTCATACGCTCGCCCGCGCTCGACACTCCGGTCTCGCCCGGCTCCTCTGGCATAGCGTTGGCCTGCGCGGTGGCGGTTTCGCGGCGCAAGTCAGTCTTCAGTCGTCGGGAAAGAAATAGCGCAAAGATCGTCCACAGGAAGCCCGCAGCCACCACGCGAACGAACATGCGCACGCTGTTGCGCCAAAAGGCCTCGCTGGCATAGCGATCATCGATGACGATGGACAGTTCGCCGATCGCTCCTTGGCCGTTGCTAATTCCGCGTGTGGCAGTGGGCGTGTGCAAGGGTAGCCAGTTCACGAACCAGGGCGGCACGTCGGCATTCGTAGTCGGTTGCGCCGTACGCTCGAACACCACTTTGCTGTCCGGGTCGGTCAGGGTGATCCGACGAAACTCGCCGGAATCGAAAATCGCCGCCAGAAGCGCCTCCTGGGAAGCGGGAAGCTGATTGGACGGCTGCGACAGGGCTATGGCCAGCGTTGTCGCTACATTGCTGCTCTGAATTTGAAGCTGCGTTTCCAGGTGCTTGCGGGCGCCGTCGACACTCATCATGAATAGGCCCGCGAGGACGATGAGCATCGCCACGGCCACACTGATCAAAAATCGCTTAATTACCGACATGCCTTTCCTGTCTCCAACAGATCCTCGCAGCACTTTCCGAATATAACAACTCGTTTCAAATATCGCAGCCTTCTTCTGCCCGGACCGGAAGAGGACTTCGCACATTCCTTAACCAGCGCGCCGGCGGTGCCGATGGCGTCGCAGGCACGCGTACACCATGCACTCGCAATGCGAGCGATAGCCGGTCGCAGACGCCGAGCTTCACGAAGGCGGACGACAAGTGTGCGCGCACGGTTCTTTCGGTAATGCACAACGCATCGGCAATGGCCTGATTGCACTCGCCCATGGCCGCCCGGCGCGCCACTTCCTGTTCCCGCAACGTGAGACCTCGCGTCCAGCCATCATTACCGGGTACGGCGGCGTCGATCTGTCGCAATAGTCGGGATAATAAGGAGGGGCCCAGCCATACATTGCCGGCATTCACCGTCTGTAGCACGGTCGTCAGTTTGTGCGCGGGTAAGTGAGCAGGTATGTAGCCGCTTGCTCCGGCCGCCAGCACCCCCTTGCCTTCACCATCGTTGGGTTGCCGGCTCGCCACGATGATGCGCAGATGGCTGAAATGTTCCGCCCAAACGGAGTCCGTCCAGGGGGGAAGACGCGGCGCATCCGCGTCAAGAACCACTATGCGGTGTCCGCGCTCGCGCCATCGAGACAAATCCGCCAGCCCGTCTCCACGGGCCGGCAGCCATTCGCCGGGATGAAGCTGCCGCCACAGCTGCCAAAGGCTATCGTCATGAGTCGTCAAAAGAACAGGTACCACCGGCATGCCTACCCCCTTGTTACCCATCGCCGTTCAGCGAACGCGGTCGACCAGGCACGCGTCGGCTCCAGCGTCTGCTGGGCGACGGCGTATGGAACTGGCTCTGTTTAGGCGGCGCAGCGTACCCATACGAACAGCAGACGCCGTCGAGAAACGAGGCTGGTATACGACGGTTAGGTTGCGATGTCTTGAGGTGCGCGGCACAGATACCCGCAGCGGGGGGCAGCGGTAAAACGCAGCAACGGGGAGTCATACAGATTCGCCGTTCGGCAAGGCGGAGCTACGGGTTTCCGGCCCGTATTCTTGAAGCATAACCTTGCGTCTAAAGGCACATATGTCAGTGCCCTCGCTGGCATCGTATCAATTAAATGCATCGGTATCAAGAAATTACGGTCCGTATCGCCCCGGAGAGAGGCAGCTTTACCACGTGCTATAAGCTTCGGATGCCTTCCGAATGGCGGGCATCCTATTCGAACGCCTCTATCCATATAAAAGAAACATGTACGAGACTCCCACCCTGTATATCGACGGCGAATTCCTCACCGGCGAAGGCCGCAAGACAGAAGACATCATCAACCCCGCCAGCCACGAAGTTCTGGGCAAACTGCCGCACGCCAGTCAGGCGGACCTGGACCGTGCACTGAACGCGGCGGCCCGGGCCTTTGAGACCTGGCGCGACAGCTCTCCCATGCAACGTTCGGAGATCCTACGCAAGGTGGCCCAGCTGAGTCGCGAGCGCGCCCAAGAAATCGGACGCAACATGACGCTGGATCAGGGCAAACCGCTGGCGGAAGCGGTGGGCGAGATCGTGGGTTGCGCTGACCACGCCGACTGGCACGCGGAAGAGTGCCGTCGCATCTATGGTCGGGTCATTCCGTCCCGTCGTCCGGAAGTCCATCAGTACGTGGTGCGTGAGCCTGTCGGCGTGTGTGCCGCGTTCACGCCGTGGAACTTTCCGTTCAACCAAGCAATACGCAAGGTTTGCGCAGCCATAGGGGCGGGCTGCACTATCATCCTGAAGGGTCCAGAGGACGCCCCCAGCGCCGTGATGGCGATCGCGCGGATGTTCCACGACGCCGGACTGCCGCCGGGTGTGCTCAACATCGTCTGGGGCGTGCCCGCTGAGGTCTCGGACTACCTGATCCGCTCGCCGATCGTGCGCAAGGTCTCTTTCACGGGCTCGGTACCGGTGGGCAAGCAGCTGGCATCGCTGGCGGGTGCCCACATGAAGCGCATCACCATGGAACTCGGTGGACATTCGCCGGTGCTGGTGTTCGATGATGCCGACGTCCAAAAAGCCGCCAAGCAACTGGCAAAATTCAAGATTCGTAACGCTGGGCAGGTCTGCGTCTCGCCCACCCGCTTTTACGTGCATCAAAAGGTCTACGAACCATTCCTGGAGACCTTCGTCGAAACGCTGCGCGGTATTAAGGTCGGCGACGGGCTGGAATCCGGCACAGAGATGGGCCCGCTGGCGCATGACCGCCGGGTACCAGTGATGAGCCGTTTCGTCGAGGATTCCGTAGCGCGCGGCGGCAAGGTGCTGCTGGGCGGCGAGCCGCTGGATCGCAAGGGCAATTTCTTCCCGCCGACCGTGCTGACGGATATCCCGGAAGACGCCATGGTCATGACAGAAGAACCCTTCGGCCCGATTGCTCCGGTCGTACCGTTCACCGACACGGACCACGTGATCCGTCAGGCCAATTCATTGCCTTTCGGCTTGTCGTCGTACGTGTTCACCACTTCGCTGCAAACGGCCAATCGCGTCTCTCGCGGGTTGGAGGCCGGCATGGTGAACATCAACCACTTCGGCAGCGCGTTGCCCGAAACGCCCTTCGGCGGCGTGAAGGACAGCGGCATTGGCAGCGAGGGCGGCACCGAGACCTTCGACGGCTACCTCGTCACCAAATTCGTGACCTCGATCTAAGCCCACGTCGCCGCCCGTCCGTCCCGCGGGCGGCGTCAATACGCCCTATTGTCGTCAACGACAATGTTGGGGGGAAACACCAGTAGCCGAATCCCAGGTGGCCCCCTAATGTGCAATCAAGCGTTTGCCGAGTTGCAGGGAGTGGGCATGCAGGGTTCACGTTCCGCTTATACACGCACGCGGATACTCGAAGCAGCCGGAAGGCTGTTTGCGAAGAAGGGACACGACAACACATCGTTAAGGGAGATCACAGCAGAAGCACAGGTCAACGTGTCGTCGGTTCACTATCACTTCGGGTCCAAAGAAGGCCTGATACTGGCAGTCCGCCAGCAACAGCTGAATCGACTCAATCGCGAACGCCTGATCCTGCTCGACCAACTGGAAACCTCGGCCAACGGTGCAGCCCTGGAAGCCGCGCAGATCGTCGAGGCCTACTTCCTGCCATTGCTGCAACACGTGTTGAGCACAAATAGAGCCACCGCGGTTGCGAGCGACACGCCTGTGTCTTCCCCGACCGATGCAGTCGCTGCCTCTTCCTCAGATACCTGCGACCTCGTCCGCAGCCTGGTCACCCATCTCGACGCTCACGTAATTGCGCGCTTCGGCGAGGCCGTACGCAAGGCCCTGCCGCATATCCCCGAATCCGAAGTCCTGTGGCGATTCCAGTTCATGCTGGGCGCCGTCCACTATGTCGTCACCGGCCTGGATGGCCTGCGACTTGCCCTGCATCGCTCGCATTCCGAACCCTTCGATGTGGACCAGCTCTGTACTCGACTGTTAGTCTTCCTAACAGCGGGACTGCTTGCCCCCATGCCGAAAGAGTGGGACGCTCGGGGCATACGGACGGCGAATGACGATACTTCGTCCGCTGATCCGTCCCTGCCGGGGTTGAGACCTCAACAAACGGGATAGACGCCATGTATCTCCTCATCACGCTGTTGATCGCCGTCATTATTGGGGCGGGGCTGATCCTGTCCAACGAGCCCTGGCGCCAGAAATACCTCACCCGACGCATCTTCGCCGCCTACCGGCGCGTCGTGCCTACTTTGTCCGATACCGAGAGAGAGGCCCTGGACGCGGGCACGGTGTGGTGGGAGGGTCAACTGTTCAGCGGGAAGCCGGAGTGGGAGGAACTGCTTTCTTTCGGCCGCCCCACCCTCACGCACGACGAACAGGCGTTTCTGGACAACGAATGCGAAACCGTTTGCGCCATGATCGATGACTGGCGCATGACTACCCAGGAATTCGACCTACCGCCCGAACTGTGGCAGACGCTAAAGGACGCCGGCTTTTTTGGCCTGATCGTGCCGCGCGAGTTTGGCGGTAAGGGCTTCTCCGCCCTGGCGCATTCCGAGGTGGTGCGCAAACTCTCCACACGGAATTCCGCGCTTGCCGTGACCGTGATGGTGCCGAATTCCCTGGGTCCCGCCGAATTGCTTCTGCACTACGGAACCGAAGAGCAAAAGCAGTATTACCTGCCGCGTCTGGCCCGGGGGGAAGAGATCCCCGCATTCGCGCTCACCAGCCCCTGGGCCGGGTCCGATGCTGGCTCCATTCCCGACTATGGCGTCGTGTGCCGCGGAATGTGGCAAGGCGAGGAAGTGCTGGGCATGCGGGTGACTTGGGACAAGCGCTACATCACGCTGGCGCCTGTGTGCACCTTGCTAGGCCTGGCGTTTCGCTTATACGACCCCGACGGCCTGCTAGGCGGGCGCAGCGACCTCGGGATAACCTGCGCATTGGTGCCGGCGGACCACGAAGGGGTGGAGATCGGCCGGCGCCACTTTCCGCTGGACGCCATGTTCATGAATGGCCCCACGCGCGGAGAGGACGTGTTCATGCCGCTCAGCTTCATCATTGGCGGCGTCGAAATGGCGGGCCAAGGATGGCGCATGCTGATGGAATGCCTGGCAGCCGGGCGCTCCATCTCCCTGCCCGCCTGCTTCAGCGGTATGGCGACGCTCACCGCGCGTACCGTCGGCGCCTACAGCACCGTGCGCAGCCAGTTCAATTCCCCCATCGGCAACTTCGAAGGGGTGCAGGAAGTCCTCGCGCGCATCGGCGGAAACCTCTATGCCATGGATGCCGCGCGCAGCATGACCGCGCATGGTGTGGATCTGGGCGAGAAGCCTTCAGTCGTATCGGCTATCGTGAAGTACCACCTCACGGAACGCGGAAGATCGGTCGTGAACGACGGCATGGACCTGATCGGCGGCAAGGGGATCTGCCTCGGGCCGTCGAACTTCCTGGGGCGCGCCTACCAGCAACTGCCGGTCGGCATTACGGTGGAAGGCGCCAATATCCTGACTCGCAGCCTCATCATCTTCGGCCAGGGAGCGATCCGCTGCCACCCGTACCTGCTCGCGGAAATGCAAGCGGCGCAGGATTCGGACGAAGTGCGCGGTATGCAGTCGTTCGACAAGGCATTCTGGAGCCATGCGCGTCACACCACCTTCAATGGCTTGCGTGCGTTCTGGCACGGTCTAACCGGCGCGGTCACCGCCCGGGTCGAAGTGAACGTCGCGCCGGGCATGCGCAGCCACTATCGCCAGCTCACCCGTTACAGCGCGGCATTCGCACTCACCGCCGATATCGCGCTTCTGTTGTTGGGCGGCTCTTTGAAGTTTCGTGAAAGCCTTTCCGCCCGCTTGGGCGACATGCTGTCCCAGCTGTATATCGCCTCGGCCACGCTCAAGCGCTACGAGGACGAGGGCCGTCAACCCGACGACGCAGTGCTGGCTCACTGGGCCGTACTGGACGCGTTGCACCGCGCCGAACAGGCACTCGACGGGGTGTTGCGGAACTTCCCCAACCGCGTGCTCGGCATTCTTCTACGCATCATCACCCTGCCGTTGGGCCGTTGGAGCACGCCGCCGTCGGACGCCCTGGGCCGCAAGGTGGCGCTGCTGATAACGCGGCCCGGACACGTGCGCGATCGCCTGACGGCGCACTGTTATATCCCGCAAGACCCGAACGACCCGGTCGCGGCAATAGAAGCGGCGCTCTTGGCAACCGTGGCAGCGGTGCCCGCCGAAAGGAAGATTCGCAAGTTCATTAAATCCGGCAAACTGGAGGGCAACCCGCAGGCGAATGTGCGTGACATGGCCGATGCGGTCTATGCTGCTGGGGGAATCAGCACGGAAGAACACGAATTGCTACAACGGCGCAATGCACTGCGCGACCGCGTGATCGCAGTGGACGATTTCCCGCGAGAGTTGACTGACCCCACCGCCCGCGCGGACGTCCGTCGCCATCCAGCCTGAGGACAGTACAGCATGGCATTCGAACCCATCTACATCGTCGACGGCGCCCGAACGCCCTTCCTAAAGGCGCGTAATGCGCCAGGACCCTTCTCCGCCTCGGATCTGGCCGTGCAATCGGCTCGAGAACTGCTCTTACGCCAACCGTTCCCGCCCGATGCGCTGTCCGAGGTGGTAGTGGGATGCGCGGCGCCCTCTTCCGACGAAACGAATATCGGGCGTGTCATCGCTCTGCGCCTGGGCTGCGGAAATAAAGTGCCCGGCTGGACCGTAATGCGCAACTGCGCATCGGGCATGCAGGCCCTGGATTCGGCCCTGCTCACCCTGCAAAGCGGACGGGCCGATCTGGTGTTGGCAGGCGGCGTCGACGCGCTATCGCGAGCGCCGGTGCTCTTCAGCGACGACATGGTGAAATGGCTGGCCGGCTGGAACGCCAGCAAGGGTGTGGGCGACCGTTACGCCGCCTTGCGCAAGTTCAAGCTGCGCCACCTGGCACCGGTGATCGGCCTGCTACGCGGCCTGACCGATCCCGTGGTCGGCCTTTCAATGGGTCAGACGGCGGAGAACCTTGCGCATCGCTTCAACATCAGCCGAAGGCAAATGGACGAGTACGCGGCACGCAGCCACGCACGGACCCTGCGCGCTCAACAGGACAATGCGTTCGAGGAAATCATTCCCTTGGTGGACAACAAGGGCAAGCTATACCCCGACGATGACGGCGTCCGACCGGACTCTACGGCAGACAAGCTCGGTACGCTGAAGCCCGTGTTCGACCGACCCTGGGGCAACATCACAGCCGGCAATAGCTCACAGGTGACCGACGGCGCCGCCATGTTGCTGCTCGCTTCGGAACGGGCCGTAAAGCAGTGGGACCTGCGTCCGCTCGGTCGCATACTCGACGTGGAATGGGCCGCCCTGGATCCTGCCGTTATGGGACTTGGGCCCGTATATGCGGCCACGCCCATCCTCAAGCGCCATGGAATGGCCCTCAATGATCCGGATCTCTGGGAAATCAATGAAGCCTTCGCCGCACAGGTGCTTGCCTGTCTGGCAGCCTGGCAGGACGAGGACTGGTGCCGCGAGCATCTGGACAGCCCCGCCCTGGGCCGGCTAGATGAAGAACGCCTGAACGTTGACGGCGGCGCGATCGCCATCGGGCACCCCGTGGGCGCATCGGGCGCTCGCATCGTGCTGCACCTGCTGCATGCCCTGCGGGCCCGCGGCTTGAAGCGCGGCATGGCGGCCATCTGCATCGGCGGCGGCCAGGGCGGCGCCATGCTGGTGGAGACCTATGAACCGGGGAGCCTGACATGACGACACCCACCGAACTCGCATTGCGGAACTTCCAATGCCATATCGATGAAGCCGGCATAGCCTGGCTGGGTCTCGACTGTCCCGATTCCGCGGTGAACCGCTTGTCGCGCGATGTGCTGGCGGAACTGACTGCGGCCCTCGACCACTTCGAACGACACCCACCCGCCGGTTTGGTGATTCATTCGCTCAAGAGCGCAGGCTTCATCGCCGGCGCCGACATCGCAGAGTTCGACGCACTGGAGAGCCCGGACGGCGTGCGCGAGTTGATCATACGTGGCTGGGACGCCTTCAACCGTCTGGCCGCCGTGCGCTATCCCACCCTTGCCCTGATACGCGGCCATTGCCTGGGCGGAGGGCTGGAGCTGTCGCTGGCCTGCCGTTACCGGCTGGCGGTAGAGCGCCCGGACACGTCCTTTGCCTTGCCCGAAGTCATGCTGGGCATCTTTCCCGCCTGGGGCGGCATGAAGCGCCTGCCGAAGTTGATTGGCGCACCGGCCGCGCTGGACATGATGTTGACCGGGCGAGCCGTGGACGTACGCAAGGCGGTGCGCCTGGGTTTGGTCGACGCGCGCGTACCCGAGCGCCTGCAATTGCAGGCCGCCGCGCAGCACGTAAGTTCCGGGAAACCGGCGCGGCGCGCGCGCGGCATGGGCCACCTGCTGAATAATCCCCTACTGCGCCCACTGGTCATGCGCCAGACGGAAAAGAAAATAAACGAGCGCGACCCTTATCAGCATTACATGGCGCCGCGCGGCATACTGGAGATCTGGGGCCGGCACGACGGTAACGCGCTTGCGGCACCGCAACTCATCGACGAGCTGGCACGCTCCGATACGGCACGCAACCTATTGCGCGTCTTCCGCCTTCAAGAACGCCTGAAAGCGCACGGGAAGGCGACCGATCTCGCAACCCCGGTGCGACATGTACACGTCGTCGGCGCAGGAGCCATGGGCGGCGACATTGCGGCTTGGTGCGCCCTGAAGGACATAAAGGTCACCTTGCAGGATCAGGATCGCGAACGGATCGCCGCGGCTCAGGGACGCGCCGACGCACTCTTCTCGCGACGGATTAAAGATCGTCGCCTGCAACGCGCGGCCATGGACCGTCTGATTCCGGATCCTCTTGGCCATGGTGCGGCGCAAGCCGACCTCATCATCGAAGCCATCACCGAAGATCCTGACGCCAAGCGTGCCTTGTATGCGCGTATCGAGCCGCTCATGAAGCCCGGCGCCGTACTCGCCACCAACACATCGAGCCTGCCGCTGGAAGCCCTGCGCCGAGATCTGCAATCGCCCAATCGCCTGGTCGGCATCCACTTCTTCAACCCGGTGGCCAAGATGCCTCTCGTTGAAGTCGTCGAAACGCCCGATGTCGATCCAGCGGCAAGGGCGACCGCCTTGGTCTTTGTAGGGAAGCTCGGCAAGCTGCCCCTGCCGGTCAAGGACACGCCGGGCTTCCTGGTAAATGCAGTTCTCGCGCCCTATATGCTGGAAGCCATGCGCTGTGTTGACGAAGGCATGGCACCCGAGACGATTGACGAGGCCTTAAAAGTCTTCGGCATGCCAATGGGGCCCCTGGAACTCGCGGACACCGTCGGCCTGGATATCGTCGCTGCAGCTGGGCGGCAACTTGCCGGCGACGACGCGATGCCGCAATGCCTGGAGGCACATCTCTCCCGCAAGGAACTGGGCCGCAAGACCGGCAAAGGCTTCTATGCCTGGAAGGATGGAAAGGCTGTCAAACAGGCGCCGGGCACGCCACCTGCCGACCTTGCGCAGCGGCTTATTTCGCCGCTGGTGGCCAAGACGCGTGAACAGGTAGCTAAGGGCATCATTTCCGACGCCGACCTCGCCGACGCGGGCGTCATCTTCGGTACTGGCTTCGCACCGTTTTCGGGCGGACCGCTGCATTGGGAGCGGCACAAAGCACCGGAGGTCAACCCCGTCTGACATCACCCCTGTCACCTTCGACGCCACCCTACGACAACGAAACCCAAGAAGGGTGTGGACTGGAGGTGACGAAGATGCTTGCCATGAATAGGGGTTTGCGCATGGTCCCGGCCGTGCTGCTGGGGCTGGGTTCCGGCACCGTTCACGCTGCGGGCTTTCAGCTGCTCGAACAGAATGGCAGCGGAATCGGCAACGCCTATGCCGGTTCCGCCGCCATAGCCGATAACGCCAGCACCATCTACTTCAATCCCGCCGGGATGACCTATCTGCCGGGGCTCAACATCTCGGCGGGCGTGGCCGCCGTGCGGCCTTCCTTCAAGTTTTCCAATGACGGTAGTACTGGACCCGGCGGTACGCCCGGCCTCGGGCCGAACGGCGGAGATGCGGGATCGTGGGGCGTGCTGCCCAACGCGTATTTCAGTTGGCAATTGACGCCGAAGTGGTACGCCGGCTTGGGGCTAGGAGCGCCTTTTGGTTTGATGACGGAGTATGACGACCCGGGATGGGTCGGCCGCTACCACTCCAAGAAGTTCGAAATCCGAAGCGTGAACATTAATCCATCGGTCGCGTACAAAGTGAACGAGCGGTTTTCGATCGGCGCAGGCCTCAACTGGACGTACCTGGACGCCGAGTTCAGCCGTGCCGCGCCTTTCGCCGTGCCCGGCGTAGGCATTGTGGGCGACCTCGATGCCACGGTGGACATGAAGGGCGATGGATGGGGCTGGAATATCGGCATGATCTACGAGCTCACCCCCGATACGAGGGTCGGGCTTTCCTACCGCTCGCGCGTCAAGATCGACCCGGACGGCGATACCACCGTGAGCAACCAGAGCGTGCCCGGCGCGTTCCCGACGCTTTCAGCGGACGCTTCCACTTCAGTGAAGCTGCCCGACACGGCCATTCTTAGTATCGCGCACCAGTTAAATGCTAGGTGGCTGCTGCTGGGCGATATCTCATGGACCGGATGGAGCAGCATCCAATCGCTGGACATTCAGAATAGTGGGAATCCCGCCGTGCCGAGCGACAGCCTGGATCTGAAGTTCCGCGACACCTGGCGCATTGCGCTCGGCGCTAACTACCGCGTCAATGAACGCTGGACACTGAAGGGCGGCGTGGCATGGGATCAATCCCCGATACGTAACGCGAATTACCGGCCGACCTCGCTGCCCGACAAGGACCGCTATTGGGTTTCGGTGGGTGCGCAGTACGCCGTGAGCAAACGTACCCAGATAGACATCGGATATACGCACCTGTTCCTCAGCGATACCGACATGGACAACGCGACGGATCCTGCCAAGGGGGTGGTGCGGGGCAGCTACGATTCACAAGCAAATATCGTCGGTATTCAGGTGTCCCACCGGTTCTGATAGACGCCGCCATATTGGTGCTACCATCGGTGAACAAGCATAACAATGGGGGACGGCGATATGAAACCGGTCTGGCATAACCATTACCCTCCCGGCATCCCTACCGACATCAGCGCAGAGCTCCAGGCTTGCCCCTCGCTGGTGGCGCTGTTCGAGGAAAGCTGCGCCCGCTTTGTGCGGCGCAGGGCCTACATCAGCATGGGCGCCCACCTCACGTATGGCGAGCTGGACGAAGCCTCCCGATGCTTCGCAGCCTGGCTTCAGTCTATCGGGGTCAAGAAGGGGGACCGCGTCGCGCTCATGATGCCCAACCTCCTTCAGTATCCTGTCTGCCTCTTTGGCTGCTGGCGGGCGGGTGCTGTCGTGGTGAACACCAATCCGCTCTATACCCCTCACGAACTTGAACATCAGCTTGTGGATTCAGGCGCTGAGGTCATCATCATCGCGGAGAACTTCGCCCATACCCTGGAAAAAACGCTGGCCCGCACGCAGATCAAGCATATCGTGCTGACCGGCGTCGGCGACATGCTGGGGAAGGTGAAGGGCGGCATCACGAACTTCGTCGTCCGTCACGTAAAGAAGCTGGTACCGCCCTATTCGCTGCCCGGCGCGCGTCGCTTCAATGAGATCCTGGTCAGCGGCCGCCAATGCGGCTATCAACGCCCATCGCTAGACCACAATGACCTGGCTTGCCTTCAATATACCGGCGGCACCACCGGTGTCGCCAAGGGGTGCATGCTCACTCACGGCAACTTGGTCGCTAACGTGTGCCAGGCACACGCGTGGGTCGCGCCCTATTTGAAGGAAGGCGAAGAGTGCATCGTCACCGCGCTCCCGCTCTACCATATCTTTGCGCTCACGGCGAACTGCCTGACCTTCGTCAAACTGGGCGGCAGCAACCTGCTGATCCTCAATCCGCGCGATATCCCGGCCTTTGTGAAGGCCCTGTCCTCTACTAAGTTCACGGCCATCACTGGCGTGAACACGCTGTTCAACGCCTTAATGAACAACCCCGACTTCGCCAAGCTGGACTTTTCCAGGCTCAAGCTCACATTGGGTGGCGGCATGGCCGTCCAGGAGGTAGTGGCTGAACGCTGGCTCAAACTTACGGGCCGGCCTCTGACTCAGGCTTACGGTGTAACGGAAACATCGCCCGCGATTTCCATCAACCCCATGAATCGCAGCGATTTCACAGGATCCGTCGGTCTGCCCGTGCCTTCAACCGAGATCTCCATTCGGGACGACGACCACAACGAGCTGGCGATCGGCGAGACCGGCGAAATATGCGTGCGCGGGCCGCAAGTCAGTCCTGGTTACTGGAACAGGCCCGAAGAAACCGAGAAGACTTACGATTCGGACGGCTTCATCCGTACCGGCGATATCGGCATGGTGGACGAGCAGGGTTATCTGTACATCAAGGACCGCAAGAAAGACATGATCGTGGTGTCCGGGTTCAACGTCTATCCGAACGAGGTCGAATCCGTGGCGGTGGAGCACCCTGACATCATCGAGGCGGCGGCCATTGGCATCCCCGACGAGCACACTGGTGAAGGCGTCAAGCTGTTTGTAATTTCACGTAATCCGAGCCTCACCGAACAAGAGGTGATCGATCATTGCCGGACCAAGCTCACGCGCTATAAATGTCCGAAGACGGTGGAGTTCCGCGACGAGCTTCCTCACAGCAACGTGGGTAAGGTCCTGCGCCGGGAATTGCGTGACGCTGAGCGTAAGAAATAGGCACGCGCACGCAGCTAGGCACCAGCACGCATGCACACACGGTCGCTTCTCAGCTCAACCCTCTCCAGCGGCCTACGCAGGACACACAAAGAAAAATCCGGAGCCCCCTTGCGGAGACACCGGATTTCTCATGTCCATTCCAAGCCGGCGGCGCGAGCCGCCTGCAGGAAGGAATCAGATGATGCGCGCGGCTTCGAGCAGACGCACAACCGTCCAGGACTTGTCACGGGAGATCGGACGACCTTCCGCGATTTCCACGAGGTCGCCCTCGTTGTACTGGTTGGTTTCGTCGTGTGCCTTGTAGCGATTCGAACGCACCACGATCTTGCCCAGAACGGGGTGCTTCACGCGGCGCTCGACGTTCACCACAACGGTCTTGTCCATCTTGTTGCTCACAACACGACCGATCAGGGTGCGCTGGCGCTTGGCCGGTGCAGTAGTTTGGGTTTCGCTCATTTTACTGTCCTGCCTTCTCAGCCATGACGGTACGAACGCGCGCGATGTCGCGGCGCACCTTGCCCAGCTGGCTGGTGTTGGAAAGCTGCTGAGTGGCACGCTGCATACGCAGGTTGAATTGTGCCTTCAGCAGGCTCTCGAGCTCTTTGGAGAGCTCGTTGGCATCTTTGGAACGGAGTTCGCTGGCTTTCATGACGTCTCCTTAGGCACCGATGTGACGCGACACGAAGGTCGTGCGGATCGGCAGCTTGGCGGCGGCCAGGCGGAACGCTTCGCGAGCCAGTTCCTCGCTGACGCCCTCCATTTCATAGAGCACCTTGCCGGGTTGGATTTCGGCGACCCAGAATTCCGGATTGCCCTTGCCGTTACCCATACGGACTTCGGCCGGCTTCTGCGAAATCGGCTTGTCCGGGAACACACGGATCCAGATACGGCCACCACGCTTGATGTGGCGGTTGATTGCACGACGGGCGGATTCGATCTGACGTGCGGTCAGGCGGCCACGGTCGGTGGCTTTCAGACCGAACTCGCCGAACGACACTTGCGCACCGCGAGTCGCCAGACCGGTATTACGGCCCTTGTGCTCTTTACGATACTTTCTGCGTGACGGTTGCAGCATGTTTATTCTCCTTCAGACGCCGGAGCTGCATCGGGCTTGCGACCGCCGCGACCGCGTCCACCAGCGGGACGACGACCATCGGGACGCTCACCGCGAGGCGCACGACGCGGACGACGCTCTTCATCGCGAGGAGCGGCTGCCTCGGGCGGCATTTCGCCGTTGGGCAGCATGTCGCCCTTGTAGACCCAAACCTTGATACCGATGATGCCGTAGGTCGTCTGGGCTTCGGAAGTGCCGTAGTCGATGTTGGCGCGCAGCGTGTGCAGGGGCACACGGCCTTCGCGGTACCACTCGGTACGGGCAATTTCGATACCGTTCAGACGGCCGGAGCTCATGATCTTGATGCCCTGAGCACCGAGACGCATTGCGTTCTGCATGGCGCGCTTCATGGCGCGGCGGAACATGATGCGCTTCTCGAGCTGCTGAGCGATCGAATCAGCGATGAGCTGGGCGTCGGTTTCCGGCTTGCGGATTTCCTCGATGTTGACGTGCACAGGCACGCCCATCAGGCGCTGCAGATCGGACTTCAGGTTCTCGATGTCCTCGCCGCGCTTGCCGATCACCACACCAGGACGAGCCGAGTAGATGGTGATGCGTGCGTTCTTGGCGGGACGCTCGATGACCACGCGGCCGACCGATGCGTTCTTCAGCTTCTTCTTGAGGTATTCGCGAACACGAATGTCCTCGCCCAGCATGCCACCGAAAGCCTTGTCGTCCGCGTACCAGCGCGAACTCCAGTTACGGTTGACCGCGAGGCGGAAGCCAATCGGGTGGATTTTCTGTCCCATTGTGACTCCTTAAGCCCCGACCTTGACCACGATGTGGCAGGTCTGCTTCTCGATACGGTTACCGCGGCCCTTGGCACGGGCGGAAAAACGCTTCAGCGACTGGCCCTTGTCGACGTAGATAGTCGTGACACGGAGCTCGTCGATGTCGGCGCCGTCGTTGTGCTCGGCGTTGGCGATGGCGGACTCAAGAGCCTTCTTGAGGATATCCGCCGCCTTCTTCGGCGTGAATGCCAGGATGTTCAAGGCCTGGGCGACGCTCTTGCCGCGGATCAGATCCGCAACAAGCCGCGCTTTCTGAGCCGAGATGCGGACACCACGG
This sequence comes from Burkholderiaceae bacterium, assembly GCA_035306485.1. GTDB lineage: Bacteria > Pseudomonadota > Gammaproteobacteria > Burkholderiales > Burkholderiaceae_B > Yanghanlia. The sequence goes on from DATGNX010000134.1 coordinate 23,503, forward strand.
ATAGTTGCAGTAGTTTCCATACTTACCTCCGGGCCTTCTTGTCCGCGGCGTGGCCCTTGAACGTACGGGTCAGTGCGAACTCGCCCAGCTTGTGACCGACCATGTTCTCGTTCACATAAACGGGAACGTGCTGGCGGCCGTTATGGACGGCAATGGTCAGCCCGATGAATTCGGGCAGGATGGTGGAACGGCGCGACCAGGTCTTGATCGGCTTCTTGTCTTTGCCTGCGACGGCGGCATCGATCTTCTTGATCAGATGCGCGTCGACGAATGGGCCTTTCTTGATCGAACGTGACATAGTGTTCGCCCCTTACTTGCGCTTGCGACGCGAAACAATCATATTGTTCGTGCGCTTGTTTCGACGGGTCCGATAGCCCTTGGTCGG
>DATGNX010000135.1:0-3558 GCA_035306485.1 Burkholderiaceae bacterium
ATGGTCCCCGAATCTAGTTATCAGAATAATTTCTGATGTTATCGATCCGATGGAGAAATGGGTAGCAGTTTAAGTAAAACTAATAGTAAGTATAAAAGGAACGAAAGAAGCGCATCCTTTCTCGGATGCGCCTCCCCGCAAGCGCCCAAAAAGATCGTGGTCTGACCCCGCTCTCAGAAATTAAGCGCCCGAACAGACCGGGCATTGCGGATCCTTGCCGTAGCGCATCGTCTGCCATTGCATGGTGAGGGCGTCCAGACACAGCAGGCGCCCCACCAGCGGCTCTCCCATGCCCACAAGCACCTTCAGCGCTTCGATCGCCTGCGTGGCGCCTACGACGCCCACCAACGGCCCCAGCACGCCCGTCGTCGCGCAGCGCAGCTCCACAACTTCGTCTCCTTCAGGAAAGAGGCAGTGGTAGCAAGGCGCATCGTCGCGCCGCAGATCGAACACGCTCACCTGGCCCGAGAACCGGATAGCGGCGCCCGACACGAGCGGCTTGCGTAAGGCCACGCACGCGCGGTTCACGGCGTGGCGGGTGGCGAAGTTATCGCAGCAGTCCAGCACCAGATCCACATTGGCGATCTGTTCTCGAAGCGCAGCCTCGTCCAGCCGCTGAACGAGCGGCAGCACTTGAACCTCGGGATTGAGGGCGGCGAGCGTCAGACGCCCCGACTCCGCCTTGGCCATGCCGACGCGATCCTGCCCATGCAGGATCTGGCGCTGGAGGTTGCTCAGGTCGACTTCATCATCGTCGGCCAGTACCAACTTGCCGACACCGGCGGCGGCCAGATAGAACGCCGCCGGAGACCCCAGCCCTCCGGCACCCACGATGAGCACACGGGCGGCGATGAGCCGCTCCTGCCCCTCTATGCCGAACTCGTCGAGAAGGATGTGCCGCGCGTAGCGCAGGAGCTGATCGTCGTTCACTACGGATTCACACGTTGCAGGCCTTCGGGCGTGATCCGATAACGTTCCAGTACGCCTTCAATCGGCCTCATGGAGTTTTTTTTTTCGGCTCCCGATTCCATTTTCTCGGGAGGTACGGGCACGGATCCCGGTGCATTCGGCGTCGCCGCCTTCACGTCTTCCGCACGCTCGGCCTCGCGCTTCGCCTTCGCCTGAGCCACCAGTGCGGGATCGTTGCGCTGGACAGGACGCCCCTGCAGGAAGTTGATGGCCTGCTTGAGCTGATAGTCTTCCGCGCCGCCGAACTCGAACATACGGGCAAGGTCGACCGTCTCGTCTTCCTGTTCCGCAAGCGAGGCTTCGTCGAAGTTACCGTTGACCAGGTGACGCTGGAGATCCGCCTCGCGCGGCAGTCGGAAGAGATTACCCTGAGCCGTGTCGTCGACCGTGATGTCGGGCGAGACCCCAGTCACCTGAATGGACTGGCCGCTCGGCGTGTAGTAACGCGCGGTCGTCAGCTTGATTCCGGTGTCCTCGCCTAGCGGCAGCACGCTTTGCACGGAGCCCTTTCCGAAGGTGCGGTTACCCAGCACTTTGGCGCGGCCGTGATCCTGCAGCGCGCCGGCCACGATCTCGGATGCCGACGCAGAGCCAACGTTTACGAGCACCACCATAGGAACAGTCTTGGCCCAGTCGACCACGCTCGCGATGACGTCTTCTTCGTCCGAAATAAACTGGTTGCGCAGATAGTCCGCCGGCTTAGCGTAGTACTCGCGATTGGCCGAAGGAATGCGGCCCTTGGTGGATACCACCAATACATTGGGCTTCAGGAAGGCGGAAGACACCGCGATGGCGCTATCCAGCAGGCCGCCCGGATCATTGCGCAGGTCGAGCACGAGCCCCTTGGGTGGCTTTTCCGCACCCAGGTCGCGCAGATGGCGCACCAGGTCGGCAGCCGTGCGTTCCTGGAACTGCGCCACCCGTACGTAGGCGATATCGTCGTCCAGCATCTTGCTGCGCACGCTGCGCACCTTGATGATGTCGCGCACGATGGTCAGTTCCAGCGGCTTGTCGCGCCCCTGGCGGCTGATGGTGAGCATGATGCTGGTCTGCGGTTCCCCGCGCATCAGCTTGATGGCTTCGTTCAGGGTCATGCCCTTGGTGGGCTTGCCGTCGATGTGCGTAATGATGTCCCCCGCGAGGATGCCGGCGCGAAACGCGGGCGTGTCCTCAATGGGAGAGATGACCTTGGGCTGGCCGTCCTCGCTGCCAATCTCGATGCCCAAGCCGCCGAAGCCGCCTTGGGTGATGGCCTCCATTTCCTTGAATGCGTCGGCATCCAGGTAAGCGGAGTGCGGATCCAGGTCACTGAACATGCCCTTGATGGCATCGTTGATCAGCTTGTCGTCGGCCACAGGCTCGACATAGCTGGCCTTGATGGCCGCGAACACGTTGGCGAACTGCTGCAGTTCCTTGAGCGGCAAGGGGTCTCCCCGCTGTGCAACGGCGGAAATTCCAACGCTCAGAAGAATGCCGCCGACCGCGCCGACCAGCACCAAACCCAAACTACGTACCCTACGAGTGCCCATGCACATACCCGATTGATAGTGATTTTGTCGGCGCAGCAACGCCGCGCCCATGTGTGGATAGTACCTAAACTACCCTTTCAGCCATAGCAGAGGATTGACCGGGGTCCCCCCGTGGCGGATTTCAAAGTATAGACCGGGCTCCACCTGTCCGCCGGTCGCGCCCACCGTCGCGATTGCGTCACCCGGCCTGACATAGTCGCCCACTTGTTTCAGCAGGCTTTGGTTATAGGCATAGACGCTCAAGTATTTGTCGCCATGATCCACAATCATGAGGTTGCCGAAACCGCCCAGCCACCCCGCGTACACCACACGTCCCGGCGCGACCGCCGAAACGCGCGCGCCTTCGGCGGCACGCAGCACAATGCCGCGCCAGGTTCCGCCTTCCGGCCGTTCCATGCCAAAGCGTCCCTGTATCTCGCCCTTCACCGGGTGGGGCAAGCCCTTGCTCAACCCATTGAGTGCGAGTGGCACGCTGGTTGGCGCGGGCTCCCGGGCGGCAGAAGCTTCCGGCTTTGCTGGTGTGACCGCGGTTTCGGGGACAGGTTCCGTGTCCGGCGTCAGTCCCGGCACGCGGCCAGCAATACGGCGACTCTCTTCGCTCGTGCCTTGCTGGGCCCGTATCGCCTCCGCGGCCTTACGGGCTTCTTCGATCTTGCGTGATTCTTCGCTGCGGGCCGTTTCCGTGGCCTCGCGCTCGGCAGCCAATCTGCGCCCTTCTTCAGCCTTACGCGCTGCCTCTTCGGCTTTGCGCCTTTCCTCGGCGAGACGTTTTTCCTCGGCGAGTCGCTGCTCTTCCGCCCGTCGGCGAGCCTCGGCAGCCCGGCGCGCTTCCTCCTCGCGCCGCCGTGCTTCGGCAGCCGCCTCTTCGATGGCCACGCCCAGTGCTCCCACCAGCTCACCCAGCCGCTGCTCGTTGCGCACCAAGCGCTGCGCCTCGTTGCGCTGCTGTGCCAGTTCCTTTTCGATGCGCTGCAAAACGGCCAAGCGCTCCGCACGCTGAACGTCTAGTTCAGCACGCTTCTCTTTGGTTTCCTTCGCCAGCTGTTGCAAGCGGCGCTCA
>DATGNX010000136.1:0-6036 GCA_035306485.1 Burkholderiaceae bacterium
GAGCACGCATTCAGCCAGGACGGCGGGCTGGCGGTGCTCTACGGCAATATCGCCCGCGACGGCTGCATCGTGAAGACCGCCGGAGTGGACGAGAATATCCTCAGGTTCTCCGGCCCCGCGCGGGTGTTCGAGAGCCAGGACGCTTCGGTCGCGGCGATCCTTGCCGGCCAGGTGGTCGAGGGCGACGTGGTGGTGATCCGCTACGAAGGCCCCAAGGGCGGCCCCGGCATGCAGGAAATGCTCTACCCGACTTCCTACCTGAAGTCCAAAGGGCTGGGTGCGTCCTCCGCGCTGCTGACCGACGGCCGCTTCTCCGGTGGCTCGTCCGGGCTGGTGATCGGACATGCCTCGCCCGAAGCCGCGGAAGGCGGCAATATCGCGTTGGTGCAGGACGGCGATACGATCGAGATCGACATCCCGAATCGACGCATTCACCTGGCCATCAGCGACGAGGAACTGGCCGAGCGCCGTGCCGAGATGGAAGCACGTGGCGACGACGCTTGGAAGCCGGTGAACCGCCAACGCGTGGTGTCTCAGGCGCTGATGGCGTATGCGGCGTTGGCGACATCCGCCGACCGCGGCGCGGTGCGCGACCTGTCGCAGCTGCGTACGGCGGCCCGCTCCGCCAGTCCTCAGGCGGCTGAGAGCGAAACCGCCTGAGTCTTCCGGTGGCAGGCGCGTCGGCGGAAATTACAAACCGCCGGCGCAGTGCACGACCGTGCCGGTCAGGTAGGACGCGGCGGGGGAAATCAGCCAGGCAATGGTTTCAGCGATTTCCTCCGGCTGCGCCAGCCGACCCATGGGGATACGCGGCGCCACCCGCAAAGGGCGATCCGGTTCGCCAGCGGTGGCATGAATGTCGGTGAGCGTGGAGCCGGGCGCCACGGCGCATACCCGGATCCGGTCCGCCGCGACCTCACGCGCCAAGCCTAGCGTGAACGTTTCCACAGCCGCTTTGCTCGCGGCATAGTGCACGTATTCCTGTGGGCTGCCGGTGCGCGCGGCCACCGACGACACATTCACGATCACACCCGGTGTGCCCTGACGCTGGAACGCCTCTACGGCGAGCCGGCAACATTGCATGGTGCCGAACACGTTCACGCGAAACACCTGCTCGATCGTCTCGCTGGTGGTGCGCGAGAACGGTCCGATCGGGCCGGTGATACCGCTGTTGTTGACCAGGGCCGTGATCGGGCCTAACTGCTCTTCGGTCTGAACGAACATGCGGGAGATGTCCGAGAAGTCGGCGACATCGCCCTGGATGACTGCCGCGCGGCGGCCGCGGCGACGTACCGCTTCGGCCACCTGATGGGCCGCGGCCTCGTTCTTCACATAGCTGATGGCGACGTCGAAACCGTCGCGTGCGGCGAGTGTCGCTGTGGCGGCGCCGATACCTCGGCTGGCGCCAGTGATGAGGACGACGGGGTTAGGATCTGCCATGCTACCTCCTTGGAACGATTGCACATCCGCAGATTCATTATGACGCAGAGAAGCCGGCAAGGCACAGGTGCCGGCGCATCAATCCCAATACAGCCTCGTGCTTCAGCCCACGTAGAACATCATTTTCGCAAGCAGCACGATCAGCACCACATGGACGAAGACGCTGATGTGTATACGCCAGGAGTTGCGCGACCGCAGCCGGCCCATGCGGTGCAGCACCATGGCCGTGACGAAGTGGCCGAATACGCTCAACGCCAGCACGATCTTGATCGACAGCAGTAGTCCGAAGCCGGAGTCCAGCGGCGCTGACAGCGCGGCCCGGTGAAACCATGCCAGCCCGAAACCTGCACCGAACAATAGAAGAAGCACCCATGGCATGATCGCACGGGCCCGCTGGCCGATCGCCCCTTCCATGGTGCGCATGACTTCTTTCGGCACGTGGTGGCGCACGCCTTCCAGCATGATCACTTCGAAGAAAACGGTGCCGACAAACATGATGGCGGCAAACAGGTGCACGGTGAGTAAAAGCGGATACGGCATGGCGAGCGGGGCGGTCAGTAAGCGGGGCGTCCAATCACGGGGGGCGTCGTTTCACGGCGGAGACTGCGAATCACGACGCGGGCTTAGCGACATTGTGAACCCAAAAATCTTGATGTGCCTTAACATGGACCAAGGGAAACGTACCCGCCGCCGCGCTGCCATCCGGGCGCGTGACGCCACATAACCGGAGATGCCATGAACACTTCTCGACGCAGGCGTTCAGCGAACATCGTCGAAGGCGCGGAGCGCGCGCCCAATCGTTCCATGTATTACGCCCTCGGCTACACCGACGCCGACTTCTCCAAGCCCATGGTGGGCATCGCCAACGGCCATAGCACCATCACGCCCTGCAATAGTGGCCTGCAGAAGCTGGCCGATGCCGCGATTGAGGCCGTCAGGGCCGCCGGCGGAAATCCCCAGGTGTTCGGCACGCCCACCATTTCAGACGGTATGTCCATGGGTACGGAAGGCATGAAGTACTCGCTGGTGTCGCGCGAAGTCATCGCCGACTGCGTGGAGACCTGTGTGCAGGGGCAATGGATGGACGGCGTGCTGGTGATCGGCGGCTGCGACAAGAACATGCCCGGCGGCATGATGGGCATACTGCGCGCCAACGTGCCGGCCATTTATGTTTACGGTGGCACCATCATGCCGGGCCGCTTAGGCGGCAAGGACCTGAACATTGTCAGCGTCTTCGAGGCCGTGGGCGAGCATGCCGCGGGCCGGCTGAGCGATGGCGGCCTGAAGGATATCGAGCGTCACGCCATACCGGGGCCGGGATCCTGCGGGGGCATGTACTCGGCGAACACCATGAGCGCAGCGTTCGAGGCCCTGGGGATGAGCCTGCCTTACTCCTCCAGCATGGCCAACATACACGACGAAAAAGTCGAGTCCGCCGCGGAGTCGGCGCGCGTACTGCTGCAGGCGATCGAGCGCGATCTCAAGCCGCGTGACATCATCACCCGAGAAGCCATCGAGAACGCCGTGGCGGTCACCATGGCGGTCGGCGGCTCGACCAACGCCGTGTTGCACATGTTGGCCATCGCCCATGCTGCCGACGTGGAGTGGACCATCGACGACTTCGAACGCGTGCGGCGCAAGGTGCCGGTCATTTGCGACCTAAAGCCTAGCGGTCACTATCTCACGGTGGATTTCCATCGAGCCGGGGGCGTGCCGCAGGTGATGAAGTTGCTGCTGGATGCCGGTCTGCTGCATGGCGAATGCATCACGATCACGGGCCGTACGGTCGCCGAAACACTGCGCAACGTGCCATCCGTGCCGCCGGAAGGCCAGGATGTGATCCGTCCGCTGGACCGAGCCTTGTACGACGAAGGGCATCTGGCCATTCTGAAGGGCAACCTGGCGCCGGACGGCGCCGTGGCAAAGATCACGGGGCTCAAGAATCCGGTGATGTCCGGGCCGGCGCGAGTGTTCGATGACGAGCAGTCGGCGCTGGCGGCGATTCTGGACGGCCGCATCAAGGCAGGCGACATCATGGTGCTGCGCTACCTCGGCCCGCGGGGCGGTCCCGGCATGCCCGAAATGTTGGCACCCACCAGTGCGCTGATCGGGGCGGGGCTGGGCGACTCGGTGGGGCTTATCACCGACGGCCGCTTCTCCGGCGGTACCTGGGGCATGGTCGTGGGGCACGTCACGCCCGAAGCGGCGCAGGGCGGATGCATCGCATTGGTGCATGAAGGCGACCAGATCACCATCGATGCGCATCGCCAGGCGCTGGAGCTGCACGTGTCGGACGACGAACTGACGCGCCGCCGTGCCGCGTGGTCCGAGCCGCCCCCACGCTATACGCGCGGCGTGCAGGCGAAGTTCGCGTTCAACGTGTCCACCGCCAGCACCGGTGCCGTGCTGGATCGTTATTGATTCGGGGCCCGGCGCGACTGGCATTCTTATTGCTTCGCCTTCAGCAAGAATATCCCGGCCCGCCATCTCGTATGATGGCGGGCTCAACGGCATGAATTTTCGGCGAGGAAGAATCCGTGGCAACTCCTGAACAGCGCGCCCTGCAGCGCGACATCATCGCTCAACTGTGCGTCAGTGCGACCTTCGACGCGGAGCTCGAAGTCCAACGGCGCAGCGAATTCCTGGCAAATTACCTTCAATCCACCGGCGCGCGCAGCTTGGTGCTGGGCATCAGCGGCGGTGTGGACTCCCTGGTGGGCGGCTGCCTCTCACAGAGAGCCGTCGAGCTTTGCCGCTCGCGTGGCCATGATGCAGTGTTTATTGCCATGCGTCTGCCCTACGGCGAACAACGCGACGAGGCCGATGCGCAGTTGAGTCTGCAGGTCATACAGCCGGACGAAACTCTGGTGGTGGACGTGAAGCCCGCTAGCGATGCCATTCTGGCACAAAGCGTGTCGGCGGGCCTGATGTTCAAGGATGCCGCGCAGAAGGACTTCGTGCATGGCAACATCAAGGCGCGCCAGCGCATGATCGCCCAATACACCGTCGCCGGTGCGCGTCAGGGACTGGTGGTCGGCACGGACCACGCGGCGGAAGCGCTTATGGGCTTTTTCACCAAGTACGGCGATGGGGCGGCCGATATCACGCCGCTCACGGGTTTGAACAAGCGCCGGGTGAGGGCGCTGGCGCAGGCGATGGGCGCGCCCGCCGAGCAGGTGCATAAAGTGCCGACTGCCGATCTGGAATCGCTCGAACCGCTGAAACCGGACGAACTCGCCATGGGCGTGCGTTACGAGGATATCGACGATTTCCTGGAAGGGAAGATCGTGCCGGATGCCGCCTACGAAGTGATTCTGTCCACCTTCCACCGGACGGCTCACAAGCGCGCATTGCCCGCGTTTCCCTGCTTCCCCTAAGCCATAAAAAATCGCCCCGCGAACCGGCCGTGTGGGCCGGGGCGGGGCGCAGTCTTTGTCGGATACCGGTCTGGCATCCGATGACAGCACTTACATGCGGGACGGCTTGGGCGTGTCCTTCGTGCTGGGCGGCAGGACCGGGTATTCGACCTTGGGCTGCTCACCCGTGAGCGTGTGCAGGAAGGCGGTGATGGCCTTCACTTCCTTGTCGTCGAGCTCGGTACCCAGCTGGCTGGTGCCCATGAGCGCCACTGCTTCTTCCAGGCTCCAGACTTCACCGCTGTGGAAGTACGGAGCGGTCAGCGCAATGTTGCGCAGCGGGCCGGCACGGAACACGTACTCATCGGATGCAGTCTTAGTGACATCGAAGCGGCCGCGGTCGCCTTCAGGCAGGACGTCCGCGCCGGGGCGCTTCACCAGACCGAAGGGGTAGTAGTTCTGGCCGCCGAAATTGACGCCGGAGTGGCAGGCCACGCAGCCCTTGTCGATGAACAATTTCAGACCGGTCAGCTCCTGGCCGTTCAGCGTGTCCTTGCCCATCAGGAACTGGTCCATGCGGGAATTGGGCGTGGTCAGCGTGGATTCGAAGGCCTCGATGGCCTTGGCCATGTTGTCGAAGCTCACCGGATTCTTGTCCTTCGGGAAGGCCGCTGCGAATTTCTCCACGTATTGCGGAATGCTGCGCAGGGTGTCTTCCACGTGCTGCGGCGTGGCGTTCATTTCAACGCTGGCCTGGACCGGACCCTTGGCTTGTTCAGCCAGGTCGGCGGCACGACCGTCCCAGAACTGGGCGGCGTTGAACACGGCGTTCAGTACAGTGGGCGAGTTACGCGGACCGTGCTGCCAGCCGTGGCCCACGGAGGTGGGGATGTTGTCCGCACCGCCTGTGCCGACGCTGTGGCATGTGTTACAGGTGATGATGTGGCTCTTGGAGAGACGCGGCTCGAAGAACAGCCATTGGCCAAGTTCGATTTGTTCGGGCGTCAGGCCCTTTTCCTTGACGACCACTTCAGCAGTGGGGATGGGCTTGAAGAGGTTGTTCGCGAGAGCCCGGAGTTCTTCTGCATTGGGTTGGGCCGCTACGGCAGACGTGCCGAGTGCAAATGTCGAGAGTACGGCCAGGGTGATGCGCTTGTACATGGTAATTCCCCTGTTACGGAAAAGGTTATAGCTATGACACCATAGCAAACGAGACCAAGTGTTGACAGGAATCAAACTC
>DATGNX010000137.1:0-3351 GCA_035306485.1 Burkholderiaceae bacterium
AACGCTCCCACGTACCGCTTTTGCCGCCTTCCTTGCGCAAGAGGCAGACGTTTTCGATGGTCATGCCTTTGTCGATGGCCTTGAGCATGTCGTAGATGGTGAGCAGGCCCACGGAAGCCGCTGTGAGGGCTTCCATTTCTACGCCGGTTTGGCCGACTGTTTCGGCGCGGGTCTCGATGGTGACTCGGTGTTGATCAGCGTCCAGGATGAACTCGACGCTCAGGTGGGTAAGCGGCAGGGGATGGCACAGCGGAATCAACGAAGAAGTCTGCTTGGCGCCCTGGATCGCGGCGATGCGCGCGACGCCCAGCACATCGCCCTTGGGGCTGGCGCCGGAAGGGTCGCGCAAGGCTGCGAAGGCCTCCGCAGATAACTGGATACTGCCCTGCGCCACGGCCTTGCGGCGCGTCGCGGCCTTGCCTCCGACATCGACCATCCAGGCTTGTCCCTGGGCGTCGAAATGGGTGAGCGAATCTTTGCTTGGCGTGGTCATGATGATCTGGAACAAACGGAATGGCCACAATGTAGCAAATCCACTTGCCTGGCCCGTCGCGCTCTGTCAGACTCCTCGCGTTATATCCTGCCGTATATAGCGTGAACGCACCCCGTGACGATACTACCCCCACTTGCGCAGCGTAAGAACGCGAACATCGCGCCACTGCTCACCCGCAGCGCAGTGCTGACGCGCAGCCGCCCAATGCTGTGCCACTGCGCCGCCGCCCTGGCGCTAGGCTTGGTCTCCGCCGGAACCGCGGCCGAGACGATCACCGTGTCGGCGGCCGCCAGCCTCGGCGATGCCTTCAAGGCGATTGCCCGGGAGTACGAAGCACAACACCCCGAAGACAATGTGCTGCTGAACGTCGGCGGCTCCGGCACGCTGCTGCAGCAGATCAGACAGGGCGCACCAGTAGATGTATTCGCCAGCGCGGACGAGGCCACCATGGACAAGGCGGACGAGGCAGGCCTGATCGCGCCGGACAGCCGCCACATTTTCGCGCGCAATACGCTGGTGCTGATTCAGCCCGCGAACGCCCACGACCGGTTGAATTCTCTAGAAGCCCTGACCGCGGACGGCGTACGGCGCATCGCCATGGGCAACCCCGACAGCGTACCAGCGGGCCGCTACACGCGGCGGGCGTTGGAAGCGGCCGGCGTGTGGGAGGCGCTGCAGCCCCGCATGATCCTGACTCAGAATGTGCGGCAGGCTCTCGATTACGTTGCGCGAGGAGAGGTCGGCGCCGGCTTCGTCTATGGCTCCGACGTCGCCCGCCGCCTCGACCCTATGCTTCCTAATCCAACGCTCCCCGGCTCCCCAGTCGCCGGTTCAACGCTCCGCGACGCAACCCGCCCCGATACCACGCCCCAATCTGACGCAGTAACCGTAGCGTTCACGGTCCCGCTGGACACGCCCGTGAATTATCCGATCGCGCTCGTTGGGGAAGCTGACAGGAAGCCGGCTGCGTCCCGCTTCCTTGATCTGGTGTTATCGCCCACGGGGCAATCTTTATTGATGCACTACGGCTTCGAGGGCGCGGCCACCAGGCCTGACGACATTAAGGGGTCTCACGCGCCATGACCGACACTCCCCTCCTGACCGGCGTGCTGACGCCGCTCTGGCTCTCCTTGAAAGTCGCGTTCTGGGCGACGGTCGCCAGCAGCCTAATCGGGGTCGGCGTCGGCTATGGGCTCGCGCGCAGCCGCAGCTGGCTGCGCAATGTTGCCGACACGATCTGCACGTTACCCATGGTGCTGCCGCCCACCGTGTTGGGCTATTACCTGCTTGTGGTTTTCGGGAGCCAGGGCGTCGTGGGACGCTGGCTCAAGGATGCCTTCGACATCAATCTGATCTTCAGCGTGCAGGGCGCAATCGTCGCCGCCACGGTGGTCAGCTTCCCGCTGGTTTTCAAGCCGGCCCGCGCAGCCTTCGAGTCGATCGACCCGCAGCAGGAGCAAGTGGGGCGCGTGCTGGGAGTGAGCGAAGCGGGCATCTTTCTGCGGATCACCCTGCCGCTTGCGTGGCGCGGCATTCTCGCCGGCGTGATGTTGGGCTTCGTGCGTGCGTTAGGAGAATTCGGTGCCACCTTGATGATCGCCGGGAGCATCCCTGGCAAGACCCAGACGCTGTCTATCGCGATCTACGAAGCGGTGCAGGCGGGCCGCGACGACCTGGCCAACACTCTGGCCCTGATCATTTCCGTGGTGTGCATCGTCTTGCTGCTGCTGGCCGCCCGGCTTTCTCCCAGGCCGGCCCGGGCGCACGGAGAATGACATGAGCGCCTGGTGCCAAATCGGCCTGCAGAAAATGCTGCGTTCCGGCGAGCGGATCTTTGAGCTCGACATACAGCTCGAAGTCGCACACCGTCGCATCGCTTTGACCGGACCCTCGGGCATCGGCAAGACCATGATCTTGCGCGCCTTGGCCGGACTCGTGAAGCCTGACGCCGGCCGCATCGCCATTCACGGAAACACGCTCTTCGACAGCGCCGCCGGTATTGATCTGCCAGCACAGCAACGGCATGTGGGCTTCATGTTCCAGGATTACGCGCTGCTGCCCCACCTGACGGCACTCGGCAACGTGGGTTTCGGCCTGCGCCGCGGCATCTGGGGCTTCCTGTCACGCGGACAGAAGGAAGAGGCCATGCACTGGCTAGAGCGTTTCCATCTGACCCACGTGGCGCATCAGTATCCGCATTCCCTCTCAGGCGGACAGCGCCAGCGCTTGGCGCTCGCACGCCTGGCGATCCTGCGCCCGCGCGTGCTGCTGTTGGACGAACCGTTTGCCGCGCTGGATCCCGAACTGCGCCGGACAATGCGGCAGGAGGTCGATACGTTGTTGCAGACCCTGGACATCCCTTTGTTGATGGTGTCGCACGACGAAGAGGATCGCATCGCGTTGAATGCTCAGGAAATTCGCATCGCGCAGGTTAACGGACGCACGGTCTGCTTAGGGGGGCCATGAAAACCCAAGTCAAACTCCGCACCCGCGTCTATCGTGACGACATCATCGCAATCGGACCCGGCAAGGTCGCGCTGTTGGAGGCCATCGCAGACGCCGGGTCCATCTCCGGCGCCGCACGGCAGTTGGGCATGTCGTATCGACGCGCGTGGGTACTGCTGGAAACGATGAACGCCAGCCTGGTATCGCCCGCCGTCTCCACCGCCACGGGCGGATCGCACGGAGGCGGTGCGCGGTTGACGCCAGTGGGCGAAGCGATCATCCGGCATTACCGCGCTATCGAGAAACGCGCGCAGCAGGCGGCCGCGGACGACATTGCCGCTCTATTGAAGCTGGTAGCGAAGGACTCGCCCTAGAAGCGATTGCCGAGGGGATAGACAGTGAGCACCTGCCCG
>DATGNX010000138.1:0-4629 GCA_035306485.1 Burkholderiaceae bacterium
GCAGTTCGACCATAGCCTTGACCGGTACGGCCGCCGGGTTGTCTCCCAGAATCGGCATTTCCAGCTTGAGCCCTTCTTCCTGCGGCTGCGCGCCCTGGAGAAAGGCGTCGATGATTGCCTGAACTTCCGCGGCACCCGCTGCCTTTAGCGGCACCTGAGTAGTTTGCTGCGCGCGCAGCGTGGCAGGGAGAGCCGCCAGGCCCAGGCTAAGCGCCGCCCCTTCCAGCAACTGGCGGCGACGCGTCGAGGCCGGCGTACCGGCTTTAGAGAAAATCATTGAATCGTTCCTGAATCCAAGCAAAATCTTCCTTTACCAAATCGGACGTGCGTACATCCATGTCGATCTGGGTTTGCAATACCTTCCCGTTTGGATCCAGCGCGTACTCAAACTTGACCGAGATCTCTTCCTGGGGATCGCCATTGACCATCATGTAGCACAGGTTGTCCGGCAACACGGGCACCACTTCCTTGCCGGCCACGCGCTCGGCGAGATTCCGCGCCACGATCTTGGCCACCGCGTGCGCGACGTGACCGCTCTTGGGGTAATGGCCGAACTGGTCGGAAATAAAGCCCATTGAATCGCCCACGACATACACGTCGTCGTCGCCGGTAGCCGTGAACAGGCGCGGGTGAATGTCGGCCCAGCCGGTCGGCTTGCCGTCCGGTCCCTTGCCGATCAGATCAGCGTACCAGACCATGTCGGCGGCCTGGTGAGGCGGCATCAACACGGCGTGATCGAAGTCGAAATCGCCGGCCGCCGTCTTGATGTGCTTCTTGTAGGGGTCGACTTCGCGGACCACCGCCATGGGCACGTGGGTAATGATATCCGGGTACAGCTCCTCGAACGCTGCGCGATAGCCCTCCCCGATCGGCGCGATCTTGGGTTTCGGATCCAGGATGATGATCTTGCCAGGAATCTTGTTGGTCTTGATATGCCAGGCCATCAGGCAGGCACGCTCGTAAGGAGACGGCGGGCAGCGATGCGGCGGTGGCGGCATCGTCATCACGATGGTCCCGCCCTTGAACTCCTTGAATTTGCGCTTCAGCGCAAACATCTCGGCGTTGGGAATATAGGCGTTCGGGAAATGCTGGCGCGTATAGGCGGCTGTTTCCGCATCGCCATCGAACCAGACATCGTAGGCGTCGCGTATCCCGCCCGACAGAATCAGGTAATCGTAATCGATGACGCCGTGAGCCGTGCGCACCGTCTTGGTATCGCGCTCGATGCCTGTAACGGCCGTATTAATCAACGTGTAGCCATACTTGGCCGCCGGGCCGAGCATGTCGTGCTGGACAAAGTCAGTATCGACGATGTCAATCAGCCACTTATTGCTCATTGGACCCGACCAGAAGGTCGGGTTGCGCTCAAGCAGAACGACGTCGGCAGTAGGTATGAGCTCGCGCACATAACGCGCGGCGGTCAGGCCGCCCCAACCTCCGCCGCACACCACGATGCGCGGCCCCTTGCCTCGTCGGGGCAGCAACTGAGTCTTGCTGTGAATGGCGGCCGGTGCGGCCAGGGTGGCGGAAGGTAAAGCGATCGAACCCAGCGCCATTGCGGGCGGCGTGAGCAGGAAATGCCTGCGATCCATTGGAATGCTCCTCGTAGTCATACATGACACACTGTGGGCTGGGCAGATCGACCCAGTAACCGCAGAAGCATAACCAATTTCCCCGAGGGAAGCATTCGAATGGGGAAACGAATGGGTCAGGGAAACGACTGGGGTCAGACCACCATCTCACAGGAGATGGTGGTCTGACCCCATTAGGTCGCGATGGGTCCCGATAGGTCCCCGGTCGGTACTCCCCGTTATTGCAGCGTGCGTTCGAAGACGAACTTGTCGCCCTGCCAGTCGACTGGCACGACGTCCTTCTCGCTGAAGGTGCCGTCCAGCACAAGCCGAGCGATCGGGTTTTCGATGTGCTGCTGGATCGCCCGCTTGAGCGGTCGCGCCCCGAACACCGGATCAAAGCCGGTACGGGCCAGCTGCGCCACCGCGGCATCCGAAACCTCCAGCCGCATCTCGCGCTGCGCCAGGCGCTCGGCCAGGCGTTGCAGCTGTATGCGTGCGATGGACTCGATGTGCTTGGCGTCCAGCGAGTGGAATACCACCACCTCGTCGATACGATTCAGGAACTCCGGACGGAAGCTCTGCTTGAGCTCCGTCCAGATCACTTCCTTGACCACGTCGTACGGCTGGCCGGCCATGCTCTGAATGTGCTGCGAACCCAAGTTGGACGTCATGATGATCACGGTGTTCCGGAAGTCCACCGTCCGCCCCTGGCCGTCAGTCAATCGGCCGTCGTCCAGGACTTGCAGCAGCACGTTGAACACGTCCGGATGCGCCTTCTCGATCTCGTCCAGCAGCAGCACGCTATATGGCTTGCGCCGCACGGCCTCGGTCAAGTAGCCGCCCTCTTCGTAGCCCACATAGCCCGGGGGCGCGCCAATGAGTCGAGCCACAGAATGCTTTTCCATGAACTCGCTCATGTCGATCCGGATCATGTGATCTTCGGAATCGAAGAGGAAGCTGGCCAGTGCCTTGGTAAGTTCCGTCTTGCCCACCCCGGTTGGACCCAGGAACAGGAAAGAACCATAGGGTCGCGAGGGATCGGACAATCCCGCACGGGAGCGGCGGATGGCATCGGCCACCAGGGTGACGGCTTCTTCCTGACCCACCACGCGCTTGTGCAGGTAGTCTTCCATATTGAGCAGCTTCTCGCGCTCGCCTTGCATCATCTTGGCCACTGGGATACCCGTAGCACGCGAGACGACTTCAGCGATTTCCTCGGCCCCGACCTCGGTGCGCAACAGCTTGTGCTGTTCGCCGCCCTCTTTCTTGCCGGCCTCGGCCGCCTTCAAGCGCGACTCCAGTTCAGGCAGGCGCCCGTACTGAAGCTCAGCCAGCTTGTCGAACTGGCCCTTGCGTTGCAGCTCGGCCATTTCGGCGCGGACACGCTCAATTTCTTCCTTGATCGACTGCGAACCCTGGACAGCGGCTTTCTCCGCCTTCCAGATCTCTTCGTAGTCGTTGTACTCGCGCTGTAGTTTGACGAGCTCGTCCTCAATGGCTTGCAGCCGGCGCTGCGAGGCCTCGTCCGTATCCTTCTTGACAGCTTCGCGCTCGATCTTCAGCTGAATGATTCGGCGATCCAGCCTGTCCATGACTTCCGGCTTGGAGTCGATCTCCATGCGGATGCGAGCCGCCGCCTCGTCGATGAGGTCGATGGCCTTGTCAGGCAGGAAGCGGTCCGTAATGTAGCGGTGGGACAGCTCCGCTGCCGCCACAATGGCCGGGTCGGTGATGGCCACGCCGTGGTGCAACTCGTAGCGTTCCTGCAGCCCGCGCAAAATGGCGATGGTGGACTCCACGTCAGGTTCGGCCACCAACACCTTCTGGAAGCGGCGCTCCAGGGCGGCGTCTTTTTCGATGTACTTACGGTACTCGTCGAGCGTAGTCGCCCCGATACAGTGCAGTTCACCGCGCGAGAGCGCCGGCTTGAGCATGTTGCCGGCGTCGATTGCGCCCTCGGCCTTGCCGGCACCCACCATGGTGTGCAGCTCGTCGATGAACACGATCGTGTTGCCGTCGTCCTGCGACAGTTCCTTAAGGACCGCCTTGAGGCGCTCCTCGAACTCACCGCGGTATTTGGCGCCCGCCAGCAGCGCCGCCATATCGAGCGACAGCACGCGTTTGCCCTTGAGGGTTTCAGGCACCTCGTTATTGACGATGCGCTGCGCCAGCCCCTCCACAATGGCGGTTTTACCGACCCCCGGTTCCCCAATGAGTACCGGGTTGTTCTTGGTACGCCGCTGCAGGATCTGGATGGCGCGACGGATCTCGTCGTCCCGGCCAATGACCGGGTCGAGCTTGCCTTGCCGCGCCCGCTCCGTGACGTCGGTGGTGTATTTCTCCAGCGCTTGGCGGTTCTGCTCGCCGGCCGGGTCGGTGACGGCCTCGCCGCCGCGAACGGCGTCGATTGCGGCTTCCAAAGCCTTGCGCTGCAGGCCGGCCTCGCGCAGAATGCGCGCGGTATCGCCCTTATCGTCGGCCAGCGCCAGCAGGAAGAGCTCGCTGGCGATGTAGTCGTCGCCGCGCTGCATGGCTTCCTTCTCGGTGCGGGCCAAGAGGCCTTGTAGCTCCCGGCTCACTTGGATGTTGCCTTCGGCCCCCTGCACCTGCGGATAGCCGGATATCAGCTGGTTCAGGGCCGGAAGCACCCGGTTGACCGCCACGCCGGCGCGGGCCAACAGGCTCGCGCTGCCGCCGTCGGTATCCGAGAGCAGAGCCGACAGCAGGTGGGCCGGCTCGATGTAAGGGTTGTCATTCCGCAATGCCAGGCTTTGCGCGTCGGCGACAGCCTGCTGGAATCGTGTGGTAAGTTTGTCGAATCTCATGGCAGTTGGTGCCCCTTGCGTAAGGGTATTCGTAGATGCCTTTAATGTGCGGCCACAACATGCCTTTTCAAGATCGAACGTCTCCGGCGCACTCGCACTTTGGACAGTGTTGACACAGAGTCGAAACTTGTTAAGCTGTTCACGCCATATTCGACCAAGGAGCAGGCATGCGCGGAGTCATCAAGAAATGGGGCAACAGTGCGGCGGTGCGCCTCCCCTCTTCCATGCTC
>DATGNX010000139.1:0-4944 GCA_035306485.1 Burkholderiaceae bacterium
TCGTGTTCGTCCACCACCACGCAGGCCGGAGAATCGACCAGGCGCGTCGTGACGCGCACTTCCTTCACCTTGCCTTCCAGCGTCTTCTGCAGGCGTTCGACCAGCGGCTTGTTGGTCTCGGCCACTTCGGCATGGTGCTTCTTCTCTTCCTCGTCCGCCAGCGCATCGAGATCCAGCCCGCCCTTGGCCACGGAAACCAGCGACTTGCCCTCGAAATCGCGCAGATAGGACAGCATCCATTCGTCCACGCGGTCGGTCAACAGCAAGACTTCGATCCCCTTCTTGCGGAAGACTTCCAAGTGCGGGCTGTTGGACGCCGCCGCGTAGGAGTCAGCCGTGACGTAATAGATTTTCTCCTGGCCTTCCTTCATGCGCGACACGTAGTCGGCCAGCGACACATTCTGCGTGCTGCTGTCGTTATACGTGGAAGCGAAGCGCAGCAGCTTGGCGATGCGTTCGCGGTTGGAGAAGTCTTCGCCTGTGCCTTCCTTCAGCACCTGGCCGAACTGCTCCCAGAACAGTGCGTAGTCCTCAGCGCGGTTTTCCGCCATGTCTTCCAGGATGCCCAGGATGCGCTTGGTGGACCCTTCGCGGATCGCCTTCACATCGCGGCTTTCTTGCAGAATCTCGCGGGACACGTTCAGCGGCAGGTCGGCCGAGTCGATGACGCCCTTCACGAAACGCAGGTAGCTGGGCAGCAGCTGCTCGGCGTCGTCCATGATGAAAACGCGCTTCACGTATAGCTTGACGCCCCGGCGTGCCTCGCGATCATAGAGATCGAACGGTGCGCGCTTGGGGATATACAGCAGCTGCGTGTACTCGCTGCGGCCTTCCACGCGGTTGTGCGTCCAGGCCAGCGGGTCCTCGAAGTCGTGAGCGACGTGCTTGTAGAACTCCTTGTACTGCTCGTCAGTGACTTCGGACTTGGCACGCGCCCACAGCGCGCTTGCCTGGTTCACCGTTTCCCATTCGGTGGTCTTCACCTGCTCGGACTTCTCTTCGTTCCACTCTTCCTTGAGCATCTGGATGGGCAAGGAGATGTGGTCGGAATAGCGGCGCAGAATCTCGCGGATCTTCCAGCCGTTCAGGAATTCATCTTCCGGATCGCGCAGGTGCAACACGATGGCCGTACCGCGGTCGGCCTTTTCCACCTGGGCTACGCGGAACTCGCCCTGGCCGTCGGACTCCCAAAGTACGGCCTCGGTTTCCGGCAGACCGGCACGGCGCGACAGCACCGACACCTTGTCCGCCACGATGAAAGACGAGTAAAAGCCCACGCCAAACTGGCCGATCAGCTGGGAATCCTTCTGCTTGTCGCCTGTGAGCTGGGAGAAAAACTCCTTGGTGCCGGAGCGCGCGATCGTCCCCAAGTTAGCGACGGCCTCGTCGCGGGACATGCCGATGCCGTTGTCCGAAATCGTAATAGTGTGATTTTCTTTGTCGAAATCGACACGAATGCGCAGTTCGGTGTCGCCTTCATACAGTTCAGGCTGGTCGATTGCCTCGAAACGCAGCTTGTCGCAGGCATCGGACGCATTCGAAACCAGCTCGCGCAAGAAGATCTCGCGGTTGCTGTACAGCGAGTGAATCATCAAATGCAGCAGCTGCTTCACCTCGGCCTGGAAGCCAAGTGTCTCGGAAGTGACGTTGGTGTCTGTCTGGCTCATGTCGCGCCCATGCAATAAAGATTGAACAAAATGCCCCAAGGGGAACGTGGATATCTCGACCCTCTTGGCTATCGAGCGTATATTGGGGCGGCATATCGGGATTTCAACCCTTGGCACGCCGACTGTCGGGCTTCACAAGAGCACGAACAACAAAGAGGAGGCAGCACCATGCAAGCAGACGTCCTATTCCGCGTTCTAAAAGGCGTTAGTTGGGCGGTCATCGCCCTGATGCTGATCAGCATCGCTTACGCCTACTTCACCTCCGTTAGATACTGGTCCGGCATCGGCGTATAGGAGGCGTCCATGAACAAGCGACAAACCCGGCTCTTCGCCGTTGCTTCAACGGCCATCGCCTCCCTCATCTTCCTTGTTCTCACTGTCGACAGCCACCGACAATTCCCCACCCTTACGAACGCCGACACCATCACCGACGAAGTCGTGCGTGGACAGAACGTCTGGCATGACTACAACTGTATCAACTGTCACACGATCTTCGGTGAAGGCGCCTATTACGCGCCGGACCTCACCAAGATCACACAGTTGCGTGGCGCGCCCTACCTTACGGCCTTCATGAAGGATCCCTCGCAGTTCTACGATGAACAGAAGCACCGGCGCCTGATGCCCAACCTGGGCATGAGCGATCAGGAGATTTCCGACGTCATCGCTTTCATGGACTGGGTCAGCAAGGTGGACAACCAGGGGTGGCCGCCGCGGCCCATCCTGGTCACCGGCAGCGCCATCCCCGGCGCCGACCTGACCATCGCCCAGCAAGCGGCCGAGGGCCAGGGTCAACCCACGGGCCTGCCACCCGGCGCACGCCCCGTTGCGCCGGAGAACGACCCCATCGCCCTGGGTGAAGCCCTGTTCCGCACCGCCGTACCCACATGTCAGGCCTGTCACAGCATGGCACCGGGCGTGAACCTGGCGGGTCCGTCGCTCGCAGGGATCGAAAGCTTCTTCCAGAAGATCCAGGCATCGGGCGAATACAAGGGCAAGGCCACCTCGGCCGAGGAGTTCATCCGCGAATCCATTGTTGAGCCCAGCGCCTTCCTGCACCCCGGGCCCATGTATTCAGCGGGCGGCACATCCTTCATGCCGACCAATTACGGCCAGGACCTGAGCGAAGAGCAGATCGACCAGCTCGTCGCCTATCTGATGTCGTTCAAGTAAGGGGCCCACCATGCGCTACAGAACTCAATCCGTCGCCTACTGGTACTTCGCACTGGCCATGATCCTGTTCGGCTTGCAGCTGGTGTTCGGGCTGCTCTCGGCCGCCAAGTATCTCGGCCCCGATCCGTTGCTTAACCTGCTGCCCTTCGACGTCACGAAGACCGTACACACCAACCTGCTGATCGTGTGGGTGCTCACCGGCTTCATGGGGGCCACCTACTGGATCATCGCGGATGAATCGCGCTCTGAGCTGCACAGCGTGAAGCTGGCCTACATTCAGCTGATCATCTGGGCGATCATGGGTGTCACTGCGGTGATCGGCTATCTGTTCGGCTATGGCACGGGCAACAAGCTGCTGGAACAGCCCCTGCCGCACAAGCTGGCCATCGTGGTGTGCATGCTGATCTTTCTCTACAACATCGGCATGACCATCAAGCGATCCGGGCGCTTCACCACCACCGAAGGGGTGCTGCTGCTGGGCCTGGGTAGCTCGGCGGTGCTCTACCTGCCGGCGCTGCTGCACTACGAGAACTACGTGGTGTCCATCTACTACCGCTGGTGGACAATCCACCTCTGGGTGGAAGGCGTGTGGGAGATGATCCAGGGTTCGTTCCTGGCCTATCTGCTCATCCGCCTGTCGGGCGCCGACCGCGAAGTGCTGGAGAAGTGGCTGTACGTGATCGTGGGCCTGGTGTTCATTGCCGGCATTCTAGGCACTGCGCATCACTACTACTGGGTGGGCGTACCCAGCTACTGGCTGCCGATCGGCGGATTCTTCAGCGCGCTGGAGCCCGTCGCGCTGGTAGGTATGGCCATGTACGCCTACTTCTCGATCCGCCGCACCGGCATCCGCCACCCGAACATGCTGGCCCTGCACTGGACTATCGGCAGCGCCGTCTTCACGCTGTTCGGCGCCGGTCTGCTTGGGCTCGCCCACACCTTCCCCGCCATCAACAAGTGGACGCACGGCACACTGATCACGGCCATGCATGGCCATGCCGCCTTCTATGGGGCCTATGCCATGATCGTGATGGCGGTGATTTCCTACGCCCTACCCACGCTGACACACAACCGACGCGTGGAAGGCAGCGCGGTCGGCTACTGGGCCTTCTGGCTGCAGATGGCCGGCATGTTCGGCATGACCCTGTCGTTCGCTACCGCGGGCATTGGCCAGGTCTACCTAGAACGGGTTCTGGGCATCGGCTACCTGGACGTACAGCTGAAAATCCAGATCCACTTCATCATGCTGGTCATCACGGCGTCCGTATTCGCGCTTGGCGTCCTGCTCTTCATCTATGACTTCTTCCGGCAGGCGCCACGCATGGAGCCAGTGGACGAAGCCGAACTCTTTCCGGACGCATCGCCCCCACGCGGGCCGGGTCGCCGCGACGCCCTGAACCCCACGACCGCAAGAGAGGCAAGGCTGAATGAACAGGTTGGCTGAATTGCGGGAGCGAAAACCTCACGACGGCGGAACGCAGCTGGGGCAGGATGGGCTGCGCGCACCGCCGGCGGAGGAACCCTTCTACCTGCCCACCGCCGATGAAGTCGCGCTGTTTGAGCATTGCCACCGGAATCAGTTGGCGGTGATGCTCAAAGGGCCGACTGGCTGCGGCAAAACCCGATTCGTGGAACACATGGCCTGGAAGTTGCAACGGCCGCTGGTAACGGTATCCTGCCACGACGACCTGAGCGCAAGCGACTTGATCGGGCGCTACCTGATTCACCACGACAGCGTTCGCTGGCAGGACGGCCCACTCACCACTGCCGTGCGCAACGGCGCCATCTGCTACCTGGACGAGATCGTAGAGGCGCGCCAGGACACCATTGTGGTGCTGCATTCACTCACCGACCACCGCCGCAGCCTCACCATCGACAAAACAGGCGAAGTGCTGGAGGCAGCCCCGGGCTTCCAGATGGTCATTTCCTACAACCCCGGCTACCAGCGCATGCTGAAGGACTTGAAACCCAGCACGCGGCAGCGCTTCGTGGCGCTGGACTTCGACTTCCCCACGCCCGAACGGGAAGCGGACATCGTCGTGCGCGAAGGCGGCATTCCGCGCAACGACGCCGAAACGTTGGTCGCGTTGGCGAACAAGCTGCGAGG
>DATGNX010000140.1:0-10851 GCA_035306485.1 Burkholderiaceae bacterium
AGCACAGGCTGCCCGCCATCACGTAGTTGAATGCGATCGCCTGGTCCACCTGTATCTGACGACTGCGCGCCATCTTCAGGAGAACCGATACGGCCACGCTGCAGGAAATGCTTAAGATCAGCGTATACATGCTCTAACCCAAATAAAACCGGCGCGTATCGTAGGGTGGGGGAGGATCAGAGGCAAGTACAGTATCGATCACCGCGTGTTCTTCTGAGCTTAAATGTATTCAATCTGAGCGGAACTTAGCCTATCTTCGGCTAAATATCGCGGTTGTGGCCTCGGTCATGGTCAGGGGCGCCGTGTATCCAATTGTTTCCGCGGGATGCACGTTGGTCCCTTACTCGCGTGCGCTGCTTCGAAGCGTTGGAGCCCGCGACTCTTCGTTAAGGCGCGATTCCTTTCTACTCCGTAAATCCTGATTCATGTTGCGCGGCGCTGCAGTGACTGGTGTGCAATACGCCGGTAGGCGTGGGGCCGGATAAGAGCGGGACGGGAAAGAGGGGAAGAGAAAGAGGGGAAGAGAAAGGCAAGGAGATAAAGGAGGGGAGAAAGGAGGGAAGATTAAGAAGGAAGATTAAAGAGGGTTGAGACGAAAAAAAGCACCTGCGCGATGCAGGTGCTTTCTTTGAAATTCTTTGGCGGAGCGGACGGGGCTCGAACCCGCGACCCCCGGCGTGACAGGCCGGTATTCTAACCAACTGAACTACCGCTCCGCAGCGGTTGCCAAATTGCTTTGGCGTCCCCTAGGGGATTCGAACCCCTGTACCCACCGTGAAAGGGTGGTGTCCTAGGCCTCTAGACGAAGGGGACCTGGAACAACAAGCCGCAAATTCTAGCATGAAATTTACTGCTTGTGCAATGCGCTTTTCAGCGCCTTCGTTAGTGGTGGTGGAGGTAAGCGGGATCGAACCGCTGACCTCTTGCATGCCATGCAAGCGCTCTCCCAGCTGAGCTATACCCCCGTACCGGCCGCAACACAAAGTTGGTTTTTGTGTGTGCGTCTAGCGAAGAAACAGAATTATGCACGGTTTCTTATCTTCGTGCAAGCCCCCGGGTTACCCCAACTGTGGTTTTGCTGTGTAACTTGATAAATATCAAATTTTAGAGGGCGTACCGGCTTCATCATCCCCCTGCCATGAATGAAATAGATTCGAAAACGATGCGCGTGCCGACATGGTCGGACCGTCTGCCGCGCATGGGTATCGCACAGAAGATCGGCGCGCTGTTTGTGGCATTGCTGATGATTGCTGCCGTGAACGTCATGTTGATGGAAAGCATGATGGACGACGCCGACAGTGTGGCCGACACGGTTAACGTGGCCGGCAAGCTGCGCATGATCGGGCAGCGGGTCGCTCTACAGACCATCAGCCATGGGCAGGGAGTAGGTGCGGGGGCGGCCGAAGTGCGCCAGCTCATGCGCGATTTTGAGAGTGCACTGGCGGCTTTGGCGGACGGGGGCTATGTCTTTGGCATATACGTTAGTGGGCTGTCGTCCGTGCACAAAACCCGTCTGGACGGTGTTCGTGAGCAGTGGTCCGTGTATCGACGCTCGGTGCACGCGCTTCTCGATGAGCTGCCTCATTATCGCAGCGCCCTTGATGCGTCGCTCGCGCAAGGCGAAGGCGGCGCGATCCTCGCCTCGCGGAGCAACGAGGTCAGGCGCCTGACCGAGGACATGGCCGGACACTCGGCCCGCTTGCTGGAGCGCGCCGAGGCATTGATGAACGGCATCCTGATGGAAGTGAAGTCCTTGCAGGATGACGCCATGCAGCGCATGTATGTGTTGCTGGCAGTCGACGTACTGCTCATTCTGCTGGCCTTCGTGGCTGTTAGACGACAGATCGTGATTCCCTTGCGCGATCTTTCCACCCATTGCCGGGAATTGGCAGCCGGCAACTACAACACGCGATTCGAAGTTTCGACTCAAGACGAGATCGGACAGCTGGCGAAGGTCTTTAATGAGTCCGCATGGCGCATCGGTTCGCTCATCGACCGGATCGAGCAAGACCGCGCGAACTTGGAGCGGGCCGACAACATGTTCCGCGGCATTGCCGAAAACTCCATGGTGGGTGTGTACATCGCGTACAAGGGCCGCTTCCGCTACGTGAATGCCAAGATGGCGGACATGTTTGGCTATACGCGCAGTGAGATGGTCGAGAAGGTGTCCTCCACCATCATCTTCCCGGAAACGTCCAGCCAGAAGGACGACGACGCGGGGGCGCGCGAGCGTTTGATTGGTGAAGTGCCCGGTCTGTGGATGGAGCGCAAGGGCCGTCGTAAGGACGGTACGTTGATCGAAGTGGAAGTGTTCGGTTCGCTCATGATGCTGGACAACGAACTGGTCACGATCGGCATAGCCCTGGACATTACGCGCCGCAAGGAAGTCGAGGCACAGGCGCGGCTTGCCATGCTGGTGCATCGATACAGCAGTGAAGCCATGGTGGTGACGGATGCATCGGGTAGGCTGATGAGCGTCAATCCGGCCTTTACGAAGATTACCGGCTATCAGCCTGAAGAAGTGATCGGCAAGCGCCTGAACTTGCTTAGCTCGGGCCGGCACGATGCCGATTTCTATCGGCAGATGTGGACCTCGATCCAGAACACAGGCTCCTGGGAGGGCGATATCTGGAACCGGCGCAAGAATGGCGAGATCTACGCCGAGCGCCTGATCATCAATACCAGCTACGACGACGACGGCATGCCGCGCTACCGCATCGGCCTGTTCTCGGACATCACCAAGCAGAAGGAAGCCGATGCTTTCATCTGGCGCCAGGCGAATTACGATCACCTGACCGGTTTGCCCAACCGCCAGTTGTTCCATGATCGGCTCGAGAAGGAAATGCGCCGCTCCGACAACACGGGTCGTCCCATGGCGTTGGTTTACCTCGACCTCGACGACTTCAAAGAGCTGAACGACACGCTAGGACACGGCATTGGCGACAAACTCCTGGCCGAGGCGGGAGAGCGGCTGCAGTCCTGTGTCCGCTCCACCGACACGGTGGCGCGTCTTGGGGGCGACGAGTTCGTTTTCATATTAGGAGGCCTGTCCGACCTCGCGGCCGTGGACAACATCTGCAGCTTGGCCATGGAGCGGCTGACCGAACCCTATCTGCTGGACGGCGAACACGCCACGATCTCGGCCAGCATGGGCATCACCTTCTACCCCCTGGACGGTGATTCGGTGAAAGATCTCATGCAAAACGCCGATCTGGCCATGTATGCGGCAAAGGCGCGGGGCAAACGGCAAACCGTGCGCTTCCAGCCTTCTATGCAGGTACACGTGGCGATGCGGCGCGAGCTGGCCCAGGACCTCACGGTCGCCATTCAGGAGCAACAGTTTTGTCTTGCCTACCAGCCTATCGTGGAGCTGGCGACCGGGCGTATCGACAAAGTCGAGTGCCTCGTGCGCTGGCAGCATCCTCAAAAGGGCCTGGTGCCGCCGAGCGTCTTCATTCCCTTCGCCGAAGACACCGGCATGATTCATGAGATCGGTCAGTGGGTCTTCCACGAGGCCGTACGCCAGGTCGCGCACTGGCGGACTCTCAGCCCAACCTTGCAGGCCAGCATCAATGTGTCGCCGGTGCAGTTCGTCAACAAGATCATGCGGCCCAGGGAGTGGCTGGAGTATCTGGAAGCGCTGGGCATGGCCGGCGAGCACGTGGTGGTGGAGATTACCGAACGCCTGCTTATGGATGCAGACAGCGAGATATCGAGTAAGTTGATTGCGTTCCGCGACGCGGGCGTGCAAATGGCGCTCGATGACTTCGGCACGGGTTATTCGTCGATGTCGTATCTGAAGCGTTTCGACATCGACTACATCAAGATCGACCAGAGCTTCGTGCGGAACTTGGCGGAAGGCTCCGAAGACTTGGTGCTGTGCGAGGCGATGATCGTCATGGCGCATCGCCTAGGGTTGCAGGTGGTCGCTGAAGGGGTGGAGACCGTGGCCCAGCGCGACCTGCTCCTGGCTGCCGGTTGCGACTTCGCGCAGGGTTATCTCTATTCCCGACCCGTTGATGCGGCGCGATTCGAGTCCTTGCTACGGACCGGCCATATCGCCACGGCGATGAGCAAGCCGCAGAGCAGCAATATCGGGTAGTTGGCGGTACGCACATAAGGCGTGAGCCCCGTGCGGCCCTGAACTTCCACGTCCAGTACGCCTTTCACATGAGGCTGCAGTGCGGCGCGCACAGCGCCATCGGGCGCGATCGCCGCCGTCATGCCGGTATTGGTGGCGCGCAGCATGGGCCGCGCCGTTTCCAGCGAGCGCATGCGCGAGATCTGAAGGTGCTGCCGCAGCGCCCAGGAATCGCCGAACCAGGCAAGGTTGCTCACGTTCACCAAT
Organism: Burkholderiaceae bacterium; assembly: GCA_035306485.1. Lineage (GTDB taxonomy): Bacteria > Pseudomonadota > Gammaproteobacteria > Burkholderiales > Burkholderiaceae_B > Yanghanlia. The sequence goes on from DATGNX010000140.1 coordinate 4,349, forward strand.
ATGCTTGCGCCGCCGCCACTCGTGTCGCCGCGGACCGCCTGCAGAATCTCTTCGCCAAAAACGTCTTCGTAGCAGACGTTGGGCGCCACAGCTTGTCCGGCGATGTTCATTGGAGCTTGGCCGACTTCTCCACGGTCAAAGTCCCCCAGGGGGATGCTCATGGTATCGACGAACCAGCGAAAGCCCGTGGGCACGAATTCGCCAAAGGGCACGAGGTGTGCCTTGTCGTAGCGTTGAGAAGGCTGCGCCTGCATCAGGGCTTCGACGGGGGCGTTTTCATCGAAAGCGATGACGCTGTTCGTGTAGCGGTCTCTGCCGTCCTTGCGGTCGTGCAGCGGGACACCCATCAACAGGGTTGTGCCGCGCTCGCGGGCGATGTCTATCCAATTGGACCAGACCTGCGGGTGGACGCGGTCTTGTAGCAAGGGCACGACCGTTTCCGGGAGCACGGTGATGTCCGGTTCCCGGCCTTCCTCCTTCGGAGCGAGACGGGCCAGCATCATGTAGTCGGCGATCCCGCGCTCGATCAGCTGCGGGTCGAATTTTTCGGATTGGGGAATATTGCCTTGCACCAGCCTGACGAGCACGGGTTCTCCGTGGGGACGTGACCAGGCGACATGCGAGAGCACAATGCCGACAATGCCTGTCAGCAAGCTGACGGCGAGCGCCGTGGCAGCCTGCACTTCGCGTCCGGAATTGCGGGCCAGCGTGACCTGTGCGACCGCTGCAGAGGCGAACGCGGCAAGCCAAGCCACGCCGTAAACGCCGACCACGGCAGCCCAGGGGGCCAGGACACCCTCTACGTGGGCATAGCCGATGTTGAGCCAGGGAAAGCCCGTGAACAAGGTGCCCCGCAGCCATTCTCCGAGGGTCCAGCACGATGCCCATACCGCCGCCACGAATAGCGCGGCGCCGGGGTCAGGGCGTACGCGGCCCTTCAGCAGCCGCCAGGCCAGCAGGCAAGACAGCATGCCAAACAGCGACAGGGCCAGCGCAAGCACGAGGACGGCGGCGATCGCCATCGCTAGCGGCATCCCGCCGAACTGGTGCATGCTGATGTACAGCCAGTACAGGCCCAGCGCGAATTGTCCGAAGCCGAAGATGACGGCGTTGCGCGCCACGGCGTCTGCGCTGGCTGCCATCAGGGTATGCCGGGCCAGATAGCTCAGGCACGCGATCTGTACATAGGGCAGGGCCCAGGCAGGCAGGGGATAAGGCGCGAACGCCAGTGCATGAATGGCACCCACCAACAGCAGCAAGCCGTGTCGCACGCTGTTGGGACCGCGGAAATATTGGCGCATTATTCGTTCGCCGGTACGGGCGTCGTCTCGGCGGGGGATTCCAGCTGTATGTGCAGCCACAAAGCGCGACGGGCGTCGGCGCCCACCACGGTGATATTCAGGCCGGCGTGGCTGATGCTGTCGCCACGGCGCGGAATACGGCCGAGTTCAGCGGCCAGCCAGCCACCGACGGTGTCGTAGTCGTCGTCGGGCAGGTTCGTGTCGAACGTCTTGTTGAAGGTTTCGATCTCGGTGATGCCCATGGCGCGCCAGCTGTTGCCGCCAGTCTGGAAGATGGTCTTTTCGGCATCCTCGTCGTATTCGTCCTCGATCTCGCCGACGATCTGCTCGAGCACGTCTTCCATGGTAACCAGGCCCGCCGTGCCACCGTGTTCGTCGATCACGATCGCCAGGTGGTTGCGGCTGCTGCGGAAGTCGCGTAGCAGCACGTTGAGCCGCTTGGTCTCGGGAATGAAAACCGCAGGCCGCACGAGTGGACGCAGATCGAGCTGGGGGTTGCTGATAGAAAGGAGCAAGTCCTTGGCGAGCAGGATGCCGACGATATTGTCGCGGTCATCTTCGTATACGGGAAAGCGGGAGTGGCCCGTTTCAATGATCTCGGGGAGGACCTCGGCCAGGGGGCGGCTGATGTCGAGCATGTCCATCTTCGAGCGGGGCACCATGATGTCCGCGACAGTCTGGTTCGCGACATTCAGCGCACCGGAGAGCATCGTGTAGACCTCGCTGTCCAGCACTTTCTTTTCGTGGGCGGCGTCGAGGAATTCTCGGATGTCTTCGCGGTCTTCCGGCTCAACCGGCCGCATGAAGGCGGTCAGGCGAGCGAATAGGGATTTGGAACCGGGTTTGGTTTGTCGGGGCTCAGGATCGGAAGGGCTAGGGTCTGACATTGTCCAGGGGACGTATTGAAGGAAGGTTTAGGATAACTCAAATTGTTGCGCCGGTGTCGTGGCGATGGGCCGGCAAAACAGCGGGGGTCACGCGTAGGGATCCGCGATGCCCAAGCTTGCCAGGATGCGGGTTTCCAGGGCTTCCATCTCCTGGGCATCCTCATCTTCGAGGTGGTCGTACCCCAGCGCATGCAGCACGCCGTGCACCGTTAGGTGCGCGGCTCGCTCGATGAGAGATTTGTCATGTTCTGCGGCTTCTTTTTCCAGCACCGGCACGCAAACTACGATGTCGCCAGCCGCCGTGCCGTCCGGGTCAACCCCGTATTCGAAGGTCAGCACATTGGTGGCGTAGTCACGCTGGCGATAGTCGCGATTCAGAGTTCGGCCCTCATCTTCGTCGACCAGGCGCAGGGTCAGGGCGACGTGCTGGAAGCGGGGAGCGTCCAATAGTTCGGCTTCCTCGGCTGCCGCCTGTTGGACGGCACGCAGCACCCAACGGCGCAGGCGCCAGCGAGGCAACTCGGGGGTCGGGACGCCGTACTGGATCGAGAGCGCCAGCGTGGGAGGGGCGTCGGGTGACGCCGGGGTGGAGCCGGCCTCAGCCGACATGGTCGCCGGCCTTTTCGTAGGCCTCCACAATGCGCGCGACGAGCGGATGCCGCACCACGTCGCGGCTGGTGAAGCGTGTCGTGGCGATGCCATGGACGTTCTCCAGCACTTCGACAGCGTGTGCCAGGCCGCTGCGCTGCCCCTTGGGCAGGTCGATCTGGGATGGGTCGCCGTTGATCACCGCCTTGCTGCCGAAGCCGATACGCGTCAGGAACATCTTCATTTGTTCCGGCGTGGTGTTCTGGGCTTCGTCGAGAATCACAAAGGAGTGGTTCAACGTGCGCCCGCGCATGTATGCCAGCGGGGCGATTTCGATGGTCTGCTTCTCGAAGAGCTTTTGCACTTTGTCGAAGCCCATGAGGTCGTATAGGGCGTCGTAGAGCGGGCGCAGGTAGGGGTCAACCTTCTGCACGAGATCGCCGGGCAGGAAACCCAAGCGTTCGCCGGCCTCGACCGCCGGACGCGTCAGCACCAGGCGTTGCACGCTTTCGCGCTCCAGGGCGTCGATGGCGCAAGCCACCGCCAGCCAGGTCTTGCCCGTTCCGGCCGGCCCCACGCCGAAAGTGATGTCGTGCTTGAGAATCTGGTTCAGATAATCGCGCTGGCGCGGCGTCCGCGGCCGAAGATCGCTGCGGCGTGTGCGCAAGCTCAGGCTCATGTCGTCGACCGGCGGCAAGTCCGGCAGCTCAGGGACAACTTCGGCCGGCTCGGCTTCGCGCTCCCGGGGCAGGCGGCTTGCGCCCAACTCCACCAGACCCAGCTGCACATCGTCGACGGAGAGCGGACCGGTCGCGGCGCGATGGTGGAACCACTCTAGCGCCTTGGCTGCGGTCTCCGCGTTGTCGCCAGTCAGTGTTACGTGGCTGCCGCGACGGCTGAGCGTTACATTCCAGCCGTCCGCGATCTGGCGCAGGTTTTCATCGAGCGGCCCGCACAGGTTGGCGAGCTGCGTGTTGCCGCCATCCAGGCGGACGGCCACGGAAGCGCCGTTGCGGGTAGCGGGGCTCATACGCCGTCCCTGGCTACGGCGGCCGGTTCGTCCGCCATGACCAGCCGCCCTCGCAGGGAGTTGGTCATGGTCTGGGTGATGACGACGTCGACCATCTGGCCCACAAGGCGCGGATGTCCCACAAAATTCACCATGCGATTGTTCTCGGTACGACCTGCGTATTCATTGGGATCCCGGCGGGAGGGCCGCTCCACGAGCACGCGTTGCACGGTACCCACCATGGCGTTGCTGATGGCGGCGGCCTGCTCGTTGACGAGCGCCTGCAGCCGATACAGCCGATCCAGCTTTTCTTGCTGCGGGGTGTCGTCCTGCAGATCGGCAGCCGGCGTGCCGGGGCGGCGCGAATATACAAAGGAGAATGACTGGTCGAAGCCAACGTGACGGATCAGATCCAGCGTTTTCTGGAAGTCGTCTTCCGTCTCGCCGGGGAATCCAACGATGAAGTCGGACGACAGCGTGATGTCGGGACGCGCCTCTTTGAGCCGCCGCGCAATCGACTTGAACTCGAGCGAGGTATAGCCCCGCTTCATTGCCGCCAGCACGCGGTCGCTGCCGGCCTGCACGGGCAGGTGCAGGAAGGGCACCAGCTTGGGCAATTTGCCGTGGGCCTCGATGAGGCGGCTGGTCATTTCCTTGGGATGCGATGTCGTGTATCGAATGCGTTCGATGCCGGGGATCTCGTGAACGTACTCGAGCAGCATGGCAAAGTCGGCGATGCTGCCGTCGTCGCCCACCGGGCCGCGGTAGGCGTTCACGTTCTGTCCCAACAGCGTGACTTCCTTCACGCCCTGGTCGGCCAGGTCGGCCACTTCGATGAGTACGTCCTCGAACGGGCGTGATACTTCAGCTCCGCGCGTGTAAGGCACCACACAGAAGCTGCAGTATTTGCTGCAGCCTTCCATGATCGAGACGAAGGCTGTCGGGCCTTCCACCCGGGCCGGGGGCAAGGCGTCGAACTTCTCGATCTCGGGGAAGCTGATGTCCACCTGTGAATGGCCGGACGACTTGCGGCGGGTGATGAGCTCCGGCAGCCGGTGCAGGGTCTGCGGCCCGAACACGACGTCCACGAAGGGCGCCCGTGTAACGATTGCTTCGCCTTCCTGGCTTGCCACGCAGCCGCCCACTCCGATGACGAGGTCCGGGTTGAGCTGTTTGAGGTGGCGTACGCGTCCGAGGTCGGAAAATACTTTCTCCTGCGCCTTCTCCCGCACCGAACAGGTGTTGAAAAGGATGATGTCGGCTTCTTCGGGACTGTTCACCCGCTCAGCGCCGTGCGATTGACGCAGCACATCCACCATTTTGTCGGAGTCGTACTCGTTCATCTGGCACCCGAAAGTGCGGATGAATACCTTGCGACGTGGCGTACCGTTCGTGGCCTGTTTGGAGGCGCCTTCGTCGGGGTCGGAAGTTTCATCCTCGCCAGCAGGAGGCGTGTTCGTGGATTCCGGCTCTTCCGGCAGAATCAGGGTGGAGCGGACCGGGGGAACGGCGGGGGCGGCAGGCTCGGGCGTACCGCGCGTGGGACGCTTGATGGAGATTTCTTGCATGATATTGGCCGTGACGGGTGTTCATCCCGCGGGCGATAAAAATTACAGAGTTTTCTATTGTAACGCCCTGGCGGAGAAGGCCCATATCTCCCGCGGCGCAATTCCGGGTCGCCCGGCCGCTAATCCCCGGCCGGGCACATCAGTGCGACAAGCTGGAAAAGGACAACGCCGGCGCGAGGGCCGGCGTTGCTGTGTTGCGCGTGGCGAGACTTACGCGATCTCGGCGCTTGGGTCTTCCTTCTTGGGTGCCTTCACCAGGTCTTCGCGCTTCACGCCCAGCCACATGGCGATGGAGGCGGCGACGAAGACGGAGGAATAGATACCGAACCAAATCCCGATGGTCAGCGCCAGCGAAAAATTGTGCAGGGTGGGACCGCCGAAGAAGAACATCGACAGCACCATCATCTGCGTGGAACCGTGCGTGATGACGGTACGCGAAATGGTTTGCGTGATCGCACTGTTGATGACTTCCTTCACGCTGGTCTTGCGCTGCTTACGGAAGTTCTCACGGATCCGGTCCATGATGACCACGGATTCGTTCACTGAGTAGCCCAGCACGGCCAGCACCCCGGCGAGCACAGAGAGCGAGAACTCCCATTGGAAGAAGGCGAAGAAGCCCAGAATGATGACCACGTCGTGCAGGTTGGCAATGACGCCCGCTAAGGCAAACTTCCACTCGAAGCGTATGCCCAGGTAGATCATGATGCCCACGACCACGACCAGCAGGGCCATGAGCCCGTTCTCGACCAGCTCCCGGCCTACCTGCGGCCCGACGAATTCGACACGGCGCAGCTCGACGTCGGGCGTTGCGGCTTGCAGGGCACCCAGGACCGTTTCGCTCTGCATGGCGGAGGTTTCCCCTTCGCGTATCGGCAGGCGGATCATGACGTCCTGCGAGGTGCCGAAGTTCTGCACCTGGAAGTCGGAGTAGCCCAGCGTGCTGACGGCGTCGCGCACTTCTTCGAGCTGGGCAGCCTGTTGGTAATGGACTTCCATCACCGTGCCGCCCGTGAATTCGATCGACAGATGGAAGCCGCGAGTGGCGATAAAGAATACGGCCGCCACGAATGTGATCAGACTGATCAGGTTCAGCACCAGGGCATGGCGCATGAACGGGATGGTGCGGCGGATGCGGAAAAATTCCATGTTG
>DATGNX010000141.1:0-8717 GCA_035306485.1 Burkholderiaceae bacterium
ATCGGCATAAGCACGTTGTAGCCGCGCATGCGCAGCTGACGCGTCATCATGTCGTTGATGGTGTAGTTACGCACGTGGCCCATGTGGAGCTTGCCACTGGGATAGGGCAGCATCGAGCAGGCGTAGAACTTCTGTTTGGGCGTGCCATCGGCGTTGACGGCGTGCTCGGTGACGCGATAGACGTCACGGGCGGCCCAATCGCTCTGGGCGTTCTTCTCAACCTCGGTAGGGCGGTATTCCAGCATGTGCGTGCGTATCAGAAGGGTTGCGCAAACCTGCCATTATAAGGGCTCGCCCTCAAGCGGCCGGATGTTGCGCCAGAAAACGAAAAACCCCGCCGAAGCGGGGTTGGAAACATCGTAGCGCGACGGGCGCAGCAGCCAGGCCGGGGCGTACCACCGGGCGCCGCCATCGTTGCGCGCCGCAGCTTATTTAAGCTTCGTTTCCTTGTACTCAACGTGCTTGCGAGCGACCGGATCAAACTTTTTGATCAGCATCTTCTCGGGCATGTTGCGTTTGTTCTTGGTCGTGGTGTAGAAATGACCCGTGCCGGCGGTAGATTCCAGCTTGATCTTTTCGCGAATACCTTTTGCCATGATCTGCTCCTAGTAGTCGAGTGTCGCTGGCTTAAGCCAATTCGCCGCGGGCGCGCATGTCGGCCAGGACAACGTCGATACCGACCTTGTCAATGGTACGCAGTGCGTGAGTGGATACGCGAAGGCGAATCCAGCGGTTTTCGCTTTCGACCCAGAAACGGCGCGATTGCAGATTGGGAAGGAAACGACGCTTCGTCTTGTTGTTGGCGTGCGAGACGTTGTTGCCCACCATTGGGCCCTTGCCGGTAACTTGGCATACGCGTGCCATGGTTCACCCCTTGTTGAAATCTGTGTAAAGACAGCGATTCTACTATGAATGATCGGGCTCGATCAAGGCGAGGCCCGCGATGATGCAACCAAATAGCCACGACGCACGGCGCAAAAGCGTCCTGTCGTCGTTTCTGCCAGTGGCCGAAATAGTATGCAACGTCTGTAGCTAATGCCGCATGTATGATAGACGACGCTATTTTTCACCGATTCAGGAGGTTGATTTGAGTGCGATCTTGTCTGCAGTGGAAAGTAAGTTGGCGACTCTCCCGCTGCCTGTCCGATTGACGCTGCCCGATGGCAACTCGGTGGGCGCGACTGATGCGAACGTGCACCTGATCATTCGGGACATGGGTACGCTCGCACACCTGGTCGCGGGCCAGGTGGGCACCCTGGGCGAGGACTACGTCGAAGGCAAATTCGAGGTGGAAGGCTCCATGCGAGACCTCATGTTGCTGGCGTCGTCGATATTGACCCAGTCTCCTGTCGAGGCAGCCCGTGCAGGCATGTTCACGACGCTCATACGGCGAGTGATGTCCGTTTGGCGGCATACGCCTGAACGCGATGCCAAGCAGATCCAGTTCCACTACGACCTGTCTGATGACTTCTACGCCTTGTGGCTCGATCCGCGCCGCGTATATTCGTGTGCCTACTATCGCGAAGAGGGCATGACGCTAGCCCAGGCACAGGAAGCCAAGCTCGATCACATCTGTCGCAAGCTCAGGCTGCAGCCCGGCGAACGCTTCTTGGATATCGGTGCCGGTTGGGGCGGCCTGTTGCTGTGGGCCGCCGAGCACTACGGCGTGGAGGCGACCGGTATCACGCTGTCAAAAAATCAGCATGCCTACGTCAACCGCCTGATTGAAGAAAAGGGCCTGGGGGGCCGCGTGCGAATGGAGCTGCTGGATTACCGCAAGCTTGATGAAAGTCGGCCGTACGACAAGATCGCTTCAGTCGGCATGTTCGAGCACGTGGGCCGCGCGCTGCTGGTGGATTATTTCTCCAAGCTGCGCCGCCTGCTGCGTCCCGGTGGGCTAATCATGAATCACGGCATCACCGCAGGCGGTGTAGACAACACGCAGCTGGGTGCGGGCATGGGCGAGTTCATCGACAAGTACATTTTTCCCGGAGGCGAGCTCACGCATATCAGCAATGTGCTGCACAGCATGACCGAAGGCGGGCTCGAAGACCTCGACGTCGAGAATTTGCGCCCCCACTACGCACGTACCTTGTGGGCATGGAGCGACAGCCTGGAAGCGCAGCTGGATGCCGCTCACGCTACGTTGACCGACGACCGGGGCAAGCGCTCCATTCGTGCCTACCGCATGTACCTGGCCGGTTGCGCCATGGGCTTCGAGCACGGCTGGATTGGTTTGCACCAGGTTCTGGCGCAACACCGTGTGAGCGGTCCGGGCGATGAACTGGAAGTGAAGGACGACAGCGCCTATCCGTGGCGTCGCGATTACATCTACACGCGTTAGCCGTTACGCGCGTGGCGGCGCACCACGTGGCCGTACCAGACGAAGAGCAACACGGAGGACAGCACCAAACCCACTGTGGACATGATCCACAGTGTGGTGGTGCCCACGGGCGCACCCGGTATCAGGCGTTCAATAGGTGCCGCTAACGCGCCGGCAGCCGGCCCGAAACCCAGCCACCATCCGCCTCCTAGGCCGACACCCGTCAGGGCCACAATCTGAAGCAGCAAGGGAACCGCCGCCACTTTATAGGCGCGCAGCAGGTAGCTGCCGATGCACTGGAGCGCATCTCCGATGTGGAAGAAGGGCAGCACAATCAGCAGCAGGGCCGCCATGGCGGCCACTTGGGCATCGTCGGTATACAACGTCAAGATAGGGTCGCGCGCAATGACGATGGTCAAGGCTGTAAGCGTAGCGGCTGATACCACCAGCAGCACGCCGGCTCGGCCCTGGCTGCGCGCCAGGCGTATGTCGCGCGCGCCGATTGCCTGCGCAGTGAGCGACGCTGTGGCAATACCCAGCGCCATGGGTACCATGTAACTCACGGCGGCCAGATTGGCCATGATCTGATGAGCGCCAGTCACGAACATGCCGTCCCGGGCGGCCAGCAGGGCCATGAAGGTGAAGGCGCAGACTTCGACCAGATAAGAGCCTCCCATGGGTATGCCTAGGCGCAGGATCTCGGCCTGATCGCGTAGGCGCGGCTTGCCCAGCCGAGGCTCGAAGCGACGGTATGCCGGGTTACGCAACACTGCCCATAGGCCGGCGCCCAGCATCATCCAAGACACCAGTGCGGTCGCAAGCCCCGCTCCGGCTGCACCCATAGCGGGCGCCCCCAGTTTGCCGAATATGAATATCCAGTTGAAGAGCAGCTTGAAGCCCAGGCTGCCGACATTGATCAGCATTACGGTTCGCGGGCGCGATACGGCGGTGGCCAACGCGTAAATGCTGCGGAAGGCCAGCGCGGCGGGTAAGGCGAATGCCAGCGCCAGCAGATAATTGCGCACGCCGTCGCGCACCGCGGACTCGATGTTGCCGGAGAGGCTCAGCCAAATATCCGGAATGAGAAGAAAAATAGCGCCGACGATGCACAGGCCGGCCGACAGCCACACCCCTTGGCCCCACATTCGACCGACTTCGGTATCGCGCCCGGCTCCGTAGTGCTGCGCGAGGATGGGAATGAGGGCATGGATGACGCCCATCAGGCCCACAAACACCGTGACGTAAATGGAGGTGGCCAGCGCCATGATCTGAAGATCCAGCGCGCCGGCGTGGCCACCCATCGCGGTATCGATGACGCCGAAGGCAATGCCCGCCCAGGATGCGATGAGTACGGGCCACGCCTGTCTGGCGATGTCGGTGAGGCGCGCCTTCATGCCGTCCATCGCCGGGCTGCTACGCTGCATTAGCGTTCGACTCGAAGTAGCCTGAACATTTCATCGCGATCGGCCGCGCGCCGTCCCTGCCACAGCACCGTCGCGGAATCGGAATACGCCGCGTTGCCTTCCATGAGCGCTTCCTGGGAGGTCTGCTGCAGTATCAGCTTGCACTGAGAGTCGTAGCTGAAGTCGATGCGATTGAAGACGAGGAACGACGCACGCTGTCCCGTGCCGAGCCCTTGTGCTCGTACGCACTCGCCGTGTGCGGTGTGCTGGGCAAGGGCTTGTGCGAGCTGGGCGGATACACCCCGGTAACTTCTGACGTAGTCCAGTACGGGCATCCACAGGGTGACGAGCAGCAACCAGGTGGTGATCAGGCCGCCGGCCGACAGCACTGTGCCGCGCCAGAGTCCGGCGGGCTTGGTGTGTACGCGCCAGGTGACCAGCGCCACCCAGGCGAGCGTACCCGCCAGAGCAATGAACACGGACGGCCACGACACGAAGATTTCGTAGCCACGGGTCAGGCGAGTGATGTTGTGATGGATCTGTTCAGGCCAGCCGGTTTGCAGTGCAAACCATCCCAGCCATACCGTCGCCGCTGTCAGCGAGAAGCACATGACGGCGAACCAATCGAGAGAATTCACCACGGCGCGACGCAAGGTGGGCAGCGAGAACGCGGCCAGTACCGCGGCCGGCACCGCCATCAGCGCGTATTCCGGCTCGAATACGTCAGCCAGAAAGCACATGACGATCAGGGGCCACACCAGGAACATCAAGGGCGCCCAGATGTGCGGCGAGGCCATCCAACCGCGCCACCGCCAGATGGCCAGCAGTGCAAAGGGCCAGGTGGGCCACAGGAACCAAGGCAGGTCGCGCAGTAAGCTCAGGATGACGTCGCGCTGCGGCAGCGAGAAAGATTGCGAGTTCCACAGGATCCAGTTCTGCGCCCAGTAGGGATGGTCGGCTTTTAGCGGCAACCACCAGGCCAAGCCGATCGCCAGCGCCAGCCCGGCGCTCAATAGCAGCCAGCCGCGACGCGGCCACAGGGCGCCTTGAGGATGGAAGCAAAACAGGGCCGCCAGAATGATCGGTAGCGAGCCGATCCAGCCACGGGTGAGGAAGGCCGCGCCCAGCGCGATACCGAGCGTGACGGCGCCGGACAGCGGCCGGTCGATGGTGCGCGCCACGGCATAGAAGGCGAGCGCCTGGAAGGCAATCAGCGCCGGTACTTCTGATGTTTCGTGCATGCGCCACACGATGCCGACGGTGGCAAGAATCAGCAGCAACGCGGCGTCGGCGATCATGCGCCCATAGTCATGCGGGCTGGGCTCGCCTCCGAACGGTAATTCCAGCGGCTGGGGTTCGGGCCGTCTTCCCAGCAGATAGCTGCCGTACCACACTGATGCGGCCAGAATGCCGAACCACAGCAGGTTGGGTAGCCGCGAGGCGATGATGGCGCCGTCGTGCGCCGGTATGAATACTTCGAGGATCGAGCCGAAGAGCCACACCGATAGCGCGCCGACCCAGGTAATGAGGGGGCCGTCCTGCGCGTGGGCCAGCACGCCGATCTGAGGTGCGATGAGCGCTGAACCGTCGGGAGAGGAGAGGGCCGTCACCATGGTGGCCAAGCCGACGACGTCGTCTGTTTTCCAGGGATCGCGGAAGAACAGGCCTGCCAGGATGTAGATCGCGCCGATCAACAACAGGAAAGGTCTGGAGAGCTTGACGGTCGCCGTTTCGGTCAGGCGAGCGGGGGTGGAGCGGGAATCCATCTTGTTGTAGGTGATCGAAACACGGTGGGCCCGCTCATTATAGGCAGGGACGGGACATGAGCCTTGAAGCAAAAAAGGCAGCCGTGAGGCCGCCTTTTGCAAACACTGCTGTAGCGGTGTTTACGACGCGTTGCGCGTACCCACCGTGCGAGCGAAACGGGCGCGGAACTTCTCGACGCGGCCGGTTTCCACGATCCGGGTCTGTGCGCCGGTGTAGAAGGGATGCGATTCGGACGTTACGTCGCACTTGAAGAGCGGATAGGTCTTGCCTTCGTGCTCGATGGTTTCGCGCGTATTCACCGTGGAACGCGTGATGAACTTCGATCCGGTTTGCTGATCCAGGAACACCACTTCGCGGTATTCGGGGTGGATGCCTTCTTTCATGTTGAGTCCTGTTGTGGGTAATTTGGGTCGCCGGCTGCCGCGCGTTCAATGGGTTGTGCACCCGCCCGCCGGCGGCCACGTATCCGTGGGTAACTCGGCATTTTATCCCGATGCTATTGAGTGCGCAACATAAATCAGATTGCGCCTTGTTCGGCTAATGACACCGCCGTGCTGCGCGTGACGATCAGGTGATCCAACAAACGGACGTCTACCAAGGCCAGTGCTTTACGCAGGTGCTGAGTAAGGGCGATATCCGCCTGGCTGGCCTCGGCGACCCCGGACGGGTGATTATGAGCCAGGATAATCGCGGCGGCATGATGACGCAGTGCTGATTTAACGATTTCGCGTGGGTAGACGGAAGCCTGATTGAGCGTGCCGCGGGACACCTCTTCGCACACGATCAACCGGAAGCGGCTGTCCAGATACAAGGCCATGCAATGTTCAATGTTTAGGTGCGCCAGGCGCGCGGTGCAATATTGTTTGACCCGGCCGGGTTGATCCAGGCTTGCACCCGCCTGCAGATCTTCTTCCAGGGCACGCCGTGCCAATTCACTGATGGCGAGGATCTCGCAGGCCTTGGCCTGGCCCAGGCCCGGCAGGGCGAGCAACCCGGTGGCGTCGGTTGAGAGCAGGCCGCGCAGGCCGCCGCAGTGATGAATCAGCCGCCGGCTGAGCGACACGACGTCGCAGCCTTTGATGCCGGTACGCAGAATGACAGCCAATAGTTCGGCCGATGTGAGCACTTGCGGGCCATGGGCCAGCAGGCGTTCGCGCGGGCGCTCCGGCCCACTGATTAGATGGGTAGACATAAAGGCTCTAAAATGGGATGGTTCATCAAACCCATACGGTGGCAGATTTTGACTTCTTCATCCGATTCAGTGAACGCTTTTGTCCGTCCTGATTCCTACCTGACCCTGCACTATCGCATTGAGCTGGCCAGCGGCCCGGCCGCAGGCTCACTGTTCGCCGACACCTTTAGCGGCCGCCCCGGCACCTTGCAGATGGGCATGGGGCAATGGGCGCCGGGCCTCGAAGAAGCGTTGCTGGGCCATGCCGAAGGCGAGCATTTCACGTTCGAGGTGCCCGCCGCGCAAGCCTATGGAGATCGCAACCCGGAGCTCGTGCAGTGGGTGACCCGCGAAATGCTCGATGCCGAGACGGCAGGCGCCCAGCTCACCCCGGGTGAGATCATCGAATTTACGGCTCCCAATGGTTTGCGTTATTCCGGGGTGCTCAAAGAATATGACGGCGAGCGGGCGCTGTTCGATTTCAACCATCCGCTCGCAGGCACTGATCTGCGCGTGGAAGTCTCCCTGCTTGGAGTTCTCTGATGTCCGTTACTACTGAAGACCGCGGGGCGGAAGTCGTACTTGCCCAGCCACGTGGATTCTGTGCCGGGGTCGATCGTGCCATCGACATCGTGGAGCGGGCGCTCGAGCTGTTCGGTGCGCCTATCTATGTTCGCCACGAGATCGTGCACAACCGTTACGTCGTCAATGACTTGCGCGAGAAAGGAGCGATCTTCATCGATGAACTGGATGAAGCGCCCGCCGGTGCGACCGTGATCTTCTCCGCGCATGGCGTCTCGAAAGCCGTGAAGGCGGAAGCCGAGCGGCGCGGCCTGCGCATTTTCGACGCGACCTGCCCGTTGGTAACCAAGGTGCACGTCGAAGTGGCTCGCATGCGGGCGGACGGACGCGAGATCATCATGATCGGTCACAAGGGTCACCCTGAAGTGGAAGGTACGCTGGGACAATCCGAGGACGGCATGTATTTGGTGGAGACACCGGAAGACGTCGCGGCCCTGCAGGTAGCCGACCCCACACGCCTGGCATTCGTGACGCAAACGACCTTGTCGGTCGACGATGCGTCCGTGGTGGCCCAGGCGCTGCGTGAGCGCTTCCCAGATATCGTCGAGCCGCGCAAGAGTGATATCTGCTATGCCACCCAGAATCGCCAGGATGCGGTCAAGATCATGGCTCCGCAGTGCGACCTGGTGCTGGTGGTGGGGAGCGCCAATAGTTCGAACTCCAATCGCCTTCGCGAAGTCGCAGAACGCATGGGCGTGAGCGCCTTCTTGGTCGACGGCCCCGAAATGATAGACCCGCAATGGTTACGCGATGCCAAGCGTGTCGGTGTGACTGCCGGGGCTTCGGCACCCGATATTCTGGTGAGCCAGGTACTGGATCGCTTGAAGCAACTGGGGGCGATCTCGGTGCGCACACTCGAAGGTGCGCCAGAAAACGTTTCTTTCCCTCTTCCACGCGAACTTTCCCGCAAGCTCAAGGACGCCTCGTGAAGCTATACAGCTATTTCCGTAGTTCCGCCGCCTATCGTGTACGCATCGCTCTCAACCTGAAGGGACTCGAATACGAGACTGTTCCCGTCCATCTGCTGAAGGATGGGGGCCAGCAGCATTCCGATGCCTACAAGGCCTTGAATCCCACTGAGTTGATTCCTACGCTGGTGGATGGCGAACTGGCCATTGGTCAATCCATGGCCATCCTGGAATATCTGGAAGAAGCTTATCCTGAGCCAGCCCTGCTACCACCGGATCCAGCGGGCCGGGCGCGCGTGCGCGCCATCGCGCAATCAATCGCTTGCGATATTCATCCCCTGAACAACCTGAGAGTTTTGAAGCACCTCAAGCGTGGCCTGGGTGTGGATGACGCAACCAAAGACGAGTGGTATCGACACTGGATCAACGTCGGCCTGACATCTGTGGAAGCCTTGCTTGCAGGAAACCCTGCAACGGGCCGCTACTGCCATGGCGATCAGGTTACGCTTGCCGACGTCGTCCTGGTTCCGCAAGTGTTCAACGCGCGGCGTTACGATTGCGAT
>DATGNX010000142.1:0-14365 GCA_035306485.1 Burkholderiaceae bacterium
TCCCATGGAGTCGGCGGAGAAGTGCGGCGGTGTCTCTACTGCCAGGTCCAGGTATTCGACTTTGGTGCCGGGGTTGGCGGCCACCCATTGTTCTACGGCTTGACGGGTCAGGCCGCGCGATACCGACGCGGCGCCATTGATGCTGGAATCGACGTGCAACAGTTTCATGGTAATGCTCCAAGTGTGTGTTCGATATGTGATCGATGGAGTCATTATTACTGTTCCAGACCGCGCCGATAAGCCCGTGGCAATGCGACGTTCCGTTCCAATTTTGGAATGATCTTAATGGACGGCCGGCCGGTTAATTCAGTTGCACGAAGCCTCACTGCAGGACCGAATACGACTATTTGAAACTTAATGTTTTTGAATGCGTCATTTGGCGTGGGCTGACGTACATTGTATTAAGCTGCTTGGCTGGCAGCGCCGCTGCAACGCACCTGCATTGTCTTGACTCATCGTCATCTCGCACGGGAGAGGCTCATGAAGACCTGGCATCGTTTCTTGTTCACTCTGGCCTGTGCAGCATTGCTGTTGCCGGGCATGTCCATATCTCAACACGCACAACATACTCAAGCGGCAGGTGCGGCGGGAGATCAGCCTGTCCAGGTCGCCGCGACCGGAGGCAGCCCGCAAGACGTGGCGTATCAGGCCGACGTCGTGTATTCGCTGCGTACCAGCATTTCGGATGGCAAGCTGGTGTTCATTGGCACGACGGGTTCCATCACCGATCAGGTCAACCCCGACCTTCACGTTCCCGAAGGCGCGGTTGTGCAGATCAACCTGGTCAACGACGATGGAGCCATTCACGATATTGCGATCCCGGAGTTCAACGTGAAGTCCGACACCATCACGGGCAAGGGTGCCGCCACCGCCGTGGTGTTTCGCGCCACGAAGGCTGGTGTGTTCGAGTATCTATGCACGCTTCCGGGCCATAAAGCCGCCGGCATGTTCGGCAAGCTGATCGTGGGCGAGCCGCCGGCTCAGGAAAAGATCGACGCCTTGGACATCGCCCAGGACCCGACTGCGGTGGGCACACCAGTGGGCAAACGCGAGCCGCAACACGTCACCTTTGATCTGGAAACCACTGAAGTCCTCGGCTTCCTGACGTCCGGCAGCACCTATCGGTACTGGACGTTCAATAACACGGTGCCGGGCCCCTTCATGCGAGTGCGCGTCGGCGATACCGTCACGATCAACATGAAGAATGCGGACGACTCGCATCACATCCATTCGATCGATTTGCACTCGGTGACGGGTCCAGGGGGTGGGGCAGCAGTCACGCAGGCCGGCCCCGGCCAGACCAAGAGCTTCACGTTCAAGGCGCTGCAGCCCGGTCTGTACGTCTACCATTGCGCAACGCCGATGGTGGCGCAGCACATAACTAACGGCATGTACGGCATGATTCTCGTTGAGCCGGAAGGGGGACTGGCGCCTGTGGATCGCGAGTTCTACGTCATGCAAGGGGAGCTCTACACCGCGCAAAAGCACGGCGCGCCCGGGCATCAGGAGTTCTCACTTGAGAAACTGCTGGATGAAAAACCCGAGCATCTGATGTTTAACGGAACAATGGACGCACTCTCCAACAAGCATAAGCTGAAGGCCAATGTTGGCGAATCGGTGCGGATCTTCTTCGGTGTGGGCGGGCCGAATCTGACCTCCAGTTTCCACGTGATCGGTGAAATCTTCGACCGCGTGTACAACCAGGGATCCCTGACCAGTCCGCCTCTTACCGATGTGCAGACCACGCTGGTGCCGCCGGGCGGTGCCGCCATGGTCGAATTCAAGGTGGACGTGCCGGGCAACTACATCCTGGTCGACCATGCCTTGTCGCGCGCAGAGAAGGGGCTTGCCGGCATACTTGAAGTCTCGGGTCCCGAGAATCACGAAATCTTCCACTCTAAGGAACCCATCGACCCGAACTCGGGGCATTGAGCCGGTTCATCCTTGCGATCGGGCGCCACTGTAGGCGCCCGATTGCATTCAGGCCTGAGATTCAGGCGTCCGCCGGAATCCAGCCCTGCTCAATGCCGTGGCAGGCCACTTCGGTGCTGCCGTCTCTCATGGTGACTGGCATGTCGTTGCGGCAAATGTCCCGTGCGTGCGGACAGCGGGGATGGAAGGGACACCCTAACGGGGGATTCAAAGGGTTGGGAACCTCGCCGGCGACGGGCACACGACGCTTGCCCGCTCCCGAGGTATCGGGAATCGCCGACAGCAGCATGCGCGTGTAGGGGTGACGCGGGCGGGCGAACAGCTCGTCGCGTGTCGCCAGTTCCACGATCTTCCCTAGATACATCACCGCCACCCGATCCGCGACGTGATGCACCACGGCCAGATTGTGCGAGATGAATAGGTAAGTCAGACCGAGGTCTCGTTGCAACTGCTTCATCAGGTTCAACACCTGCGCCTGTACGGACACGTCCAGCGCCGACGTCGGTTCATCGCACACGAGAAACTCGGGCCGTGCCGCGAGGGCTCGCGCGATCGAGATGCGTTGTCGCTGCCCGCCAGAGAACTGATGCGGATAGCGATTGCGATCCGAAGGCGATAGGCCCACCTGTTCCAACAGCTCATCGACGCGGGCATCGCGCTGCCCTGCGCTGAGCCCGCCATGAACTTTGAGCGGTTCGGCGATGATGCGCGCGACGCGCCAGCGCGGATTCAGGCTCGCGTAGGGATCCTGGAAGATCATCTGCAGCCGCCGGCGCAGCGCTTTACCTTCCCGGCTGCTGAGCTTGCTTAGCGGTTCTCCGTCGAATTCTATGGTTCCGCCCGTTGGTTCATACAAGCCCACAAGCAAGCGGGCCACGGTCGACTTGCCACAGCCTGATTCTCCCACCAGAGCGAGGGTCTCACCCTTGTGAAGGGCGAATGACACGCCATTGACCGCCTTCAGCTCCACACGTGGCCGCCGTTTCAGTAGGCGTTCGAGCCAAGGGCCCGAAACGTCGAACCAGCGGCTGGCATTTTCCACGCGAACGAGAGGAATGGTGCGGCTCATTGGCTGCCCTCCATATCGTAGAGCCAGCATGCGGCGAGCGTTTCACTTGCCGGCATGAGCTCGGGACGCTCGCGTGTGCATCGCGGCATGCGTGCCGGACAGCGCGGATTGAAGGCGCAGCCGGGCGGAATCGCATTCAGGCGCGGCATGCTGCCGTCGATCTGCGCCAGGGACTCCGTGGTGCCGTGTATGGATGGGATGGAGCCCATCAGTCCGCGCGTATAGGGGTGTTGAGGTTCGCGAATTACCTGGTCTACCGGGCCGATCTCGGCTACTCGCCCCGCATACATGACCGCGACCCGGTCCGCCGTCTCGGCAATCACGCCCATGTCGTGGGTGATCAACATGACGGCAGCGCCGTGATCGCGGCAGAGCGACTTCAGTAGGTCGATGATCTGCGCTTGAATGGAGACGTCCAGGGCGGTGGTCGGTTCGTCGGCCACGATCAGCCGGGGTTCCGCCGCAAGCGCCAGCGCGATCACGACACGTTGGCGCATGCCGCCCGAAAATTGATGCGGATAATGATCGATGCGCTCGCGTGCTGCCGGGATACCCGTGGATTCCAAAAGCTCGATCGCCCGTTCCCGTGCCTGGCTTGCCGACAGGGGCAGATGGGTAACGATGGTTTCGATCAACTGCTGGCCAACCGTGTATAGCGGGTTCAGCGAGGTTAGGGGATCCTGAAAGATCGCACCGATTTCCTTGCCGCGGATACGGCGCATCGCGTCCTCGTCGAGCTGGTCAATGCGCCGCCCATCCAGGCGGATTTCGCCGCCGGCGACTCGGCCAGGAGGTTCCAATAGCCCGATGATGGCCGCGCCAGTCAGGGATTTTCCGGCGCCGGATTCACCCACCACGCCGAGTATTTCACCCTTGTCGATGTGAAACGAGATACTGTCCAGTGCAGTGAGTACGCCTCGGCGGGTATGGAACTCGACACGCAGATCGCGGACTTCCAGGAGAGTGTTGGACTCGGACATATCAGTTCAGGCGTGGATTCAGGGCGTCGCGCAGCCAGTCGCCCAGCAGGTTCACCGACAGGACGAGCAGCACGAGCGCCACTCCGGGAAATATGGTGATCCACCATTCACCGGAAAACAGAAAATCGTTTCCGACACGGATCAGCGTGCCCAACGATGGAGACGTCGGCGGGACACCGACACCCAGGAAGGAGAGCGTGGCTTCAGTGATGATGGCCGTGGCCAGATGTACAGTGGCCAGCACCAGTACGGGACCCAACACATTGGGCAACACATGCTGGAAGAGGATGGCCGTGGACGACACGCCGGTCACCCTGGCAGCCTGAACGTATTCCCGGTTCTTTTCCACCATGGTGGAGCCGCGCACCGTCCGGGCGTACTGAGGCCAGCCGGCCAGCGCAATCGCGCCCACCAACACGGGGAAGGCGATGTTCTCGTGCAAGTCGGCGGGCACGGCGGCTCGCACCACGCCGTCGATCAACAGGGCAATCAAGATGGCCGGAAACGACAACTGCACGTCGGCCACCCGCATGATGAACGCGTCCAGGCGCCCGCCGGCATAGCCGGATATCAGGCCGAGGACCACGCCGATCACCATGGCTAGGGCGACGGAGGCCAGGCCAATGAAGAGAGAGACCCGCATGCCGTACAACAGCGAGGAATAGAGATCGCGTCCCTGACTGTCCGTGCCGAGCAGATAGAGCGGATTCCCATTCTCGAGCCATACGGGCGGCGTGAGCGCGTCGATGAGGTTGATGGTGGCAAGGTCAAACGGGTTGTGAGGCGCGACCCAGTCCGCGCCGAGTGTCCCGATAAGCAGCAACAGCAGGGTGACGCTTGCCGCCATCGCCACCGGAGATGTGCGCCAGGAATAGGCCAGATCGCTATCCCACCAGCGGGTGAGGAGGTCTCGCATCAGTGGGCCCCCTTACGGCCCACGCGCAGACGCGGATCCACCACGAAATACAGCATGTCGACCATCAAATTGATCACCACGAAGATGAGCGCGATCAGGCACAGATAGGCGGCCATCACGGGGATATCGGCGAACTGCACCGCCTGGATGAACAACAGTCCCATGCCGGGCCACTGGAACACGGTTTCGGTGACGATCGCGAAGGCGATGATGCCGCCCAGTTGCAGCCCCGTGATGGTGATCACCGGAACCAGCGTGTTCTTCAGGGCATGGCCGAAGTGAATGGCCCGACGCGATAGGCCGCGGGCACGTGCGAACTTGATGTAGTCCTGGCGCAGAACCTCCAACATTTCGGAGCGCACCAGGCGCAAGATCAGCGTGAGCTGAAAGAGCGACAGCGTGATGGAAGGCAAAATAAGATGCTTCCAGCCGTTGGCGGTAAGCAGGCCGGTGCTCCACCACCCCAGGTCCACCGTGTCGCCGCGCCCATAGCTGGGCAACCAGCCCAGCATCACGGCGAAGACGAGAATCAGCAGGATGCCGATGAGGAAGGTCGGCAGCGAGACGCCGAGCAACGACAGGGCAAGTACCAGCTGAGACAGCTTTCCTTTAGGGTTCAGCGCGGTATAGACGCCTAACGGCAGGCCTACGATCAGCGCGAGCCCCGCAGCCACGAGCGATAACTCCACTGTCGCGGGCAGGCGATCGGCCAGCAGGCTGGAAACTTTCTGACCCTGGCGTAGCGACAGCCCAAAATCGCCCTGAATGGCGTTGCCAACGAAGCGCGCGAACTGGATCGGTGCAGGCTGATCCAATCCCAGTTGTGCCCGGAGTTCGATACGGTCCTGCTCCGTCGCATCCTGTCCCAGCATGATGGTGACGGGGTCGCCTACATACTGAAAAAGCACGAAAGCGATCAGGGCGACCGAGAGCATCACGCCGACCGCCTGCAGCAGTCGGCGTACGATGAAAAAAGCCATGCAGCCTCAGCGCCCGTTCAGTCTATGGTCACCCATTCCACGGTCAGCCGATTGTCTGCGCGGTGGACCACGTTCACATTCTTACGCATGGCCCAGGGAATGACCTGGTCGTGCAGCGGGATGTGCCCGTACTCTTGCGCGTGGATCTGCAGCGCCTTGCGTATTGCGTCGGTGCGCTTTGCGTCGTCCGTTTCGGTCTTCACTTGATCGATGAGGGCATCGACTTCCGGGTTGCTGTAGTTGCCGTAGTTGAATGAGCCGTCGGCCCCTTCACCCTTGCTGCGAATCAGGCTCTGCAAAGTGTAAAGGGCATCAAACGTAGGGACGCCCCAGCCGAACAGATATGCGCTGGTGTCGTAGCTTTGCACTTTCGGGAAATACGTGGCGCGAGGCATGGCGTTCAGCTGCGCCTTGACACCTACGCGAGCCCACATGGCAACGACGGCCTGACAGATGGCTTCGTCGTTGATATAGCGGTTGTTGGGGCAGTCGAGCGTGAAGCTCAGCTTGTTGTTGTCGTAGCCGGCCTCCTTTAGCAGCGCCTTGGCGCGCTCGGGGTCGTATGCTTCGCGCTTGGCCAGGTCTTCCGACCATCCATGGACCTGCGGTGCGATCATGGTGCCTGTAGGGGCGGACAGGCCGCGCATGACGGCCTTCTTGAGCGCTTCGACGTCGATGGCGCGGTACAAGGCTTCCCGCACGCGCACGTCGGCAAAGGGGTTGGCGCCCTTGATCGAGCCATACTTCAACTCGGGGCTTTTCTGATCCAGACCGATGTAGATCGTGCGGTATTCGTTGCCTTCTACGACCTTGGCTTGCTGGCGAAGGCGATCCAGATCCTGCGCGGCGGGGTCGAGCACAAAGTCGATTTCGCCTGAAAGCAGGGCGGCCGTACGGGTGGCGCTTTGCTTGATGGGCGTGTAAGTGATCTTGGTGACGTTGCCCTTCTTGTTGGGCTTGCCCCACCAGTCGGGGTTCTCCTCGTACACGGTGCGCACGTCGACTTCCCGCGAAACCAGACGGTAGGGGCCTGTTCCATTGGTGTTGCGTGCGGAGAAGGTTTCTTCCTTCTTCGAGAAATCCTGGGGCTCGGTGGCGTTGTTCTTTTCGGCCCAGTCGCGGTTCATGATGAAGACGTTGGTCAATTGCCGCAACAGCACGGGGTTGGGACCGGCCGTTTCAATCTCCACCGTCTTGCTATCGACTTCACGCACATCCTTGATGCCATTGACGTAGGCCTTGAAGTGCGAGGTGGGCGCCATGGCGCGCTTGATGGAGAACACCACGTCGTCAGCCTCGAATGGCGTGCCATCGTGGAATTTGACGTTCTCGCGCAGCGTGAAACGCCATACGGTGGGAGAGGCTTGTTCCCAAGCAGTGGCCAGCGCCGGCGAAAGTTCGAACGTTTCGTTGTATTGGACCAGCGGTTCGTACACATAGCTGGAGCCTGCAATGGTCAGCCCCTCGTTCTGGGCATGCGGATCCAGTGTCAGGATGTCACCCTGGCTTGCCCAATGCAAAGGCTTGGCCTGGGTAGCAAGCGGCATGAATACGGCTGCGGCCACGGCGGTGGCGATAAGCGTACGGCGCATGAGGGAATCCTTACGAAAGGTTGAACGTGTGCAATATAGGGATAGCAATAGTGGCGGTCAACTATGTGTTTATACCTAGACGGCATGGCAGTTGCTTTGAGCTGGCTCTCTGGCACAGCAGGAGCAGGCGATGACATGGCAAGCACTTTTTGGCGAGAAGGCGACTACCAAACTCGCCGGCTTCTTCGATACCCAGGACCAGTTGGAGAAGGTTTCGTCCGAACTTAGGCGGGTGAGCGGGCTGCAGAATCCCCAGCTGTGGGTCGTTCATCCGCACGATAGTGAGTTTGACCGCAAGCTGGAGCCGGAGACGCAAGGGGTGGCCCGCACGGCAATCCGATCGCATCTCATACTCGGAGCGGTAGGTCTGGTCGGTGGGCTGGTGTTGTGGGCGGTGCTTTATGCGTTGGGCATTGCCGCCATACGGTCGTCGCCTTACTACAGTGGCGGTGCCATCTTGGCATTTTCCACGGTAGCCGGCCTGTTGCTTGGAGGCCTGGTGACGGCACGTCCGGATCACCAGGTAGTGATCCAGGCGGTGGAGAAAGCCACGCGGGAAGGGCGCTGGACTCTGGTGATGCATCCGCGGGACGATGCCCAATGCAAGTCGGCGGAATCCGTGCTGGCCGCCGCCAACGTGGAGACCGTGCGCAGCGTCTGATTTTCCGATCCCAGTGCGAGCGAAGGCGCTTGCCGATTCCCCGTATGATAGGAAGCATTGGGATTCTGGTAAGGGACAGGGGGGAAACGATGCATTGCCAGCGCATGTTGCCGTATACAGGTTCACCCCGGCCCGGTTGGATGATCGCAGTGGCCGTCGGCGTATTGGCAGTGACATGTCTTGGGTTTACGCACGGATCCGCTCACGGTGCGACCACGATCGTTCAAGATGCAGAACCCCCGAACGGCACGGCACAAGTCGAGAAGGTGGTTGATGGGCTACAGCACCCATGGGCGCTAGCCTTCCTGCCGGATAACGAAGGCATCCTCATCACAGAACGGCCCGGCAGATTACGCTTGTGGCGCGATGGCAGATTGTCCGAGCCGCTGCTGGGCGTCCCGGAGGTCTACGCAAAGGGACAGGGCGGATTGCTTGACGTCGCCTTGGCGCCGGATTTTGCTCAAAACCGCAGAGTCTTTCTTGGCTATGCCGAGCAGGGAGACCGAGGCGCCGCTGGAACGGCCGTGGGGGTAGGGGTGCTTTCCGACGACGCCTCCTCCATTCGTGAATTCAAAGTCATTTTCCGGCAACAACCCAAGCTGTCATCGGGTGCCCATTTTGGCGTGCGCCTGGTGTTCGACCGAACCGGTCACTTGTTCATTGCGTTGGGCGAAAACAATCAGCGCTCCACCGCTCAGGACCTCGATAAGCATCAGGGCAAGCTGGTACGCTTGAACACGGACGGCAGCGTGCCCGCAGACAACCCCTTCGTAGGACGGGACGGCGCGTTGCCGGAGATCTGGAGTTATGGACACCGCAACCAGCAAGGCGCGGCGCTCAATCCTTGGAGCGGACAGGTGTGGACGCATGAGCACGGCGCGCGCGGCGGCGACGAAGTGAATATTCCTCAGCCCGGTCTGAATTACGGCTGGCCCATCGCAACGCACGGTCGGAATTATTCGGGGTTAGCCATTCCGGAAGCCCGGGGCGCGATCGTGGAAGGGACGGAGGCGCCGCGCTATGTGTGGATGCGATCCCCCGCCATTTCGGGCATGGCCTTTTACGATGCGGAGCGTCATCCGGAATGGCGCCACAGCCTCTTTATCGGCGCGCTGAAGGACCGAGCACTGATCAGGCTCACTCTGCAGCAAGATCGCGTCGTGGCCGAAGAACGTCTATTGGCGGATTTGGATGAACGCGTTCGCGATGTACGTGTGGGGCCTGACGGCCATGTCTACGTGCTGACGGATGCTGCCAATGGTGCACTGTATCGGGTGAGTCCCCGATGATTCATTTTAAGGAAGGCAAAATCATGAAGGCCCTATTTTTTCCTCTTCTCTTGACGCTGGCCGCGTGCCAGTCGACCGTACCATTCGAGCCGGTCAGCGACCAATGCAAGTCGATGGATCATCTCTCGAAGGTGGGTACGAAGGCGGAAGATTTGTCCGCCGACGCGTTTCCGCCGGGCACCCGCATCATTCATCCCGATACGGCGGTCACACGAGACTTCCGCCCGGACCGCCTGAATGTGTACGTGAACGATAAAGGGCGCGTGGAGCGTATCGATTGCGGCTGAGCGCCGCATACTACGGCATTCGGCAGCACTGAGCTGTCGGAGAGCAGCCTACGTCCGCGTGGCGATCTCCACCCGGTTGCGACCCAGCGCCTTGGCGCGATATAGCGCCTCGTCCGCAGCGTTGATGACGTGGGCATAATCCGGATGGCCGGAGTGCAGGGCGACGCCCATGCTCACCGTCAGTCGCATGGCATGACCGCCCGGCAGGTTGATTGTTTCCTGTTCGATCTGGCTACGGATGCGTTCCGCGGCGTGCAGGGCAGCCTTTTCGTCCGTTTCCACAATCACCAGCAGGAATTCTTCGCCTCCGTAGCGAAAGGCGTAGTCGCTGATGCGCAGATTGCGCAGCAGAATGCCGGCCACGGTCTGCAGGGCCAGGTCGCCGCTGGCATGGCCGTGCCGATCATTGATGGCCTTGAAGTGATCGACGTCCACCATGATTACGGCGAATGACCGCTTTCCGCGCCCGGACAGCGCCACTTCCCTACGCAGCACAGTCGAGAGAAAACGCCGGTTGAGCAGATGGGTCAGTTCATCGCGGCCGCTCTCCAGCTCCATCATTTTTTCGAACATCGACTGCGTCAGCTGGCGGATCTGCGCAACGGTGGTGTGCACCTGTCGCAGCAAGGTGGTGCGTGTCTCGGCGGAATCTTCAAGGATGCCGTCCTGCAGCTCCTGAATCGCCTTGTCGCATTCCCTAATCAGTTCGTTCACCGTGGCACATTGGGGATCCTTGCCGAATACAGGCTGTCCCTTGTGCTTGAACCAGAGGCCGAAATGGGCAGCGGATAGCAGCGGCAGGTTGGCGGCCGGGGCCCCGGTCGCCAACTGGAAGACAACGTGGTTCTCCCATTCCAGCAGGCTGCCTTGCTGGCGTTCGCGCTCCAGGCCGATATTCCTTGCGCCCGCGAAATAGCGAAACGCTTCATCTTGCTTGACCGAGTTCTCCCGGGCCTCGGAATACGCCGCGATCATCACCTCGATCGCGAGGTCGATGACGATGCTGGCGTACTCCATCGCCTGGAACAGCGTTGCTTCGGAAACATCCGCAGTGAGATTGTCCGCTTGGTGGATATATCGGGCCAGTGCCTGCTTGATCATTCTCGCTCCCGCCACCACCAAGTGGGCCGGAATGCCAATGCGAGCGTGGACGGCGCCTACCTGTAGCTGACGCAGAAACAGGGACTCAATTGCGTGTTTATCCCCGCCGGCCAACACCTCGTTCAACCATTGCCGCAGGGAAGCAGCCAGTCGTTCCTCCACCATTTGGTGCGAAAGGAACGTTGACGTGCCGGCGTCGTCGAGCATAGAGGTATAGAAATGTCCGACCAGCGCCACCCCATGAAGCTGAGCTTGGCGTTGCGCAAGCGCGCGGGCGGACTCGGACGTATTCAGGAATTGGTGTGACCAGGCGGTCGTGACCCGAGCGTGCAGGTCGGCGTCGATGAGTGGCATCGTGGCGGCGGGGGAATCTAGATTGAAGATGCGACAACGTCCTTGCAGACGCGTGACTCGTGATGATAGACGGTTTGCGTTGTTAACGCTGCGGCGGGGGTGTCGCCGCCGCCGGGGTGTTGCCGCCGCCCATCAACCCTGAAACCCGCCCGCTTCGATCCAGGCCTGTTCTTCGGGTGTGGTCGGACGACCCAGCAAGCGGTTTCGATGCGGGAAGCGCCCAAAGCGTTCAATGATGCCCAGATGGTGGTCGGCCCACTTCGCAGAATCGGAGTCGGGCAGGTCCCGAAAGAGGGCGACGCAACGGCGTTGGTCGGCCAATGCCTCGGAATGCATGAATGGCAAATAGAAAAAACTACGCAGTTCGGTTTCGAACTTGCGATCGTGGCCGAGGTCGATGGCTCGGTTTGCGGTGGCGAGCGCCAGGCGGTCGGTGGCATAGGCATGCGCACTGCCGCGAAACACGTTGCGAGGGATTTGATCGAGCAAAAGTAGCAGTGCGAGGGCACCCTCCGCGGTGTCGCCCCATTCGCTCAGTTCGCCGCGTGATGCGGCCATATGCAATGACAGGCAGCAATCTCGGCATTGGGCATCGAAGGCGTCCCCGCCACGAAACCACCGTGGCGGCCCGGCCTCCACCCAGAAATCAATGATCTGTTTCGCGCTACTCAACATGGTGGAGGCTCCTTATTCGGACGGTCGTTGCCTGCAGCTTTCGTACCAGAGCGGGTTCGGTTCCCCCTGGCCGGCAAACTGCTGGGCGCGTCGGGGGGATCGCCAGACCCCACCCGCGACGCCCAACTGAGGCGCGACGGCATACCAGTACCATCGACCGTCTTCGTCCTGAGCCAGCCAGTCCCATCCGTCGGGAGCTTCGGACCAGGAGGGAGCAGGGCGGGAGGTGGCGGAATCGGACATGGCGGGGAAGCTAGGTGAGCGATGATTCGCTTAGAGGATGAGTCTTCCCCACAGTTTGCCACAATGGCTGTCTACCGACTGCCCCGCGAAATGAACGCCGACACACCGTCCTGAAAAGCGCGGCTTCCGTAGACTGTCTCGATGAGATCGTCGTCTTTGAGGCTTTGCTCTACTACGATGCGCCGCAGGCTCTCCTTGGCGGCCTGTTGGGTGACGGGCGACAAGTCCATGAGTCGTTGCGCCAACGCCAGCGCTGCATCCTGCAATTCCGTAGCGGCACAGACCTGCTGAACGTACCCACACGCCAACGCTTCCTCCGCTGACAGGAACTCGGCCAACATCAGCATTCTCTTTACGCGCGGTACACCGAAGGCTGCCGCGAGGCGCGCGATGTTGCGCGACGAAAGCGTGTTGGACAGGGTCTTCGCGATGGGTGCGCCAAAGCGCGTCGCCTCGGTGCACACCCGGAAGTCGCATGCCGTGGCGATGGCCAAACCGCCTCCGACCGCCCAGCCGTCGATGACCGCCACCGTGGGGACGGCGATGCGCTCCACCGCGTCGATGACGCGCTCCACGAACGCCTCATACTCCAAGCCTTGCTTCCCGGAGGTGAAGTCCGCGAAATAGGAGATGTCGGTGCCGGAAATGAAGGACTTGCCGCCGGTGCCGCGCAGCAGTATGCAGCGGACGCCCGAACCGGGCTCGCCGCATTCTTCAATCAGCCCGAGCATCTCCTCGTACATCGGCAGCGTCATGGCATTGTGACGCTCAGGGCGATCGATCACGATTTCGGTCAGACCGTTAGCGTGATCCACGCGCTTTACTGCCGTGTTCATGTTGCGGCCCCCTCGACCTGAGCGGCTGCCGCGATTTCCGCGAGAATTTCCTCGTTGTGTTCGCCCAGCAAGGGCGGATGTCGCCGCACTTGTTGAGGCGTACCGAGCATCTTCACCGGAAACCCGATGTTCTTCACCTTGCCTTCAATCGGGTGATCGATCTCCATGCACATCCGTCGGTGCGTACCGTGCTCGCCTTCGAATGCTTCAGGGTAGGTGAGGATGGGTCCGGCGGGAATCCCGCTCGCCAGCATGATTTCGATCCATTCTTCGCTGTCGCGTCGAGCGAACTCCCGTTCCAGTTCTTCGATCAGCGCTTCGCGGTTCTTCAAACGCAGGGGGATGGTGCCGTATTCGGGATGGTCGATCAGGTCCGGCCGCTCGAGCAGTTCGCACAGGCGGGTCCAAAGCTTCTGGTTGGTGGCGCCCATCACGAAATACCCATCACGCGCCTTCACGGCCTGGTAGGGAGCGCTCATTTTGTTGCTGGTCCCCAGCGGCGCCGGCGGTACGCCCGTACCCCAGTATTCCGACATGTCCCAGATCGAGAACGCCATCGCGGCATCGAACAGCGAGGCATCGATATGCTGCCCGACTCCCGTCTTTTGTGCCCCGATATAGGCGGACAACAAGCCGTAAACCGCAAAGAGCGCGCAGCCGATATCGGCGACAGGTACACCAGCCTTGACGGGTTTTTCGCCCTTGTAGCCGGTCACGCTCATGATGCCCGACATGGCCTGGGCCATGAGATCGAAGCCAGGGCGCTCAGCCCAAGGGCCACTCTGACCAAAGCCCGAGATGCTGACGTAGACAATGCGCGGATTGATTGCCTTGATACTTTCGTAGTCGATGCCCAGGCGCTTGACGGCGCCTGGTCGGTAGTTCTCGACGATCACGTCCGCCGTCTTCGCCAATTCGTAGAACGTTTTACGGCCTTCCTCGCTCTTGAGGTCCACCGTGAATGAGCGCTTGTTGCGATTCATGTTCAGGAAGCCCATGCTGTCGGGCCCCTTCATCTTGAATCCCATGGCGCCGCGGGTCTGGTCGCCGCCCGGCGGCTCCACCTTGATGACGTCAGCTCCCATGTCCGCCAGCAGCATGCAGGCAAAGGGCCCCGCCATCACCTGGCTTACGTCCAGTACGCGTATTCCCTTCAAGGGAAGAGGATTGTTTGTAGTCATATCTCTTAGCTATCCGCACGAATGTTGGCTTCACGCACGACCTTGCCCCATTTCTCGTATTCAGAGGCCATGAACGCAGCGTACGTATCGACGGTTCCACCTCCGTCCTCGACGCCGAAACCATCGAAACGCTCGATCACATCCGGCATGAGCAGTACTTTGTTGATATCCGCATTGATCGCCAGAGCCAATTCGGATGGCATGTCGGACGTGCCGACTACGCCGTACCAGCTGGAGGCGTCGAAATTTTCGAATCCTTGGTCAGCCAT
>DATGNX010000143.1:0-4765 GCA_035306485.1 Burkholderiaceae bacterium
CCGTTGATGGTCATGTGGATTGCCCGTTGGCTGCGGCTTTCGGCGTCGTCTTCCGAAGCGGCGGCTGCTCCCCGCTTGCGGTGGCGGCGTAGCAGTTCCACCTGCAGGTGGTTCAACGGGTCGATGTAAGCGAAGCGCTCGACCAGCGCGGCCGCCAGGCGTGGGTCATGCGCCAGCAGGTCGTGGCCGCAGACCTGGCGGAACATCGACAGCGTGGTCTGGAATTCGGCTTCAATGCGTTGGAAGATGGATTCGCGCAGCCGCTTGTTGGGCACCAAACCGGCATAGCGGCGTGCGATGGTGAGATCGGTCTTGGCGAGCACCTGTTCCATGTTCGACAACAGCGTACGGAAGAAAGGCCACTCGCGGGCCATTTCCTGTAAATGGGCGAGGCGCGCCTCCGGGTCGGAGGGCGTGCCCTCGCAGTCGCAGCCCTCTTCGACATAGCGCTTCAGCGCTGTGCCCACACCGTACCAGCCGGTCAGCATGAGCCGGCATTGCGCCCAAGAGAATCCCCACGGAATGGCACGCAGATCTTCAATGCGTTGGGTGGACTTGCGCGCCGCGGGGCGAGAGCCGATGTTTAATTCCGCGATCTCGCGGATAGGCGTGGCGGCGAAGAAGTAGTCGGTGAAGCCTTTGGTCCCGTAAACCAGGTCGCGGTACGCCGTGCGCGCCTGCTCGGACATCCAGCGCATGGCAGAGAAGTATTTGTGAACGCGTTCGTTCTCGGCGCGGGCGGCTTCCGCCGGCGGCATGAGACTGGCTTGCAGCGTGGCCGCGACGATGTTCTCCAGATGCCAGCGACCCACCTCCGCGTCCTTGTACTTCCCCTGTATGACCTCGCCTTGTTCGGTCAGCCGGATTTGCCCGTTCACAGTGCCGGGCGGCTGGGCGACGATGGCCTCGAAACTGGGGCCTCCGCCGCGCGCTACGGAGCCGCCGCGTCCGTGGAAGAGCCGCAGCCGCGTCCTTCGCTTCTGGAAGACCTGCACCAGTTCCCGTTCAGCGCAATACAGCGACCAGTTGGAGGTAAGGTAGCCGCCGTCCTTGTTGCTGTCGGAATACCCCAACATGACTTCCTGCATACCGTCCTGCGCGTGGCGCACGCGCTGTTTGACTTCAGGCAGGTCCAGCCAGTCGGCCATGATGCCGGGCGCGCGTTCCAGATCGGGAATGGTCTCGAACAGTGGCACGACCATCAGGCCGGCCGCCAGGCGTGCTTCGCGCTCCGCGCCGCTGGCAGGGGCCTTCGGGTCCGCGCGTCGTCGCGGCGTGGAGCGCTGGGCGTCCGGCCGCAACAGGCCGGTCTCCTGTTGCAACACCAGCACTTCCAGCAGGTCACTGAGAGTTTCGGTGTGGGACACGATGGTCTGCTCAATGGCGCGGGGCCCGTAGCGGCGCCGGCAACGCGCGGCCGCCTGCAGGACCTCCAGCTCCTTTCGCGTTTCGTCGGAATATTCCAGCCACGGCGAATAGAGCGGACGAGCCTGCGCCAGTTCGCTGCGCAGCAGTTCGACTCGCTGTGCTTCGGACAGCTTCAGGTATTGCACCGGACGTCCGTCCAGTTTGACTTCAGCCGCGCGGAACAATTCGTCGAGCACGCGTTCGTGCACGTCGGAACTCTGCCGCAGGTCCACGGTGGCCAAGTGAAAGCCGAAGACGCGCACCGCCTGTTGCAGCCCGCTCAGCCTCAGGCGCGCAATGGCGGCGCCGTGGTGCGCGGTCAGCGATGCGGCGATGGTGGCGAGGTCTGCTTCGAGCTCAGCCGGATCCTCGTAGGCCGGCGCATCGTAGGTGGGGCGGGTCGCCAAAGCGCGTCCCACGACGGCCTGCGCCGTGGCAGCAACTCGCGCATAGATATGAATGCAGGCGCGGCGATAGGGCTCGTCCACGCGGTGCAGCGACGTGTCCCGACTGGCGGCGGCTAGCTCCAGCAGTGCCGGCGCGGCGTCGATCAGCGTGCGCGACATCGAGAGCTCCGCGCCCAGATTCCGTACTTCTTCCAGATAGTGGCGGAAGACATGGGTGGACTGGCGCAGCAGAGCCTGTTCCAGCGTACCGGCGTCCACGTTGGGGTTGCCGTCTCGGTCGCCGCCGATCCAGCTACCCGTCTTGAGAAAGGGCGGAAGCAGGCTGGGCCGGGCTTGCAACGGTTCGTCGCGCCGCCGTTCGAGTAGGGCGGCCAAATCTTCGTAGAGCCGAGGTATCGCCTTGAGAAACGTGTGCTCGTAATAGCCCAGAGCGTTATCGATCTCGTCGAGCACCGTGAGCTTCTGCTGGCGCAGCATGCGGGTCTGCCATAGCGAAGCGATCAGACCGCTCAGCCGTTGTAAGCCCCGCGCGCGCTCCCAGGGCGTGAGCGTGTCGTCGTTGTGTAGCAACTGGCGCGCGATCTCGCGATGCAGGTCCAGCGTGCTTTTGCGTTGGACCTCGGTAGGGTGGGCCGTAAGCACCGGAACAATGCTCATGCTTTCGAGTTCGCGCTGGATGCGTCGACCCCTTACTCCGCGGGCATCCAGCAGGGCCACCGCCTCGGCCAGGCTGCCGCGCATGGGCGGGCCGCCGCTTAATTCGTGCTCGCGCTGGCGGCGGTTCTGTTCTCGGTCCTCGGCAATGTTGGACAAATGCAGGAAGTAGCTGAAGGCGCGGGCAACGGAATTGACCTGTTCGTCGGCCAGGCGGCGGATGGAGCGCTCCAGTACGGCTTCTTGAGACAAATCGCCTTCCCGGCGGAAGGTCACAGCGGCGCGGCGAAGCTTCTCGATGGTGTCGTACATCGCCCGCCCGTCGGTGTCGCGTATGACTTCGCCCAATGTCTTTCCGAGCAGGCGGATATCCTGCCGAAGGGCGCTGTAGGGAGATGCCGGCTGCTGTGTTGCGCTCACTGCTGCTCCTCGAATTCGGGCGGGCCAGAAGCCCGTGACGCGATGTGTCGCGATCAGGGTGAAGGAAAACTTCTGCAATGAAGATTATCATTGTGTGCTTCAGAGTGTTCACCCTTAGAGAGAGAAATGCCGCAATATCGCTCACGCACCTCCACGCACGGTCGCAATATGGCCGGCGCCCGCGCGCTGTGGCGCGCCACGGGCATGACCGACGACGACTTCAGCAAGCCCATCATCGCCGTCGTGAATTCCTTCACGCAGTTCGTACCGGGCCATGTCCACCTGAAGGACATGGGACAGCTGGTGGCGCGTCAGATTGAGGCGGCGGGCGGCGTGGCGAAGGAATTCAATACCATCGCCATTGATGACGGTATCGCCATGGGCCATGGCGGCATGCTGTACTCTCTGCCGTCTCGCGAGCTGATTGCGGATTCCGTCGAATACATGGTGAACGGCCACTGCGCCGACGCTATGGTGTGTATCTCCAACTGCGACAAGATCACCCCGGGAATGCTGATGGCCGCCATGCGCCTCAATATTCCGGTGGTCTTCGTATCGGGCGGTCCCATGGAGGCCGGCAAGGTCTACGATCCCAACACGCGGATGGTGGTGCAGAAGCTCGATCTCGTGGACGCGATGATCAAGGCGGCAGACCCCAACGTGACGGACGAAGAGGCGGCCGAGGCCGAGCGCAATGCCTGTCCGACTTGCGGCTCCTGTTCCGGCATGTTCACGGCGAACTCCATGAATTGTCTGACCGAAGCGCTGGGTCTGGCGCTGCCGGGCAACGGCACCATCGTGGCCACGCACGCGCGACGCAAAACGCTGTTCGAAGATGCCGGCAAGCTGATCGTCGATCTGTGCCGACGCTATTACGAACAGGACGATGCATCGGTCCTGCCGCGCAATATCGCTTCGTTCAAGGCCTTTGAGAATGCGATGACGCTCGACATCGCCATGGGCGGTTCGACGAACACGGTCTTGCACCTGCTGGCGGCCGCGCAGGAAGCCGGCGTGGATTTCACGATGTCGGACATCGACCGCCTGTCGCGCCGTGTGCCCTGTCTGTGCAAGGTTGCACCCGCCACCGATAAATATCACATCGAAGACGTACACCGCGCCGGCGGCATCATGGGCATCCTGGCCGAACTGAGCCGCGCCGGCCTGCTGCATCTGGATGCGGGCAACGCAGCTTGCGGCACGCTGGGCCAGGCGATAGAGGCCTGGGATGTGAAGAACCCCGGCGTGACGCCCGAAGTGCAGAACTTCTTCAAGGTCGCGCCGGGCAACGTACGCAGCAAGGAAGCCTTCAGCCAGAACACCTACTACGCTGATCTTGATCTGGACCGCGAACAGGGCTGCATCCGAAGCAGGGAGCACGCGTACTCGCAAGATGGCGGGCTGGCGGTGCTCTACGGCAACCTGGCCGTGAACGGCTGCATCGTCAAGACGGCCGGCGTCGATGAAAGCATTCTGAAATTTACCGGCCGAGCACGCGTATTCGAGAGCCAGGAAGACGCGGTCGAAGGCATCCTGGGCGATGCGGTGAAGGCGGGCGACGTCGTCATCATCCGCTATGAAGGCCCCAAGGGCGGCCCCGGCATGCAGGAAATGCTCTATCCGACGAGCTATCTGAAGTCGAAAGGGCTGGGCAAGGCCTGCGCCCTGATCACCGATGGCCGTTTCTCTGGCGGCACCTCGGGCCTATCGATCGGCCATGCCTCGCCCGAGGCTGCACAGGGTGGCGCGATCGGTCTCGTGCGTGAAGGCGACCTGATCGAGATCGACATTCCGAACCGCACGATCAACCTTGCGATCTCCGACGCCGAACTTGCCGAGCGTCGCGCCGAGCAGGACAAAATCGGCTGGAAGCCGGT
>DATGNX010000144.1:0-20111 GCA_035306485.1 Burkholderiaceae bacterium
CTGCGCGCCGGCGGCGCAGGCATTCCCGCCTTCTTCACGCGCACTGGCGTGGGCACGATCGTGGCCGACGGCAAGGAAACGCGCGAGTTCGACGGCCACGTCTATGTCATGGAAAGGTCGCTGGCGCCGGATGTGTCCCTGGTCAAGGCCTGGAAGGCGGATCGTTCCGGCAACCTGATGTTCCGCCGCACGGCCCGCAATTTCAACCCCAATGTCGCCATGGCGGGCAAGATCACCGTGGCCGAGGTCGAGGAAATCGTCGACACCGGTACGTTCGATCCCGACAGCGTGCACCTGCCGGGTATCTTCGTGCATCGCATCGTACTGAATACGAATCCCGAAAAGCGCATCGAGCAACGCACCATCCGTAACGCACAAGGAGCTTGAACATGGCCTGGACACGCGATCAAATGGCTGCGCGCGCCGCGCGCGAACTGCAGGATGGGTTCTATGTGAACCTGGGTATCGGCATGCCGACGTTGGTGGCCAACCATGTGCCGCCCGGTGTCGAGGTTTGGCTGCAGTCCGAGAACGGTCTGTTGGGCATTGGTCCTTTCCCCACGGAAGATGAGGTCGATGCCGACCTGATCAACGCGGGTAAGCAAACGGTCACGACCTTGCCGGGCTCTTCCATCTTCTCCTCGGCGGACTCCTTCGGCATGATCCGCGGCGGCAAGATCAACCTTGCCATCCTGGGGGCCATGCAGGTCTCTGAAAAGGGCGATCTCGCCAACTGGATGATTCCCGGCAAGATGGTCAAGGGCATGGGCGGTGCGATGGACCTCGTTGCGGGCGTTGGCCGCGTCGTCGTGCTGATGGATCACGTCGCGCGCAAGAAGGACGGCACCGAAGACCTCAAGTTGCTGCCTGAGTGCACGCTGCCGCTCACCGGTGTAGGTGTGGTGGATCGCATCATCACCGATCTGTGCGTACTGGACGTCACCGATCAAGGTCTCAAGCTGGTGGAGCTGGCGGACGGCGTCACTGTCGACGAAGTCGTCGCCAAGACCGCAGCCAAGCTCGACGTTTCCGCTGTCGCTGCCTGATCTATGTCGTCTGTGATTGTCCTGCGTTTGGAAGCCCTGCGTCGCGTCATGCGCGAGCGGGGCATCGAGGCCTGCGTCGTTCCCACGTCTGATCCGCATTTGTCGGAGTATCTGCCGCAACGCTGGCAGGCGCGGGAATGGCTGTCGGGATTCAGCGGTTCGGCGGGTACCTTGGTGCTCAGCCAGTCATTTGCGGGTCTCTGGACCGACAGCCGGTACTGGGAACAGGCCGACGCGGAACTGCAGGGCACGGGCATAGATACGATGCGCGCAGGGCAGGCCGGTGTTCCAACGCCCTCGGCCTGGGTGGTCGAACACCTGCCTCAGGGCGCTTGCGTGGCCATCGACGGGCAGGTGCTCTCGGTGCAGGCGTGGCGCCAATGGCAAGATGCCTGCCGGCCCGCAGGGTTGCGGCTGGCAACGGACTACGATCTTCCCGGCTTGGTCTGGGAAGACCGTCCCGGCCTGCCGGTGGGCACCGTTACTGCGCATGAGCCGCCTTGGGCGTGTCGCAGCCGTAGCGAGAACCTGGCCGCCATTCGTAGCGCTATGCTCGAACACAATGCCCAGTGGCATATCGTTTCGGCGCTGGACGACGTGGCTTGGATCTTCAACCTGCGCGGCACCGACATTCCCTACAACCCGGTGTTTCTCGCCCATGCGTTGATCGGGCGCGACTCGGCCGTGCTGTTCGTGGAACCCCACAAGCTGTCCGATGAACTGAAGACGGAATTGGCGGCTGAAGGCATCACCCTCGCCCCTTACGACGAGGTTGTCGCTATCTTGGCAGGCCTGCCCGAGACGGACCGTCTGTTGTTCGATCCCGCCAGAGTCACCATCGGCCTGCTGGACGTTGCTGTCGATGTCGGCAAGGTCGAGGCCGTCAATCCGGCCCACTTGCTGAAGTCGCGCAAGAATGAAGCCGAGATCGCCAACGTGCGTCGCGTCATGGAAGAGGATGGCGCCGCATTGTGCGAGTTTTTTGCCTGGTTCGAAGCCGCCCAGGGGCGCGAGCGCATCACGGAATTGACCATAGACGAGCGGATCACGGCTGCGCGGGCGCGACGCCCCGGCTTTGTCTCGCCAAGTTTTGGCACCATCGCCGCGTATAACGCCAACGGCGCCATGCCGCATTACCACGCCACCGAATCGGCACATGCCGTGATCGAGGGCGACGGTCTGCTGCTAATCGATTCTGGCGGGCAATACCTCGGAGGCACCACTGATATCACGCGTGTGGTGCCGGTGGGGCAGGTGTCCGATGAGCAGAAGCGCGACTATACCGCCGTGCTGCAGGGCATGATCGGCCTGTCTCAGGCAGTGTTTCCCAATGAACTTCCTGCCTACGCGCTGGATGCGTTGGCACGTGCGCCGGTGTGGCGACTGGGTGCGGATTACGGTCATGGAACCGGTCACGGAGTGGGCTATTTCATGAACGTCCACGAAGGCCCTCAATCCATTTCCTGGCGGGGCACCGCCAATCCGCATGCGCTCATGCGAGCCGGCATGATCACCTCCAATGAGCCGGGGCTTTATCGTCCGGGTCGCTGGGGCATCCGCATCGAGAATCTGGTGTTGGCGCGTCCGCACGTGACAACCGAGTTCGGCGATTTCCTCAGCTTCGAAACACTCACGTTGTGTCCGATCGACACTCGTTGCATCGACGCATCTTTGCTCAGCGCGGCGGAAATCTCGTGGCTGGACGCCTACCATGCGCAGGTGCGTGAGCGACTGGCCCCGCTGGTCCAGGGTTCCGCCCTGGAGTGGCTGGAACGTCGCACTCGGCCTCTAGCCCCCGCCTGAACCCGTCGGGTTCCGGGCTATAATTCCAATTTCCCGCTGCAGCCCGGTCGCCCCGGGCATCCCCCGACAATGACCAAGTACGTATTCGTCACGGGAGGCGTTGTGTCCTCCCTGGGTAAAGGCATTGCTGCCGCGTCCCTCGCGGCCATCCTCGAATCCCGCGGCTTGCGCGTGACCATGCTCAAGCTGGATCCCTACATCAACGTCGATCCCGGCACCATGAGTCCCTTCCAGCATGGCGAAGTATTCGTCACGGAAGACGGCGCCGAAACCGACCTGGACCTTGGCCACTACGAACGCTTCATCTCGGCGCGCATGCGCAAGGTGAACAACTTCACCACAGGCCAGATCTACGAATCGGTGCTGCGCAAGGAGCGTCGCGGCGATTATCTCGGCAAAACCGTGCAGGTGATTCCGCACATCACCAACGAGATCCAGGACTTCATCGTGCGCGGTGCGAAGAGCGCCTGGGACGGCGCGGCGGACGTCGCGATTGTCGAGATCGGCGGCACGGTCGGCGATATTGAATCGCTGCCCTTCCTGGAAGCCGTGCGCCAGATGAGCCTGCGTCTGGGTCGCAATAATGCGGCCTTCGTGCACCTGACCCTGGTTCCCTTCATCCCTTCGGCCGGCGAGCTCAAGACCAAGCCGACCCAGCACTCGGTGCAGAAGCTGCGCGAGATTGGCATCTACCCGAACGCCTTGCTGTGCCGGGCGGATCGCCGTATCCCCGACGACGAGCGCGCCAAAATTTCGCTGTTCTCGAATGTGCCGCTGGACGCAGTGATCTCCGTCTGGGATGCCGAAACCTCCATTTACGAGATTCCCGGCATGCTGCACGAGCAAGGCCTGGATTCGATCATTTGCGACGCCCTGGCGCTTTCGCCGCCACCGGCCGATCTCACGATGTGGGAACGCCTTATCGAGGCGATTCGCAACCCGCAGCACCGTGTGCGTATCGGCATGGTGGGCAAGTATGTGGACCTCACGGAATCGTACAAGTCCTTGTCCGAAGCGCTCACGCACGCCGGTATCCATACGCGCTGCCGTGTGGACATCGAGTACCTGGATTCGGAAGTCATCGAGCAAGAAGGCACCGCCTGCCTCGAAGGGCTGGATGCGATCCTGGTGCCAGGCGGCTTCGGCAAGCGGGGGACGGAAGGGAAGATTCGCGCCATTCGCTATGCGCGCGAGACCGGTACGCCGTTCCTGGGAATTTGCCTGGGCATGCAGCTGGCGGTAGTGGAATTCGCGCGTAATGTGGCGGGCTTGGGCGGTGCGAACAGCACCGAGTTCGATCCGGCAGCCGCGCATCCCGTGGTGGCACTGATCTCCGAATGGCAGGACCGCGAAGGCAAGATCGAACGGCGCGACAGCTCCTCAGATCTGGGCGGCACCATGCGCAAGGGTGCGCAGCGCTGCCCGGTACTTCCGGGATCACGAGCCGCGGAAATCTACGGGCCCGAGGTCAACGAACGTCATCGGCATCGCTACGAGGTCAATAACGTCTACGTTACCCGGCTGGAAGAAGCGGGCATGGTCATCAGCGCCCGTACTCCCACCGAAGAGCTGCCCGAAATCATGGAGATTCCCAACCATCCCTGGTTCATGGGCGTACAGTTCCACCCGGAATTCACCTCCACACCGCGCGACGGGCATCCGCTGTTCATCAGCTATATCAAGGCGGCCCTGGCACGGCAGCAGCAAGTCGCTTCGGCGAACTGAACCAATGCTACGCGGGCGGCCCTTGGGCCGCCTCGCTACAGTAAGGAATGGATCATGAAACTGTGTGGCGCTGAGATCGGACTCGATCGCCCCTTCTTCCTCATCGCGGGTCCTTGTGTGATCGAGTCCCGCGAGCTGGCCTTCGACACCGCGGGCGCACTGAAGGAATTGACCGACGAGCTCGGCATTCATTTCATCTACAAGAGCTCCTTCGATAAGGCCAATCGCAGTTCGGGGCGATCCTACCGAGGCCCTGGGCAGGAGGAGGGTCTGCGCATCCTGGCCGACGTACGTGAACAGCTGGGCGTGCCAGTGTTGACGGACGTCCACACCACCGAACAGGTGGCGGAGGTGGCCTCTGCGGTGGACGTCCTGCAGACGCCGGCCTTCCTGTGCCGTCAGACTGACTTCATTCATGCGTGTGCGGCCACGCTCAAGCCGGTAAATATCAAGAAAGGTCAGTTCCTGGCACCGCACGACATGGCGCAGGTTGTGGCGAAGGCGCGACAGGCTGCATTGGATGCAGGGGGCGACGGACACAATATCCTCGTGTGCGAGCGCGGCGTGTCTTTCGGCTACAACAACCTGGTGTCCGACATGCGCTCTCTCGCCATCATGCGCGAAACGCAGTGTCCCGTCGTGTTCGACGCCACGCATTCGGTGCAGTTGCCGGGCGGGCAGGGCACGTCGTCGGGGGGCCAGCGTGAGTTCGTGCCGGTATTGGCGCGCGCCGCAGTGGCTGCCGGCATCTCAGGCCTGTTCATGGAAACCCATCCAAACCCCGATCAGGCGCTGTCCGACGGACCCAATGCGGTGCCGATGTCGGAAATGCGTAACCTCCTTGAGTCGCTGATCGCTATCGATCGCGCCGTCAAGGAAAGCGGCGCACTTGCCCGCGAATTCAATTCCTGAAGCGCCTTCAACGCTCTTCACAGGCAGCGGACATCATTGGGGTCAGACCACGATCTATGAGATCGTGGTCTGACCCCGAGCGTTAAGCCCCCCATTGCGACTCATCAACTAGCGAGAAATCGTGGTCTGACTCCGATTTGTTTGCTAGAATTGTTGATAAGTCAAAGATTGACTGGTCATGTAATGAAAACTTCCTCTGCAGGAACACCCGGCGCGGGCATGTTGTTGTCCGTGCGTGAATCCATCCTGGCCATGCTTGGCCTGAGCTTCGTCACGATGATGGTCGCCATCGACCAGACCGTGGTCGGAACGGCCTTGCCCACCGTGGTGGCGGAACTGCGCGGCTTTCAATTCTATGCCTGGGTGACCACGGCCTACCTTCTGACCTCGATCATCACAATTCCCATCTTCGGGCGTCTTGGTGACTACTACGGACGCAAGCCCTTCGTAGTGGCTTCCATTGTCTTGTTCCTGATCGCTTCCATTTTCTGCGGGCTGGCCCAGTCCATGGTCCAGCTGGTGGCGGGGCGGGCCTTGCAGGGGGTTGCGGGCGGAATGATGCTGGGCACGGCGTTCGCCGTGGTGCCGGATCTTTTTCCTGATCCTCGCGTGCGCTTGCGGTGGCAGGTAATTCTCAGCAGCGCTTTCGGTATCGCGAATGCCGTCGGGCCTTCTCTGGGTGGCTTTCTCACTTATTACCTGGGTTGGCGCACCGTGTTCTTCATGAACGTGCCGCTGGGCCTACTGGGACTTTTTTTCGTGGCCAAGCACGTTCCCCGGGTGCGGCAGATGCAGGCCGACAACATCCGGCTGGACTGGGTGGGCGTGATTTTGATCGCGCTCGCGCTGACGGGCCTGCAATTTCTCGTGCAATGGGTCCCTCAGCACGGAGCCACGCTTTCCATGGCCGCGCTGGGCCTGGCCACCGTGGCGTTCATGACGGCTTTCATCTGGTGGGAGCGTCGCTGTCCGGCAGCCTTGATTCCCATGGATATGTTCCGTGACCGCGGTGTCCAGATTCTGTGCCTGCTTTCCTTCCTGCTGGGCTTCGTGCTTTTCGCCCTGTTGATTTACGTTCCGCTGCTGCTTCAGGGCGGCTTCGGGCTGACCGCGCGCGAGGTCGGCGTGCTGATCACGCCATTGGTGGTTTGTATAACGGTGGGGAGCATCGTCAGTAGTCGTATTCTGCCGCGTATGCGGCGCCCCGAACGCATCTTGCACGCGGGTTTCGTCCTGTTGGCGGGGGCGGGCTTGGCGTTGTTGTTCATCGGTTCCGGTACGCCGCGACTGCTTTTGGTCGTTTGCCTGATGGCTTGCGGGGTGGGGTTGGGCTTTCTCATGCCGAATCTCACCGTCTTCATTCAGGAACTGGTCGGTCGCTCCTTGCTCGGAATTTCCACGGCGGTGTTGCAGTCCACACGTATGGTCGGCGGCATGGTTGGCACGGCCGTAGTGGGCTCGATCATCACGCATTATTACGTTGAACGGGTCCGCGCCCTGGACGTCACCCCCTTCGGCAACGGCGCTTGGCTCGCCCGTCTGGAGGATCCTCAGGTACTCGTCAATGCACAGGTTCAGAGCCAATTCATCGCGGCTCTGCAACGCGTCGGTCTGCACGGTGAGACCTTCATTTTGCACGCGCGGGAATCCCTGGTGTGGGGCGTACATGCCGGTCTGCTGCTGTCGGTGCTCATGTCCGTGGCCGGCCTGATATGGCTGGCGCGTTTGCCCGCCATGTCGTTTGGCAAGGGGGCGGCGGAATGATCCATACCCGCCATAGCCTGCTCATGCAGCAGCTCGGGCGCACGTATCGCACGTTCGTGGCGGGCTTCGAAGCCCACACCGGGCATTCGCTGGCCCGTTGGCGCATTATGGTTCTGCTTGACGTTCATGGAAGAATGTCGCAGAAGGCGCTAGCCCGCGAGCTTGAGATCGACCCCGCGGCCCTCACGCGCCAGATCAAGGGCTTGGAGCGACAGGCCTGGGTCCGGCGCTACAGCGACGAACAGGACGCCCGTCTAACCATCGTCGAGCTCACCAAGGCGGGGCAAGAAGCAGTGGATTCGGCCATGGCCCTTAGGAATGAGTACCTGGAATGGGTGCTCGGCGACTTCAGCGAACAAGAGCGCCAGAGTTTGTCCGATATGCTGGCCAAGCTCGAGTCGCGCATTGCCGAGCGTCCCTGAATCCCCGTCGAAACGCTTGGATGCGTAAAATGTCGGAGTCGTGCGGCCTGTGTGGCGCAGGCGTCGCACTGGGCCAGCTACAATCGGGCATTTATGCCTGCAGCCGCAACGCCGGTCCCCGCAGAATTCCAACCCTACTCAGGCAGGACAGACAAAGATCATGAGTGCAATCGTAGACATCATCGGGCGCGAAA
This sequence comes from Burkholderiaceae bacterium, assembly GCA_035306485.1. Lineage (GTDB taxonomy): Bacteria > Pseudomonadota > Gammaproteobacteria > Burkholderiales > Burkholderiaceae_B > Yanghanlia. Next base: position 7,867 of record DATGNX010000144.1, read on the forward strand.
TCCTTGACTCGCGCGGCAATCCCACCGTGGAATGCGACGTGTTGCTGGAATCCGGCGCGATGGGAAGGGCGGCGGTACCTTCCGGCGCATCCACGGGTTCCCGCGAAGCGATCGAACTGCGGGACGGCGACGCCGCCCGCTATTTGGGCAAGGGCGTGCTGCGTGCAGTGGAGAACGTGAATACCGAAATCTCCGAAGCCCTGATGGGCCTGGACGCGCAGGAACAGACGTTCATCGACCGCACCCTCATCGATCTGGATGGCACCGAGAACAAGGGCCGCCTGGGTGCGAATGCCATGCTGGCGGCCAGTATGGCCGTAGCGCGGGCAGCCGCGGATGAATCCGGCCTGTCGCTCTATCGCTACTTCGGCGGCAGCGGCCCGATGCAGATGCCGGTGCCCATGATGAACGTCATCAACGGCGGCGCGCATGCCAACAATACGTTGGACATGCAGGAATTCATGATTCTTCCGCTGGGTGCCAGCAGCTTCCGCGAAGCGCTGCGCATGGGCGCGGAAGTGTTCCACGCGCTCAAGAAGCTGATCGACAAGCAAGGCATGTCGACCGCCGTGGGCGACGAGGGTGGTTTCGCCCCCAACGTGGCGAACCACGAAGCTGCCATCCAACTGATCCTGAACGCCATCGAAGTCGCAGGCTACGAAGCCGGCTCGCAAATCGCTCTGGGCCTGGATTGCGCGAGCACGGAGTTTTATCGCGACGGCAAGTACCATCTTGCCGGTGAGGGCGGAATCGCTTTGGAAGCTGCCGACTTTGCGAATCTGCTCGCGAGCTGGTGCGACAAGTACCCGATCATCAGCATCGAGGACGGCATGTCCGAGGGCGACTGGGAAGGCTGGCGCATTCTGACGCAGCAGCTGGGCAAGCAAGTCCAGTTGGTGGGGGACGACCTCTTTGTCACTAACACCAAGATTCTGAAGCAGGGCATCGACGAGGGCGTTGCCAACTCGATCCTCATCAAGATCAACCAGATCGGCACGCTGACCGAAACCTTCGCCGCCATCGAAATGGCTAAGCGTGCGGGCTATACGGCGGTGATCTCGCACCGTTCGGGCGAAACGGAAGACTCCACTATTGCCGATATCGCCGTGGCCACCAACGCCATGCAGATCAAGACGGGTTCGCTCTCGCGCTCCGATCGCATGGCCAAGTACAACCAGCTGCTGCGCATCGAAGAAGAGCTGGCGGAAGTTGCGTCGTATCCGGGCCGCGAGGCGTTCTACAACCTCCGTTGAGCCCTGGCCCGGCCGTAAGTGCCGGGCGAACTTTTATGCGCTTGCTGCTGATCGTTCTGGTCCTGCTTACAGCCATTACGCAATACCCATTGTGGTGGGGTAAGGGCGGGTGGCAGCGAGTGCGTGAACTCGAAACCAAACTGCAAGCGCAGGAAGAGATCAACGAGGCCCTTACGGCTCGTAACAACGCGTTGGCTGCCGAGGTGCAGGATTTAACCGCGGGAACCGACGCGATCGAGGAAAGGGCGCGGACTGAAATGGGTCTGGTACAGAAGGACGAGATCTTCGTGCACCTGCTTCCGGGTGCTCAGTCGCAGCAGCCGGGACAGTCCTCTGGCTCCAAAGGCAAGGGATCGGCAGCTGGCGGGTCCGGAACGTCCGGTTCCGCTTCGCGGTAGGGGGCGTCGTTACCCGGATCGCTGGTCGGTGGGTCCGGCGGCCGGCCGGGCTCCGGCGTATCGGCCGGTGGCTGACCAGACAGCGGGCCGTCAGGCTTTTTTCCATGTTCCCACGGCGCAAGGCCGGGCTCAGTAAAGAACGCAGGCTCCTCGGCTTGTGCCGCGTGGGCCCGAACGACCCGACCGTGTGCCGGCATTGCCCACGCGACGGCGTGGGACTGCATGACCATAGCCATTTGGCGTCGCAAGGGTAAATAACCGCCGCGTGCCATGGCCAAAGAACCAAAACGCGTATCAGCCGGCGCCAAGCCTTTGAGCAGAACTCGGGTGACTGGCAGCAGGGGCTCATGTAACCACGTTAGGTCCAGCTCAAGCGTGTTGGCCTCCAGAGTGGTCTGACCCGATTGCAATCCCCGCCCTTCGTGAAGCCCTTCGGCCAGCCGCGCCTGGTGTTGCTCGGCCAGATAGTCGTTGTCGATAACGGGCCGGCCATCGCCGGGTAGCCCTGGACGAGAGGCGGCGAAGTCCTGGAAGGTCGCGGTAGAAGGAGAAAGAATTCGTATCTGCCACGCGGGCAAGTCGGTAGCGTGCGTGCGTCGTTCCATTGCGCGCTGTAGCCGGGCCCGCGTGACTGCTGCGCTAGGCGCGACATAGAAGGGAAGCAAGGCGTTGGTGAAGGCCTGATCCAGCACCACAGGATCAGCGTGCTGGGTGATCGCCGCACGTGCCGCTTGGGAGAGAGCCAGGCTGACAGCCTGCCTGGCAAAATACCAGTGGACGGCTTCGATGCTGCTTAAAGCCAGCACCAGTACCGGCACGGCGGCCAAGAGGAATTCCACCGTGCCTTGGCCCCGCTGCAGAGCGCAGGGCTGGCGATTGATTACGGCAAAGATCGGGGCCATACGACTCAGTGTGCGTCATGGCCCCGGGGCGTGTCGATTGTGGCGAATGCGGGTGGCGCGAAAGCTCGCGCCATCCCTAGTTAATGCAGCGTGCGCGAGCGCGACTCGTCGAGATTTTCAACGAATAGAGCGGCGCAGTCGACCGCATCGAATTCATACGGCTTGCCGCAGAAATTGCACGCGACGGATACCTTCTCCCGCTCCTGAAGCAGAGATTCAATTTCTTCGCGGCCAAGCATGCGCAGCATATTGCTGACCCGCGCGCGCGAGCAGGGGCAGTGCCAGCTGACCGTGCTGCTTTCCAGCTCCACTAGGCTTTCCTGCCAGAACAGCCGTCGGATCAGGGTGTCGATGTCGGTCTCGAGCAGTTCAGGCGTTGATAGCGTGGCGGCCAGATGGCTCAGGCGGTTCCAGGATTCCGCGCGGCTTTCCGCGTTGCGGCCCTCGGAGGCTTCGGCGCCGGAGGGGGCGTCGTGCGTGGCTATGCCTCCGGCATCGGGCAAACGCTGCAACAGCAGCCCCGATGCCTTTTGATCGTTGGCGGCCAGCCACATGCGGGTGTCCAATTGTTCGGAGTCGCGCATGTAGGCTTCCAACACTTCGGCGACCGTTGCTCCCTCCATGGGAACGATGCCCTGGTAGGGCTTCATCTTGCTCTCGCGACCCGGGTCAAGCAGCACGGTAAAGCGGCCGCTGCCGTTCGCATTGAGCAGAGATTGCAGGGTGCCGTCGGCTGGCACCAGTTCGGGATCGCGCAGATTCACCGTCGCGCGGAAAGTGAGTTCCGACGTGCATTCGACCACAATCAGCGTGACCGGCCCGTCGCCCTGCAACTGAAGCACGAGCGAGCCCTTGAACTTGATATTGGTGGCCAGCAGCACCGCTGCCGCTGACAGCTCACCCAGCAGTCGCTGGATGCACGCGGGGTAAGGCTGATGCGCCAAACCCGACTGCCAGCTGGACTCCAGCTTCACGGCTTGTACCCGTGCGCTGTTGTCGGCCATGAGGTATTTCTTGAAGGTATCCGTCATTCATGGATTTTAGCCGATCATCCAGCCCGGGGCCGAGTTTTGGCGGCCGCCAGCATGCTGCGCTGTTGTTCGCGGGCGCGCAAGACGTGACGACGGATTTGGCCTTCGGCGGTCACCGGTAGGCGATCAATGAACTCGATGTCTTGCGGCACTTGCCATGAGGCTAGCCGCTGACGCACGTGGGCCCGCAGCGCCGCGCCAATATCCGCCGACGGCTGCGTCCCGGCCGCAGTCGGATCCAGGACCACGAACGCCTTGATAGCGTAGCCTCGTGACCCATCCGGCTTAGGCACCACCGCGGCATGGCGGACGGCAGGGTGCTGCTTGAGGCAGTCTTCGATCTCCACGGGGCTCACGCGGTAACTGCCGCTGCGGAAAACGTCGTCACAACGACCGACGAACCAGTAGTAGCCGTCTTCGTCCATGGACGCCATGTCGCCGGTCAGAAACCAGTCGCCGATGTAGCGCGCCTGGGTGAGGGCGTCGTTGCGCCAATACGAGAGAAATAGGGCGGGATCCCCATGCCCGTGGGCGTCCCGGATGTTCAAGGCGAGCTGGCCCACTGAGCCGATGCGGCACGGGCGCCCCTTGCTGTCGAGCAGGGCAATGCGATGCCCCGGTATCGGGCGTCCCACGCTGCCGGGCCGCAACGGCCATTTCTCCTGACTATGGCCGAGAATGCCGGGCGCTTCGGTAAGCCCATAGAGTTCGTTCACCGGTGTGCCGAAGGTGGCTGCGCTCCAGTCGTAAAGCCTTCGGGACAGGTTCTCACCGGCCACTACCACGGCCCGCAGCGCTAGACCGTCGGTGGCGGCACCCAGGTTCGCCGCCTCGTGCATGAGCTCGACGTCGTTGGGTACCAGCAGCGTGTTGGTAATGGGATAGCGTCTGAGGAGGTCGAGTGCGTCATGGCCTTGCGCGGGCCTTTCCGATGTGACGAGTGAGCGGCCGAAGTACATCACGGCCAGCAGGCCTTGCAGCAGGCCCGGTGCCGAGCTCCAGTCCGCGGGGCTCCAGAAAAGATCGCCGGGATGGGGGAACCAGTTCTGCGCGGCAACGAAGGCGGGCAATGCCCCGATGAGCACCCGGTGCGCGTGCAGCACGCCCTTGGGCGTACCGGTGGTACCGGCGGTATAGAGCAGGATGGCCGGATCGTCCGCTAGCGTAGCCGTCGGCTGGTAGTCCGCAGTCTCGCGCGCCAGAAGCGAACGCCAGGACATGGTGTAGTCGTTCTGGAACTCCAGGGCGATCAATTGCTGAACCGACGGGCTCTGGCTCATGACCTGGCCGAGTTCTGGCGCTGCTGAGGCGTCGGCGATGATGCTGCGCACTTCTGCGTCTCGCAGGCGTAGCGCCAGGGCATCCGTACCCAGTTGCGGATGCAGTGGCACGAGTATCGCGCCGCAGCCGAGCACCGCGAGCATGGCGGCCGCCGCTTCCGGTCGTTGCGACATGATCACGGACACCCGATCGCCTTTGCGCACGCCCATTTTGCGCATGCCGTTGCTCAGTCGGTTTGCGACATCGGCCAGGCGCCCGTACGACCAATCGCTACGGTTGCCGGCCGCATCTTCGTGACGCATGGCGAGCCGGCGGCCTTCCATTGCGTTCGCGGACCAACGCTGAAGGCAGACCTGGGCAATATTGAACTGGGAGGGTACCAGCCACTGGTACGACGAATACAAAACCGGATATTGGTCGTTCATCTGCTTGCTTCACTGATGGCCGAAGGGGAGAGGCGCAGAAAATCAGTGAAAGCATGGCCGACTTCGGGGCGACGCGCAATGCCCGATGTCGGCAATCGTTTAATTGTCCGGGGTATACCCTTACACGGAAGCCGCCACGACGATAGGACCACTCACCCTGCGCGGGGTCGCGGTTTTGTGTCGACCAACCGGGTGCCGGCGAGCCGATCGTGTAAGAACTGACCTTCGCGATCGAACCAGCTCCAAATGAAAATCGTGAACGGAGCGAAGACGATCAGCAGATCGGTGGACGTGTAGCCGGTATAGGCAGACGCGCCCTGTACGAGCAAGCTTGCGACGAGCGGGATGGGCCAAATGAGCACGTAGCGCAGAGCGAGCCGTCCCATGGACGGCCGCCCGCCGGCACGGTCCGTGAGTCGAATGTTCCACGTCTTCATGGGCAGAGTTTGTCCGCCACGCCAGCACAACAGGAAGTACACCCCGATAGCAAGAAAGAGCAAGGCCTGGCGTGCATGGCGGAACATCCGGCCATCGTGGCTTTCCGTGAGGGTGTCGAATATGTAGCCTGCGGCAAAGACGATCCCGAAGAGCAGGACGCCTTCATACATCATGCTGGCAAAACGGCGCAGGCGGGAAGGGGTGGAAAGCGTGACGGATGCGGACGAAGACATAGAATGAAACGACGATTCAAGGTGCGTCATTATCGCCCATGAAAAAGCCGCCTATCGAGGCGGCTTGGTCACTGTCGGATGAATCGCTCAGTGTGCGGCGCGGGCTTCGCCGGGCACGGTATCGATGCGTACGTAACCGAACAGTGCAGCAATCTTGTCGGTGATGCGCTTGAAATCGAAAGCCGGCGCGAACGCCATTTGTTGGGCGATTTCCTGCTGAATGAGCTTGCGCTCCAGTTGATCCGTCAGTGTGGCTGGTTGGTTGAAAGTGTTCATGGTTTGGCCTCTTAGGGATTTCCCTAAGTATAGGGTTTACCCTGGTTCTTTGCAAACTTTCTGGCGACAACCACACTAAACCTGTTATTTCCTGTAGCTTTTTTCCACCATATCGAAGACGAATAGCCGACAGTCCAATGCTCCATTAAAGACTGGATGCCGACGCTTGGGCTTGAGGCGCAGGTGCGAGGGCAGATCCATGTCGCTGGTGATGACGTTCACCTTCCAGCCCGCGTAATGGCGCTTGAGGTTCTCCGCCCATTCCGGCCAGAACGATACATCTTCCTCCATGCGTTCACCGTAAGGGGGATTGGTCACCAGCCAGCCCGGCTCGCTATCCACCTTCAGGCTACGGGCATCCGCAACGGAGAAGCGTATCGTCTCAGGGGAGAGCATGGCCCGCTCACGATTGCCCTCGGCCGCCGCGACAGCACGCGGGTCGATGTCGTAGCCCATTAGCGGCGCATCCAACCGGGTGGCGATCCGGCTGCGGGCTTCATCCTTGATGTCGCGCCAGTGACGGGCGTCGTGGCTGCGCAGCCGCTCGAAACCGAAAGGGCGCCAGATGCCGGGTGGTACGCCCAGCGCGATCCACGCGGCTTCAATGAGTATGGTTCCACTGCCGCAAAAGGGGTCGAGTAAGGGCGCGGAAGGATCCCAGTCGGCCAATGCGAGCAGGCCGGCGGCAAGATTCTCACGCATGGGGGCCTGGCCTTTCTCCAGGCGCCAGCCCCGCTTGAACAGTGATTCTCCGGACGTGTCCAGATATAGAGTGGCGGAACGCTCGTCCAGGAAGAGGTGGACCCGCGCATCCGGGCGGACCGTGTCGATACTGGGCCGCGCGCCTTCGATATCGCGCAAACGGTCGCAGATCCCGTCCTTTGCGCGCAGATTGCAATACTGCAGGCTCTGCATGGGGCTGCGTACGGCGGATGTGTCCACGCGCAGGGTTTGCTCGGGGCCGAACCACCGCTCCCACTCGGTATCGCGTGCCAGCGCCAGAATGTCGTCTTCGGTGCGCACGGGAGCGTGCGCGACGCGCACCAGTACACGTGTAGCCAGTCGGGAATACAGGTTTGCCTTCAGTATGCCCGTCCAGTCTGCTTCAAAGTGGCACCCCGCGCGCGCCTTGATCAACCCGCCATATCCAAGGGCTTCGAGCTCAGCGTGCAGGGCCTCTTCGAGTCCCATAGGGCAGGGAGCGAACGCCTGGAAAATTTCCTGGCGCCGCGATGGGCGTTGTTTGCCATGTGGCCGTTCACTTCGCGTCCGCACGATACGGGGTCGGTCGACCTCGGCAGACGGGGTCGGGCTCACAGGTTCGCTACGCCGCGCCGCGGGGCGTTTACGGGCGGCGGACGGCCGCGTCTCCGTATTGGGCAAGACGCCTTTCTCTTGTTCGTGTCGGAGCTGCGCCACCTGGCGTGCCCGGGCGCCGCTGCGCTTGCGGGTGCCCGCGTCTTCCGCGGACGTAGCAGCCGGGGCGGCCTTGCGGGCCAGCGTCAGGGTCTTGCGGGGCTTGGAGTCGGTCATGTTGCCGTTCAGAAAGGTTTGACCACCACAAGGATCAGTACCAGTGCCAGCACGATGACGGGCGCTTCATTGAACCAGCGGTAGTAGCGATGCGAGCGTTGATTGGCGCGTCGTTCGAAGGTGACGAGCAGGCGGCCGCATACCAGGTGGTAGACGACCAACAGGAGCACCAACAACAGTTTGGCGTGCATCCATCCGGAACTCATCCCGATGCCATATCCAATGTAGAGCCACAGGCCGAAGACCACGGACAGTACGGCAAGCGGCGTCATGAAACGATATAGCCGGCGCGCCATGCCGGTGAGACAGTCGTAAGCGCCGGCGTCGCTTGTCTGCGCCAGGTTGACGTAGATTCGCGGCAGGTAGAAGAGTCCTGCGAACCACGAGATTACGAAGAGTAGATGAAAGGCTTTCACCCAAAGCATGTGAGCCGCCCCTTCAGCCGCGCAGTTGACCTTCGCCGGTCAGCACCCACTTCATGGTGGTCAGGCCTTCGAGGCCCACCGGGCCGCGGGCGTGCAGGCGGTTGGTGGAAATGCCGATTTCAGCGCCCAGACCGTACTCGAAACCGTCGGCAAAGCAAGTGGGGAGATTCACGTAAACGGAACTGGAATCAACTTCGCGCTGAAAGCGGGTGGCCGCCCCCAGGTCTTCGGTCACGATGGATTCGGTGTGCTGTGAACTGTAGCGCTCGATGTGCTCCACAGCCTGGTCCAGGTCGTCCACGATGCGAATCGCGAGGATCGGCTCCAGGTACTCGGTGCGCCAGTCCTCCTCGGTGGCCGGAAGGGCCGTGGGCAGGATTGCCCGGGCGCGCTCGCACCCGCGCAGCTCCACGCCTTTTTCGGCCAGTGTCGCGGCAATGCGGGGAAGGATAGTGGCGGCGACATCGGCATGTACCAGCAAGGTTTCCATGGCGCCGCAAATCCCATAGCGGTAAGTCTTGGCGTTGACCGCGATGGCGTGTGCCTTCTCCGGGTCGGCGGCCTTGTCTATGTACAGATGACAGTTGCCGTCCAGATGCTTGATAAGGGGAACCCGCGCTTCGCGCGACAGCCGTTCGATCAGGCCCTTGCCGCCACGCGGAACGATTACGTCGATGTATTCGGTCATGGTCACCATTTCGCCCACAGCCGCCCGGTCGGTGGTGTCCACGACCTGCACGGCGTGCGCGGGCAGCCCGGCTTGCGCAAGGCCCTCTTGAATAATGGCGCCCAGTGCCTGGTTGGAATGGAAGGCTTCACTGCCTCCGCGCAGAATGGTGGCGTTGCCGGACTTCAGGCACAGGGCAGCGGCGTCGATGGTGACGTTGGGACGCGATTCGTAGATGATTCCGATTACGCCAAGTGGTACGCGCATTTGCGCCACGCGCATGCCATTGGGACGCGTGGTGGTAGGCCCAAGACTGCCGACCGGATCAGGCATGGCGGCAATTTGACGCAGGCCTTCCATCATGCCGTTCAAGGCTTTGTCGCTGAGCGCGAGTCGATCCAGCATCGCGGCGGCCAGACCGTTGCGGCGGCCCGCTTCCAGGTCGCGCGCGTTTTCCTGTTTGAGGTAGTCGGCGCGCTCTTCAATCAGGCGAGCCATGGCGCGCAAGGCCGTGGCCTTGGCATGGTCCGGCGCATTGCGCATCAGGCGGGCGGCGGCGCGTGCGCGCTGGCCGAAAGCCTGCATGGCGGTGTGCGTGTCGGCGGAGTGTTCGATTTGCGTCATGTCTTTCGTTCCACAGTAATGCGTAGCAACAGGCGGGCGAGTTCTTCCCAGGGGTCGTCCAGGAGCCCGGGCACCTTCAATCCCTTGACGAGGCGGTCAATGTCGTGGGCGTGCTGGGCTGCTGCGCGCCATCCAGCGGGTGTCAATCGGGATAGCGTACGTCGCAGGCCCTGTTCCCGAGGACCGAACACGCGGTTGCGGCGCATCTCGCCGCCGATGTCGCCGCCGACGGCTTGCAGCGCGGAAAGCCTCGCAAGCAGCCGGATCTCGTCGCCTACCGCCCAGAGCACAAGGGGGAGCGCTTCGCCTTCGCCGCGCAGCCCTTGCAGAATGGCGAGGGCGCGCGCTGAGCGACCCGCCAACATCGCGTCGCGCAGGTCAAAGACATCATAGCGCGCCACGTCGAGAACCGCGCGGCGCACATCTTCGCCGGTCAGGCGGCCCGGAGGATGCAGCAGGCCCAGCTTCTGTATCTCCTGGAAGGCGGCCAGCAGGTTGCCCTCCACTTTGTCGGCCATCCAGGCCAGTGTGTCGCTGTCCAGTTCCTGGCCCTGTCTGGCCAGCCGTTCGCCAATCCAGCGAGGTAGTGCATCGCGTGTGATTGTGGGTACTTCAACCACGGTGCCGACCTCGAACAGCGCCGTGGCCCATTTCGCGGACCGACCCGCGCGATCAAGGCGCGGAAGGGTTAGGGTGACCAGCGTGTCGGGCAGTTCGCCGTCGCGCAGGCGGGCTGCCAAGGACTCCAGCGTCTCGCCCCCGGTCTTGCCAGGCTTGCCCGACGGTAGCGAGAGATCCAGCAGCTTGCGATCACCGAACAGTGACACGTTCTGTGTCGCACCCATCACGGCTGTCCAGTCGCTGCGCGCATCCAGAATGAGACGTGTACGTTCGGTATACCCTTGTGCGGCTGCCGCGTTGCGCAAAGCGTCCATTGCCTCGATCACGAGCAGGTTTTCGTCGCCCGTGATGACGTACAGCGGCGCCAGTGGCGCATCGGCCTTGCGCAGTTGCTGCAACAAGGCGTCGGGGTCGACACGGCGTCCCATGGCGCGTTAGGGCAGACCGATGCCGGGGTTCATCTCCGGCGCGCCCCACATCTGGGTGCCAGTCGGGGCAGGGTCGTTCGATACGGGTGTGAGGTCGGACGGGGTGTCCTCTACGGGCTGATTCTCGGCGTCAATGAAAGCAGAGGACACATCGGGCGAGGTCAGGTAACGAACCACGCGATCAACCATGGACTGCTGCATTTGCTGGAAGTTCGTGGTGATTTCGCTCTGCTTGGCCTGGACCATGGTGTCGTCGTAGGGAATCTCGCGTGTTGCCCGCAAGGTGGTCGGAGGCAGGATGATGCGTCCAGCCGAATCGACCAGCTGGAAGGAGAACACCAGATTCAGCTCGTATTCCTCGACCCGTCCGTCCGCGTCGATGGACAACTGGCGCAGGCGCTGATCGTTGGCGATCTGGATCAGCCGGACCTCGGCATCGGCGGGTTCGGAGACGATGCGCGTATTGGGGGAAGCGGCTCGTATGGCGCGGCGCATGGCTGCACCAAAAGCCGAGTTTTCCGCAATGTTGGTGTAAAGGGTGTCGAAGGGCAGAGGCGTCGCCCCTTTCAACCTGAAACCGCAAGCTGTCAGCAGGATGCAGCCTATCACCACGACAAGCAGTGCCAGCCGACGGGCCGCCGCATTGCGGGGTGCTTCATGAAGAAAGGGGATCATGGCCATGCCTGTTTATCCGACGACGTTCACGAGTTTACCCGGCACCACAATGACCCGCTTGGCGGGTCGGCCTTCCAGGAAGCGCGCAACGGCTTCATGCGCCAGTGCGCTGGTTTCAATGTCTTCCTTGGAAGACCCGTTCGGCACCGTAAGTGCGCCGCGTAGCTTGCCGTTGACCTGCAGCACAAGCTCGATTTCATCGGCCACGAGTGCGGCTTCGTCCACTTGCGGCCACGCCGCGTCCAAAAGATCGCCATGTGCATCGGCATAGCCCAGGTCGCGCCACAGCTGCCATGTGATGTGCGGCACCACGGGGTAGAGCACCCGCAGCAGCACAGACACGCAGTCGGCCAGAGCGCGCTCGGCCACTGCGGTCTCCGGCAATTGGGCGGCCTCCAGCACATTGAGCATCTTCATGCACGTGGATACCACCGTGTTGTAGTGAATCCGCTGGTAATCGTAGTCGGCCAGCTTCAGCAGGCCGTGGATTTCGCGACGCAGGCGACGCGAGGCGTCGTCGATGTCGGACCAGTCTTGCCCGGATTGCGCGAGGGCGCGCCGGATCACGTCAGCCCGGGATTGACCGAAGGACCAGAAGCGCCTGAGGAATCGGTGCGCGCCGTCCACGCCGGACTCGGACCATTCCAGGGTCTGCTCAGGCGGGCTGGCGAACATGACGAACAGGCGGGCCGTATCGGCGCCCATCGTGTCGATGAGCGACTGTGGGTCGACCCCGTTGTTCTTGGACTTCGACATGGTGCCGATGCCGCCGTACTCCACGGGTGTACCGTCCGACTTCAAGCGCGCGCCGATGACGGCGCCCTTGGCGTCGTGGATATCTTCCACTTGTTCGGGCCAGAAGTACTCGATGCCGCCCTGAGCCGTCTTGCGGTAATAGATGTGGTTCAGCACCATGCCCTGGCAGAGCAGCCGCGTGAACGGCTCGTCGAACTTCACCAGACCCAGGTCGCGCATGACACGGGTCCAGAAACGTGCGTAAAGCAGGTGCAAGACCGCATGCTCGATCCCGCCGAT
>DATGNX010000145.1:0-50334 GCA_035306485.1 Burkholderiaceae bacterium
ACGGTTTCCGCACCCCCCTGGCCGAGTCCAGCGATGATATGGACGATATGCAGAGGACGACCGTTCTCACTTACCACGTGTAGATCCTTCGTATCTTCTTTTCCAACTCGTCACACGCCGCTCGAATTCGGGGCCGCGTGTACACCCACCTCTCGGAACAGGCCGTCCCAGTGCGCGAGCACCTGCTCCAGCCCATACCGTTGTCTTACCGATTTCGCGCCTTGCTCGGCCAGCCGCGCTCTTGCCGCGGGATCCGCCATCAACCCGGCCAGCGCCTGTTCCAGAGCGGCTTCATCGTTCAATGGAACCAATAGGGCGTCCTGGCCGCTGCGCGTAATCTCCTTGGGTCCGCTCGGACAATCCACGCTCACGCACGGCAGGCCCAAAGCCATGGCTTCGATGAGCGCGTTGGGAAAGCCTTCGACTTCGGATGTCAGCACAAAAAGGTCGGAAGCTTGCAATTCCTTCCAGGGCGTCGCAGTCCGTCCCGGTAGCTGGATACGCTCTCCAAGGCCGGCGGCGGCCACCCCCGCTTCCAATTCCTTGCGCAGCGGCCCATCACCCCAGATAAAAAGATCCCACTCCGGAAACCGAGGCGCCAAGCGTTCAAAGATACGTATCAGTCCAGCGTATCGTTTGGAGGGCACAAAACGACCCATGGCGACGAGCCGCCGTCGCGCGATCGGTGCCGACTCGGACTGCGGCGCCGGATACTGAGCTGCGGCGGTCACCGGAGCCACCGCATCTGCAGAAGCCGGAGTCACCGCGGATAGATGCGCTAAGGAAGTAACGGGATCAGGCAGATCGGGCGGCAGCGGGTTGGGCACCACGGCCAGCCGTCGCATATTGGGCACCTGCTTCATCATGGCGGCCATGCTGGCTTCCGCCTGCACCGTCACCATGGCGGCGCGCGGGTACAGCCAACGTCGCAATCGTTGCAGCCGCGGCGTGGCGCTAGTACTGACGGCGGGATTGGTGCGCTCGCACACGATAACCGGCACGTGCAGGCCCCAGCTTGCCATGAGCACCATCACGTTAACGTTGGTAAGGAAGGACACCACGACATCTGGCCGTTCTTCCCGCAAGAGCCGCCGCAGGGCGACCAACTTCACCAGAGGCGCCAGGGGCGTACGGGCCAGCCAGCCCAGACGGTCGGCGACCCACTCGATGCGCACTTGTGGATCCAACGTATAGAACAATTTTCCCTTGCGCGTGTAGGTTGGCGCCAATATCACTTCTCGGCCCTGGCGTACCCAGCCGCCGCTCAGCGTGGCGGCCACCCGTTCGGCCCCGCCTGCGTGCATGGAACTGACGAAGAAGAGAATCTTCATTCAAGCCGCCCTTAGCGTCATTTCGTGGATTCCAGCCACGCCTGCACCATCAATACGCTCCATAAATGGGTACTCCAGTCGCGTTGCCCGGACACGTGTTCCTGCCATTTACGCTGGATCGGCGCAACATGGAACAGGCCGCCGTCACGCAAGCGGCCCGGCTCCAGCAAGCTTTGCGCCCATTCACGCAAAGGACCCCGCAGCCACTGGGCCAACGGCACCGAAAAGCCTTTCTTGGGGCGCTCGATCAGTTCACGCGGCACGTGGCGATACAACACTTGGCGCAACAGCCATTTGCCCTGCCCTCCACGCACTAGATACTCCATGGGCAAGCCCCGCGCGAACGCATACACATGGTGATCCAACATGGGAACGCGAGTTTCGAGGCTGGCCGCCATCGCCGCGCGATCCACCTTCACCAGGATGTCGTCGGGCAGATAGGTTTGCACATCCAGCAGGGTCATCGACGGAAAGATGCCACCCAACGCTGGTTCATCGAAGACATCCGACGGCACCTGGGCGTCGATGACTGCTTCAGCGGGATCGTTCCAGTAACTGACGAATTCTCGATAGAAGCGCGCGGCATGCGGCGCCGCCAGCACGTCGGCCAGCTTGCGCATCTTGTCCGCGGCACTGCGCCCCGGCGCGACGCCGGACAGCCCGCGCAACAGCGCCGAGGCCGGCGCGCGCAACGCAGTGGGGACGCGTTCGCGTCGTTGCCACCATGAGGCGGCGCGGAAGTAGCGCGAGTATCCGGCAAACAATTCATCGCCACCGTCGCCCGACAGCGCCACGGTCACGTGCCGACGCGCCATGCGGGTCACCAGCAGCGTGGGAAGCTGAGACGAATCCGCGAAAGGTTCATCGTAGACCTGCGCTAGCGTTGGCACGAGGTCGAGGGCGTCGCGATCGCTCACGTAGTGTTCGGCGTGATCCGTTCCCAGATGCGCCGCCACCGCCGCCGCATGTTGCGCTTCGTTGTAGCGGGGGTCATCGAAACCGATGGAGAAGGTTTGCACGGGTCGGCTGCTCGCACGCTGCAGCAGCGCCACAATGGTGGAAGAATCAATTCCCCCGGAGAGGAACGCGCCCAGCGGTACGTCGGCGATTGTCTGGCGCTGCACCGCGGCCGACAGTACATGCTCCAGCGCATCGACGGCTGCATTGTCATCGGTGAACGACAAGGGTTGGGCGTGGGCCTCCTGTGCGACTAGCTTGGCCGACCAGTACGAACGCTGAGCCGGCATGTCGCCCAAGCGACACTGCTGCGCATTGAGTTGCATCCAGCACCCGGGCGACACCTTGGCGATCTGTCGGTAGATGGACCAGGGTGCCGGAATGTAGTTGTGGCGCATCAGCAAGGAGACGGCGCGCCGATCCGGCCGCCGGTCCAACCCTGGCAAGGCGGCCAGAGCCTTGAGTTCGGATGCGAAGACGAAACTGCCGCCCACGAAACCCGCATACAGGGGTTTTTCACCCATGCGGTCTCGCATAAGCGATAGCGTGCCCTCGTCGCGATCCCACAGCGCCATGGCGAACATGCCAATGGCCGCCTCCAGTGTCTTCTCCACGCCCCATGCCACGAAGCACGCCAGCAGCGTTTCGGTGTCGGAATGACCGCGCCAATCCGGCGCACGTTCTTCGTGCGCCAGCGCTTCCCGCAATGCCAGGTGGTTGTAGATCTCGCCGTTGAGCACCAACACATACCGACCGCAGGCCGAATGCATGGGCTGGCTACCTGCCTCACTCGTGTCGATGATGGCAAGGCGTACGTGCCCCAGGGCCAAGCCGACGCGTTCGTCTTCCCAATAGCCCTCGCTATCGGGACCCCGGTGACGCATGCAGCCGCAGGCCGCAGCGATCAGGCTGCGCTTCTCGTGCAAAGGGCCCCATATACCGACGATTCCACACATGCCGCCTGTCTCCGGCTAGTCGTTGTTCATCCCAGTCGCCGCAACGCAGGGTCCGGGTTCATCGGAATCCAAACAACTGACTCCATAGTGCCATGACGCGCGCCGTACTGAAGCGGTCCCGCACGTCGATGGCTCGCCGCGCCAGTGTTTCGCGCAATTCCGGCTTGGCCATGAGTTCGGCCAGATGCGCCGCCAGGGCGTCTTCGTCTTCCACCTGCTCGACCAATACGCCGTCGATACCCGAGCGTACGATCTCCCGCGGGCCTGTCTCGCAATCGAACGCCACTGCCGGCAAGCCGCTCGCCATCGCCTCGATCAACGTGTTGGACAGGCCCTCCACGCGTGAGCTGAGTACGTAGAGATCGGAGTCAGCGTACCAGTCCGACAAATTGCCGACTCTGCCCGGCATCGTGACGCGATCCGCCAGATTGAGCGCTTCGACCTGATTCTGCAAGTCCTCCCGGGAATCGCCCTCCCCCAGAATAACCAGATCCCAGTCACAGAAATGGTCCGCCAGCTGAGCAAAGGCACGCAACAGAATGTCGAATCCCTTATGAGGATGGAGCCGTCCCACCGCGAGCAGTCGCCGCCTCTGTCCCCGTTCGGGTGGAGGCAGCACCGGCTCGCTTCGCTCCATGGGCCAACGAACTGAGTTGGGAATCACGCTGACCTGGGCGCCCGGCACATGCTCTTCGAGCCATGCCGCCGTACCCGAGGTCAACGCTACGACCGCGTGTGCTCGAGGGTAAGCCCAGCGTCGAAGCTTTTCCCACATGGGGGACAACGCCTGCGAGGGCGGATGCGTATGTTCGGTGGCGATGACCCGGCACGGTAGCCGCTGTGCAGCCGCCACGCTCAGCACAGAGGCGGTCGTCATCATTCCCAACACGACGTCGGGACGCAGCTTGCGGATCAAGCGCCTGAGTGCCCACACACGCCTGGCGTTGGCGACGAGGCCGGCCAGTGTGCCACCGCTTGCGCCGGCCATTCCCAGTGCGCGCCGATCCACTCCATCCGGTACGGGATAGACGTCGGTGTCCGGACTGCTCTGCGTCACCAAGGTGACGCGCACCCCTTGCCGCAACCAGTAGTCGCACATGTCGACAGCGACGCGTTCGGCGCCACCGCTACTGAGCGAGTGGATCACGATCATGAGATGACGGCGTTCAAGCGAATAATTCAACTCTGTACCTGCAAGACAATCACGCGGCGGGATCTGCCGGCGGCGCGGGGCGGCGCAAGGCCACCACCACGTAACACATATAGGAAAGCGCGTACATGAGGCTGGTGGCGAGCATGATGCCGGACGCGCCCATCACCGGCGCCAGCACATGGTTCATCACCGCCTTCAAAAGAAAATTGGCCACGGCGATACTTGCCATGATCCGATACCGATTCTGGCTGGCCAGCAATTGCACCAGGATCAGCACGCCGAAGTAAAAGGGCATTTGTAGCAGGCCCCAACGCATGACCTCGGCCACGCGCACGGTGTCTTCCGGCGTGAAGGCGCCGCGCTCGAACAGCAGGCCCACCATCCACGGCGAAAGCACCCACCCAACCGCCGTCACTAGGCCACCGCCCAGCCCCATCAGGACCGACCACTTCAAGGCCAAGCGGCGGGCACGGTCCGCATCGCCACGGCGCTGCACGTCGGCCAGCACCGGCAAAGCGGCTCGACCCACCGACGCCGCGCCCAAGCCCAATAGCAGGGACAGCAGACGGGTGGCATACCCCAGGGTGGCGTTGGCGTTGCCGCCAAGCGTCGCCGCCGTGTATTGGTCGATCGGTCCGACGAAGCTCATGGCGACCTGCCCAATCAGCATTACCCCTGCGGCCTTCATTAGATCAGGCCAATGATGGGTACTAAAGCCCAGCCGGGGCCGGGGTGCCATGCCGTCGGCACGGTTGGCCAGCCACAGCAGCCAGGCCGACTGGATCGCATACCCGACCAGCGTTCCCCACAACAGGGGGCCGACATCCGTGGACGTGACCGCGAGCAGCACCCATACCAGTATGACGACCGCCGGTACACTGTCGAGCAGGGTATTGATATGGCGCTCGCGCGCCCTCAGACGCGCTGCGCTGATGCCGGTCGTGAGCGTCAACAGTGCAGCGGGAGCGAAGGCGAGCGTGAGCTGAGTGCTCATCCGACGCGTTTCCGCGTCCAGGCCAGCGCCCGCCCATTCCAGCACCCAGGGCCATGCAATGTAGATGACGCCCGCCAGCACCACGCCGACCAGCATCACCCAACCCTGCAGTTCACCCAGGAATCGCCTGCGCTGCGCGTCGTCTTCATCACGCGCTCTGACCAGGACAGGAATCAAGACAACGGACAGCGCGCCGACAATAGTCACCGGCAGCCAATTGGCCATGGTCATGGTGAACTGGTAGGCGTCGACGACGTCGCTGACGCCGTAGCGGTAGGCGACCGCCATCTCCTTGAATGCACCGGCCGCTTTGCCCAGCAGCAGGAAGACCGCAACGCGGAAGGCGCCGGCAGCGATACGGCGATGATCCGAATGCAGCCCCGCCAAACGGGATTTGAGTCGCTTCAAATGTCCCGGCTCGCGATCAACGGAGGAAGGTCGCATACCAAGGCATGGCCGCCTTCAGCCCGGCCCGGATATCGAACTGCGGATCGTAACCCAGCAGCGACCGCGCCTTGCCGACGTCGGCCTGCGAATGACGCACGTCCCCCGCCCGGAAGTCGCCGTGGCGCGGCGGGCGATCGTAAGCCACCCCGTGCTCGCGCAAGGTCTCGGCCAGATACTCGAAAAGCTGATTCAGCGTGGTGCGTCCGCCGTAAGCAACGTTGTAGACCTGGTTCATGCCGTCCGGGCCCGCCAGAGCCGCCAACACATTGGCCTGCACCACGTTCTCGATATAGCAGAAGTCGCGGCTGGTCTCGCCGTCACCGTTGATGACGACTTCCTCGTCGCGGATCATTGCGGCGATCCACCGTGGGATGACGGCGGCGTAGGCGCCATCCGGGTCCTGCCGCCGACCAAACACATTGAAATACCGCAACCCGACGCTGGGTGTGCCGTAGGCGCGGGTAAATACGTCGGCATACAGTTCGTCCACATACTTGGTCACGGCATAAGGCGATAAGGGCTTGCCGATGCGATCCTCCACCTTGGGCAGGGCGGGATGATCGCCGTAGGTGGAGCTGGACGCCGCGTAAACGAACGAGCGCACCCCCGCATCGCGCGCGGCGACCAGCATCTTAAGGAAGCCGCCGATATTGACTTCGTTGGTCGTAACCGGATCGGCCAATGAACGCGGAACGGATCCCAGGGCAGCCTGATGCAGGACATGATCCACACCCTTCGCGGCGCCGTGGCAGACCTCCATGTCGCGGATGTCGCCCTCGATGAACCGGAAGCGTGACCAGGCCTCCGGCCCGACGATGCTCTCCACTTCGTCGAGGTTGCGGCGATGGCCGGTGGCGAAATTGTCCAGACCCACCACATGCTGGCCCGCCGACAACAGCGCCTCCAACAGGTTGGAGCCAATGAAGCCGGCGCACCCCGTGACCAGCCAGCGACGCGGGCTCGCCTGGAGCGCCGTCATCGCCTCGTGAAACTTGTCCGTCATTAGCAATGCCTCGTGTGATTACAGACGCAGATCGGCTTCCTCGGCCGACAGCACATACTTCAGGTCATACAGGACATGCTCGGGTTTGCCCAGCCCGCGCATGGCCGCGACACCGAGATCCTTGAACTGCTGATGAGCCACGGCAAGCACGATGCCGTCGTAGGCGCCCTGCTTGGGCTCTGACACCGGCCGGATCCCATATTCCTGCATCGCTTCCTCGGGATCCACCCACGGATCGTAGACATCCACCTCGATGTTGTATTCGCCGAGTTCCTTCACGATGTCGACGACGCGGGTATTGCGCAGATCGGGGCAGTTTTCCTTGAACGTTAGCCCCATAACGAGCACGCGCGAACCCTGTACCTGGATGCAACGCTTGGTCATAGCCTTGATCAGCTGCGACACCACGTAGCTGCCCATGCCGTCGTTCAAGCGCCGTCCGGCAAGGATGATCTCCGGATGGTAGCCGATGCTTTGCGCCTTATGCGTCAGGTAGTACGGGTCCACGCCGATGCAGTGGCCACCCACCAGACCGGGACGGAAAGGCAGAAAATTCCATTTGGTTCCGGCCGCTTCTAACACTGCCTGCGTGTCGATGTCCAGCTTGTTGAAGATCAGCGCCAGTTCATTGATAAGGGCGATGTTGACGTCGCGCTGCGTATTTTCGATGACCTTGGCCGCCTCGGCCACACGGATCGATGGCGCCTTGTGCGTACCGGCCACGATGATCTCGGCATACAGTGCGTCGATCAGGTCGGCAGCCTCAGGCGTCGAACCGGCCGTCACCTTGCGGATGTTCGCGACACGGTGCTCCTTATCGCCCGGGTTGATGCGCTCCGGGCTATAGCCCGCATAGAAATCCTCGTTGAAGCGCAGACCGGAGATCCGCTCCAGCACCGGCACGCAGACTTCTTCCGTCGCGCCCGGATAGACCGTGGATTCGTAAATAACGATATCGCCGCGCTTGAGCACCCGCCCGATGGTTTCGCTGGCACGCACCAACGGAGTGAGATCGGGCTGCTTGTACTGGTCGATAGGAGTGGGCACGGTGACGATGAACACATTTGCCTCGGCCAGCGCCTCGGCATCGGCCGAGAAACGCAGATGGCTGGCAGACTTCAGTTCCTCGGTGTCCACTTCCAGGGTGTGGTCCTTACCCTCTTTCAGTTCGTCGATGCGCCGGGCATTGATGTCAAACCCCAGCACCGGCCGGCGCTTGCCGAACTCGACCGCCAGCGGGAGCCCCACATAGCCCAGACCGACCACCGCGAGTTTCACGTCTTCGATTCGCAACATTTTTCTCCCACGCTATGCAATCAATCAGTTGAAAAGACACCGCTTGGATACCTGTCAAGGCATCATCGCGGTTTGGAGTCGTGGCGACCGTGCCCCCGGCCCAGGGACGGCAACAACAGCCACGAAGGTCGGCGCCAGGACACGAGGCGCGAATAAAGCCAGATATAGACCCAACAGAACGCCACCAGGCTGGCGCATATCATCCAGGCGTTGTCCCACCAGATCGTGGCGGGGACCAGCCCGATGAGCGCCAGCACCCAGAGATAAGGCGAGGTCATTGCGTTGCACAAAGCGGGGACCGCATGCCGCCGGTCGCGGCTGAACGTGACGCGGACGAGCCGCCTGAACACCAGTTGGTGCAAGTGCAAGGCATCGGGCTGATCGACCGGAACACCACGCTTGAACCGCCTTCTCCAGATGGAGAACAGGGTTTCAAAAACGGGATAGAACAGCACAGCCAGCGCGTAGAACGGCGAAACACTCGGGTTGCGCACGACGAGTTGTACGGCCAGCTCGGCCAGCATGAAGCCTAGGAAATAGGCGCCGCCGTCACCCAGGAAGACGCGTCCGAAAGGAAAATTCCAGACCAGGAATCCCAGCGTAGCGGATGCCAGTGCGGTCGCAATAAGGAAGATGGGAATGTCCTGCACCTGCAAGGCCACGAGCGCAAGCGATGCCGCCATCAGCGTGGCGATCATGCCGGCCAGGCCGTTCATGCCGTCCACGATGTTCAAGGCGTGCGTACAGCCGCCCACCGCCACCATGGTGAAGAGCAGCGACACGGGCCAGAAGGACAGTACCCAATCCGCCCACGAGATGCCCACACGAGAGACTCCGCCCAGAAACCACCAAGCGATCGCCGCCGACACAAAGGCCGCCAGCAGCCGCTTGCCAGAACCGACGTCTTTGGTGATGTCTTCCAGTAGGCCGGCCACGAACACGGGCATGGCCGCGATGAACAACACGGGCCAAAGCCAGGTCAGGGTCATATTGCTTGGGCCCAGCACCAACAGCCCAGCCAGACTGCCTGCCACAACGGCAAGCCCCCCGACGCGTGGCGCGGCCCGCGAATGCATGGCTTGCGGTTTCTTGAGATCGGAGTCGCCTGTTAGCACGCCATGCCAGCGCTCCGACGCTACGATCAGGCCTCCAACCATGAAGGCCACGATACAAATATAGAGCCAGGTAAACGAACCCCAGAATTGAGGCGAAGTCACAGAGTCCCCATCCAGATGAACAGCTAGGTATTATCCGATGTTTATGTAACAAACCGGCCGTTGTGCAAGAAACACATGCAACAAGAATATAGCGTGACTGCGAGCGGAACGGGTGCCGCCATATGGAGTAAATCGAGCGGTAGAA
Organism: Burkholderiaceae bacterium; assembly: GCA_035306485.1. Lineage (GTDB taxonomy): Bacteria > Pseudomonadota > Gammaproteobacteria > Burkholderiales > Burkholderiaceae_B > Yanghanlia. The sequence goes on from DATGNX010000145.1 coordinate 9,500, forward strand.
GCAAGAAATTTTGCCGGATCAGGATACGCTGCGTGGATTGCTCGGCGGCAATCGGAATCGGCGCATTGTAGGGCCGGAATTCTCTCGCTGTGCGGCCCCGACCTTCTTCCATTACAGAGGCCGAACACGGGAAAGTGACTCACCCGCGGCAGCCAAAAATCGCGGGACTGAAAATGGCAAAAAAAATGCCCGAGATCGTGAGATCTCGGGCAAAATCCACCAAAGGAGGAGGGTGGAGGAGACAACCTTGGCATGTCGGGCTGCGAAAGCATTTCTGCTCGAGACCACGTAATTTCAGGGAAACTACGTATCGACATCCGATGACTAAAGTTTATCGCCGACTTTTGTGCAATGCAAGATATTTTTTGCTGCAGCGCCACATTTTTGTGGTTTTCCCAACACGTGGGGTGCTGCTATTTGCACAAGACGCCTGTCAAGAACTTGGCGTTAACCCTTAGTTGAGTGAATATTAGCACGACCCTAGGGAAAACGCTAGTTCCCCTTCAAATTCGATAGGCAGTGGTCGTCATGACCTTCGACATGAAGCGCATGGCGGCCTTGACCGGAGCCGGCAGCGGCACTGCGCCATGGGTCTCGGCAGTCGTGCGATGTTCAATCTCGTCGTCGCGCATTTGCTCGACAATTCGGCGCGAGCGTGAGTCCTGCGGCGGCAACTGTTCCAAGTGACTGTCCAAGTGCTGCTCGACCTGCCTCTCGGTTTCCGCCATAAAGCCCAGGTTGCGAGGAATGCCGGCACGGCTAGCCAGTGCGCCCAATGCGAACGAGCCCGCGTACCAGAACGGGTTCAGCAGGCTGGGGCGGCTGTTGAGTTCGTCGAGCCGTTCACGGCACCACACCAGATGATCCACCTCTTCGGCGGCCGCCTTGTGCAAGACGGTGCGAATGGCATTATCGCGGCAGAACATGGCCTGACCGCGGTATAGCGCCTGCGCGCACACTTCTCCTACATGATTGACGCGCATAAGCCCCGCAGCGTGGCGCTGTTCTTCTTGCGTCAGCGTGTCTTGCTCCGCTGCGGAGAGCGGCTGTGGCCCCGCGGGATTGGGGCGCCCGGCCTGCGCTGAGCCTTCGAGCACCTGCAATGCCCTTCCCACTTCCGCCAGCATGTCTTCGAGCGGGCTGCTGCGCCGCATGAAGCCCGGCCGGATCGCGTTGCTCTGTTCAACCATGATTTCACCTCGAATACAGACTAAGCACCCTATTGTCACATAGTCAGGGACGCGCCGCGGCGCAACGCGTTCAAGTATTATGATCAGTCATTCCCACTATCAACCCGGAACAGGACATGAACTGCACCATAGATTGGGGCGGCCCGGAAGGCATGCTCTTCGTGGCGCGAACAGGCAGCGGCCACGTCACCGCCATGGACGGCGCACCGGAAGGTGGCGGCAATAACCTTGCCCCGCGGCCCATGGAAATGCTGCTGGCCGGCGCCGGCGGCTGCGCCGCGTACGACGTAGTGTTGATCCTGCGTCGCGGCCGACACGAAGTCACCGGCTGCCAAGTCGAGCTGGAAGCCCAGCGTGCCGAAACCGATCCCAAGGTCTTCACGCGCATCCATTTCACCTTCAACGTCACGGGCAAGAATCTGCCGCGTGCCGCGGTGGAGCGCGCAGTGGCCCTGTCGCACGAGAAATACTGCTCCGCCACCGCCATGTTGAGCCACACCGCTGAGATCACGCATTCGATCAACGTGGTCGAAGCCTGAGTACCGCCGTCACGGAAGCAACATGCAACAGTACGAATCCCTGATGCGCCATGTGTATGAACATGGCGATCGCAAAAACGACCGCACCGGAACGGGCACCCGTTCTGTGTTCGGCCACCAGATGCGTTTCGATCTGAGCCAGGGCTTCCCCCTGGTCACGACCAAGAAGCTGCACCTGCGCTCCATCATCATCGAGCTCCTTTGGTTCCTGCGCGGCGACTCCAATGTGCGCTGGCTCCAGGAACGCGGCGTGTCGATCTGGGACGAATGGGCGGACGAACAGGGGGAGCTCGGCCCCGTCTATGGCGTGCAATGGCGCTCATGGCCGACGCCGGACGGCCGCCATATCGACCAGATCTCCCAGGTACTGGAACAGATCCGCAGCAATCCCGATTCGCGCCGCTTGATCGTCTCCGCCTGGAACGTTGGCGAGATCGCCAACATGGCGCTCCCCCCTTGCCATGCCCTGTTCCAGTTTTACGTGGCCGACGGCAAGCTATCGTGCCAGCTGTATCAGCGCAGTGCCGACATCTTCCTGGGCGTGCCGTTCAACATAGCCAGTTACGCACTGCTCACTCACATGGTCGCTCAGCAATGCGATCTCGAGGTCGGCGATTTCATCTGGACCGGCGGCGATTGCCATATCTATAGCAATCACTTCGAACAGGTGGAGCTGCAGCTGTCGCGCGAGCCCTACCCCTACCCCCGGCTGAACATAAAGCGCCGCCCGCCGTCGCTGTTCGATTACGAGTTCGAAGATTTCGAGATCCTGGACTACCAGCATCATCCGCATATCAAGGCGCCCGTGGCGGTCTGACCGCCCGGCCGTAACTTCGAGACAGGACACCCGCATGGCCGGCAAGCCTCTCCTTCAGATCGTCGTCGCATACAGCCGTAACCGCGTCATCGGGCGCGACAACGGCCTTCCCTGGCGCCTGCCGGGGGATCTTGCGCACTTCAAACGCAGCACCATGGGCTGCCCCATCATCATGGGCCGCAAGACATGGGAATCGCTGGGTCGCCCGCTGCCTGGCCGGCTGAACGTCGTGGTCAGCCGCAATGCGGACTATGCGGCCGAAGGCGCCACCGTCTGCACCAGCCTGGAAGACGCGCTGCAGGCCTGCGCGCATGAAGAACGCGTCTGTCTGATCGGGGGCGAACAGCTCTTTCGTCTCGCCCTGCCCTGCACCGACGAAATCATCGCCACGGAAATCCACGCCGATATCGACGGCGACACGTGGTTTCCGGCCCTTGAAGCCGGGGAATGGGAAGAGATCGACCGCCAGCCGCAACCCGAGGAGAACGGCTTGCGCTACGACTTCGTCACCCTGCGCCGCAAATAAGACTGGGGTCAGACCCCCACCTCACTATGAAAATGGGGTCAGACCACCATTTCTCAGTGCACTGACGAAATGGTGGTCCGACCCCAAACTGCAACGTACTGCGGTCGCCCGATCAGGCTTCGACCGGATCCGTATAGGCTTCCATGGGTGGGCAGCTGCACACCAGGTTGCGGTCGCCCCAGGCGTTGTCCACCCGGGCCACGGGCGGCCAGTACTTCGATGCCCGCAGGCTTTCTAACGGATACGCCGCCGCTTCACGGCTGTAGTCGTGATGCCATTGATCGACTAGCAGCATCTGCGCGGTATGCGGGGCATTGCGCAGCACGTTGTCGTCGGCATCGCGTTCACCGCGTTCGATGGCCGCGATCTCTTCACGGATGGCGATCATCGCGTCGCAGAAGCGATCCAGCTCTTCCAACCCTTCCGACTCCGTCGGTTCGACCATCAGGGTTCCCGGCACCGGGAAGCTCATGGTCGGCGCGTGGAAGCCGTAGTCGACCAAGCGCTTCGCGATGTCTTCGTTGCTGATGCCGCAAGCGTCCTTGATCGGGCGGATGTCCAGGATGCATTCGTGTGCCACGTAGCCCTTGGGGCCGGCATACAGGACAGGATAGTGATCGCGGAGACGCGCAGCGATGTAGTTGGCATTAAGGATGGCTGTTTCCGATGCCGCCTTCAGACCCTGCGCACCCATCATGATCACGTACATGTAGGAGATGGGCAGGATGCTGGCGGAACCGAAAGGCGCAGCCGACACAGGCCCAACCGGCGCATCAGACGGCAGTTGGCCATCGGCGCCGACCACGCCCGGCAGGTACGGTGCCAGATGCGCACGCACCGCCACCGGACCGACGCCGGGGCCACCACCGCCGTGGGGAATGCAGAACGTCTTGTGCAGGTTCAGGTGCGACACGTCGGAGCCGAACTTGCCCGGACGCGCCAGGCCGACCATAGCGTTCATGTTGGCGCCGTCCAGGTATACCTGACCGCCGCCGGCATGCACGCGTTCGCAAATGTCCGTGATGGCCGTCTCGAACACACCGTGCGTGGACGGATACGTGATCATCAGCGCGGCGAGCCGATCGCCGGCTTCGTCGATACGCCGCTGCAGATCCGCGACATCCACGTTGCCGTTTTCATCGGAGGCCACGACGACCACCTGCATGCCAGCCATCTGGGCCGAGGCCGGATTCGTACCGTGCGCCGACGCGGGAATCAGGCAGATATCACGTTGAGCCTGACCTTGCGCGCGATGATAGGCACGAATGGCCAGCAAGCCTGCGTACTCGCCCTGAGCGCCGGAGTTAGGTTGCAGACTGATCGCGTCGTAGCCGGTGATCTGGCAAAGTGCAGCGGACAGTTCGCTGACCAACTGGTGGTAGCCCTGCACCTGCTCTTGCGGCGCAAACGGATGGATCTGCGAGAACTCCGGCCAGGTGATGGGGATCATCTCAGCCGTGGCGTTCAGCTTCATCGTGCAGGAACCCAGCGGGATCATGGTGCGATCCAGCGCCAGGTCCTTGTCCGCCAACCCGCGCAGATAGCGCAGCATCTCGGTTTCGGACCGGATGCGGGAGAAGACAGGATGCGGCAGGATGTCGCCACTGCGCAGCAACGCGGCAGGCAGGCCATGACCGGCGTCGCTTGCCAAAGTATCGGCGGCATCCGCCGTCTTGCCCACGCCCTGTGCGAACACGGCAACCAGCGCTTGCACGTCTTCCAGCGTGACCGTTTCGTCGAGCGAGACGGCCAGAGTCGAAGCGTCGACAATGCGCAAGTTGATGCGTGCCTGACGGGCGGCGGCCAGGATGGAATCCGTATGCGCGCCGGTGTCGATGCACAGCGTGTCGAAATAGCTGGCATTGCGCACCGGCAGCCCCATGCGGCCGAGCGCCGCGTTCAGGCGACCGGTATGCTGCGCCACGCGTCGCGCAATGCGCGCGAGGCCTTCAGGCCCATGCCACACGGCATACATGGCGGCCATGACGGCCAGCAGCACTTGGGCAGTACAGATGTTGGACGTGGCTTTCTCGCGGCGAATGTGCTGTTCGCGGGTCTGAAGCGCCAGGCGCAGGGCCGAGGCTCCTTGAGCGTCGCGCGACACCCCGACCAGACGTCCGGGCATATTGCGCTTGAAGGCATCGCGGCAGGCCATGAAGCCCGCGTGCGGCCCGCCAAAGCCCAGCGGCACGCCGAAGCGCTGCGCCGTGCCTACGGCGATGTCGGCGCCCCACTCTCCCGGCGGGGAAAGAACCGCCAGCGCGAGTAGATCGGTCGCCACCGCCACCAGCGCGCCTTGCGCGTGGGCAGCTTCCACCAGCTCGCGGTAGTCTTCAACCGACCCCAATGTCTGCGGGTACTGCAGCAGCACCCCGAAGCACTCGGGCAGGCCCTTGGCTTCGTCGCCAATCACCAGCTCAATGCCTAGCGGTTCCGCACGCGTACGCAGTACTTCGAGCGTCTGCGGGTGGCAATGTTCGGAAGCGAAGAACACGTTCGCCTTGCTGCGCGAGCCGCGGCGCGCGAGCGTCATGGCTTCCGCGGCGGCCGTGCCTTCATCGAGCAAGGAGGCGTTCGCGATGTCCAGACCGGTGAGATCGGCCACCATGGTCTGGAAGTTCAGCAGCGCTTCCAGGCGACCCTGCGAGATCTCCGGCTGGTAGGGCGTGTACGCCGTGTACCAGGCCGGATTTTCTAGGATGTTGCGCAGGATGACGTTGGGAACATGAGTGCCGTAATAGCCCTGGCCGATGTAGTTGCGGTAGATCTCGTTGCGCCCGGCAATTGCCTTCAGGCGAGCCAGCGCCGCGCTCTCCGAGTAGGGACCGGGCACATCTAGCGGTGTTTCATCGAGAATGCTGGCCGGGACGATATCGTGTATCAACGAAGCCAGCGAAGGCGCGCCGATGGCTTGTAGCATGCGCGCTTGCTCGTCCTGCGTCGGGCCGATGTGCCGGCCCTGGAATTCGGTGTTGGGGTCGAGTTCAGAAAACATGGCTTAGAGCGAGGCCTCGTAGCCTGCGGCATCCAGGAGGTTGTCCAGATCGGCGGGATTGTTGGGCTTGATCTTGAAGATCCAGGTGTCGTGAGCCGCCTCGTTGATCAGGTTGGGTTGGTCGTTCAGCGCTTCGTTGAACGCGACGATCTCGCCGTCCACGGGCGCGTAGATGTCTGAAGCCGCCTTGACCGACTCGACCACGCCGGCCGTCTCGCCGGCCTGCAGCGTCGCACCAACATTCACGTCGCCAACAAAAACCAGGTCGCCCAGCTGTTCCTGAGCGTTCTCGGTGATGCCCACTACGACGACGTCGCCGTCCAGACGTGCCCACTCGTGAGAAGCCGCATATTTACGATCGGTAGGAAGACTCATGTCAGACCCCTTGAGAAATTGGATTCAAATGGTTGAAAGCGGAAAATCGGTAAGCAAATCTCAGACAAGGACCTTGCCCTGGCGCACGAACGGCATGCCGACGACTTCGGCCGGCAGCCACTTGCCGCGTATCTCGACCTCGACCCGATCGCCAGGCTGTACGCCGACAGGCACGCGAGCCATGCCGATCGACACACCCATGGTCGGGGACATCGTTCCACTGGTAAGCACGCCCTCGCCATGGGCGCAGCGCACCTTCATCTGGTCGCGCATGACGCCGCGCTCCAGCAGGCGCAGACCGACCATGGTTTGTTCGGGCGTCACGCCCTCGATGGCTTCACGACCAATGAAACGGCGCTCGGGGTCCTTCAGGGAGACGGTCCAGGCCAGCCCCGCGATCAGCGGGCTGACCTCCTGGTTCATTTCGTGGCCGTAGAGATTCATGCCGGCCTCCAGGCGCAGCGTATCGCGCGCACCGAGGCCGCAAGGACGCACGCCCGCGGCCAGCAAATCGTTCCACAACGTTTCTACGTCGATAGCGGGCACGACGACCTCGAAGCCGTCTTCCCCGGTATAGCCGGTACGGGCCACGAACACGTCGCCACCCAACGATGCTCCGGAGAACGGAGTCAGGGCTTCGGTGGACTCGCGCCACTGCGGACGGACCTGCCAGAGAAGCTGGCGGGCTTCAGGCCCCTGCACAGCCAGCATAGCGAGATCGCGGCGTGGAACGATGGTGACGTCAACGCCTTCGCGCTGCGCCACGGACTGGATCCACTCCAGGTCGGTTTCGGCCGTTCCGGCATTGACCACCAGGCGCCACGCTTCGGGGCCAAAGTAGTAGACGATGAGATCGTCGATCACACCGCCGCGCTCATTCAACATGCAGGAATAGATGGCCTTGCCCGGGACGGACAGGCGCGCCACGTCGTTGGCTAGCAGGCGACGCAGAAAGGCCAGGGAATCCGGGCCCTGTACGTCCACGTTCAGCATGTGGGACACGTCGAACATGCCGGCGGCCTTGCGAACGGCGTGATGCTCCTCGATCTGGGAGCCATAGGCGACAGGCATGTTCCAGCCGCCGAAGTCGACCATGCGCGCGCCGGCGGCGATGTGGGCGTTGTACAGCGGGGTTTGTTTCAGGACTGCGGTCATGGACGAAGAACTCCGGATAGGGGCAAAAATCGAAAACGAACGGCCCGGCCGTAACTGGCCTGACCGCCCTTCTGTCCTTTTGCCTGAGAGTTGACCCACGCAATGCGACGGGTGTTCACCTTCGGCGCTCGCCACACCGGCCGGGCCGGTGACGAGTCTCTCCAGAGCGCCGCCTTGCCCCGATTTCGGGACAATGCAGGAGTGGTGCGGGGTACCTGAGCGATTATGGGCGTTTGCGCCTTCGGTGGCCGCGTGGTTAGCGACACTCTCCCACTCTCTGCAATGACAGCAGGGGCAAAGAATAACCGATAGCCGCGGCCGCGTACAGCGGCGCGTGATGCGTCTTCAGGCGGTTTGCAACGCCTGACCGCAAGCGACTCCTGAAGCCCAGGCCCACTGGAAGTTATAGCCTCCCAGCCAGCCAGTGACGTCCACGGCCTCCCCGACGAAATATAGGCCCGGCACCTTGCGCGACTGCATACTGCGCTGATCCAGCTCGTCGGTGTCCACGCCGCCACGCATCACCTCCGCCTTCCGATAACCTGCCGTCCCCGTGGGCACCAAGCGCCAACGATGTATGCGCTCGGCCAGCGCGTGCAGACGTCGGTCGGCCACATCCGCCAATCGCGCGTTGCCCAGGCCGTCGCCCTCATGCGCAAGCCATTGTTCCGCAAGCCGCCGAGGCCACAATCCAGCCAGGACACTGGCCAGCTGCTGGCGACTGCCCGGCTTGGCGGCCAACAGGGCGGCTGCCAGGTCCGTTTCGGGACCCAGGTCGATCTCGATGGCTTCACCCGGATTCCAGAACGTCGAAATCTGCAGGATGGCCGGACCGGACAGCCCGCGATGTGTAAACAGCAGGTCTTCCAGAAAGACAGTCACCGCATTGCGCGCTTTGCCGCCTCGGCGCGTGCCGCCCGCAACGCTTGCTTCATTTGGCACGTTGCGCAAGCGCACTTCAAGCGCCACGCCACTCAGTTCGGCAAACGGCGCCCACTGGGCCGCGTCGAACACCAGCGGCACCAGCGCCGGCCGGGGTTCGACCACACGCAGCCCGAACTGCCGCGCAATGCGCAGTGCAAAATCGGTGGCGCCCAATTGCGGAATGGCCATGCCGCCCGTTGCCAAGACGAGCTGCCGAGCCTCGATTCCGCCTGCCGACGTCTGCAACTGGAAGGCGCCGTTCTCATGCGCGATGCTCTGCACAGTGCAGGGCATGCGCCAGCTGACTCGGGACGCGTCGCACTCCGCCCGCAGCATGTCGATGATTTGTTCGGCCGATTCATCACAGAACAACTGGCCGCGATGCTTCTCGTGCCATCGGATGCCGTGGCGTTCGACAAGATCGAGGAAATCGCGCGGACCATAGCCAGCCAGCGCCGAACGGCAGAAATGGGGGTTACGCGAAACGAACTGTGCGGGCGTCGTGCCGATGTTGGTGAAGTTACAGCGGCCGCCGCCCGAGATACGGATCTTCTCGGCGAGCTTCTGCGCATGGTCGATGAGCACCACGCGCAGGCCGCGGCGACCCGCCACGGCGGCCGTCATCATGCCGGCGGCGCCGGCTCCGATGACGGCTACGTCGAAACTGCGTCGGCTCACGCGATGGCGTCTTCTTTGATGCAGTCCACGTAATAGCGCTGCTTGCCGTCGGGGCCGGTGTCCGTGCCAAGACCGTGCACGTAGGTCTCGAAGCCCGGGAAGCGCGCGTTGAATTCGCGAGCGAACTGCAGGTACTGGACGATGCGCTTGTTGAAGCGCTCACCCGGTATCAGCAGTGGAATTCCCGGGGGGTACGGCGTCAGCAGCACCCCGGTGACCCGGCCTTCCAGTTCATCGATGGAAACCCGTTCGGAATCACGGTGCGCCATCTTGGCGTACGCGTCGGACGGCTTCATAGCCGGCACCATGTCGCTCAGATAGACCTCGGTGGTCAGGCGTGCCAGGTCGTACTTCTTGTAGGCCTGATGAATTTCCTGGCAGAGATCGCGCAGCCCCATGCGTTCGTACAGCGGGAACTGCTTGCAGAAGTCCGGCAGGATCCGCCACATGGGCTGGTTGCGATCGTAGTCGTCCTTGAACTGTTGCAGGGCGGTGAGCAGCGTGTTCCAACGTCCCTTGGTGATGCCGATGGTGAACAGGATGAAGAAGGAATACAGACCCGTCTTCTCGATGACAACACCGTGTTCGGCCAAGAACTTGGACACGAGCGCCGCCGGGATGCCGGTATCAGCGAACGTACCGGAAATATCCAGGCCCGGCGTGACCACCGTGGCCTTGATCGGGTCCAGCATGTTGAAGCCTTCAGCCAAGTCGCCGAAACCATGCCACTCGTCGTTCGACACGAGCAGCCAATCTTCGCGATGGCCGATGCCCTCGGTGGGCAGGCGGTTGGGCCCCCACACCTTGAACCACCAGTCGTTACGGCCGAACTCGGACTCCACCTTGCGCATCGCGCGGCGGAAATCCATGGCTTCGGCGATGCTTTCTTCCACCAGCGCCGTGCCGCCGGGCGGCTCCATCATGGCCGCCGCCACGTCGCAGGACGCAATGATGGCGTACTGCGGCGACGTGGACGTATGCATCAGGTAGGCTTCGTTGAAGACGTTGCGATCCAGCTTGCGCGACTCGGAATCCTGCACCGTGATCTGAGAGGCCTGCGACAGCCCGGCCAGCAACTTGTGCGTGGAGTGCGTGGCGAAGACCATGGCGTCCTTGCTCCGCGGCCGCCCTTCACCGATCGCGTGCATGTCCTCGTAGAACTCGTGGAAAGCGGCATGCGGCAGCCACGCTTCGTCGAAATGCAGCGTGTCGATGGCAGCGCCGAGCTTCTCCTTGATCATCTCTACGTTGTAGATCACGCCGTCGTAAGTGCTCTGCGTGAGCGTCAGAATGCGCGGACGCTTGTTCTTCGCCTTGCTGGCGAAGGGGTTGGCGTCGATCTTACGCTGAATGTTCTCGGGCTCGAACTCTTCCAGCGGAATCGGACCGATGATCCCCAGGTGGTTGCGCGTCGGGCGCAGAAACACCGGGATTGCGCCGGTCATGGTGATGGCATGAAGAATCGACTTGTGGCAGTTGCGGTCGACCACGACCACGTCGTCGTTGGCCACGTTGGCATGCCAAACGATCTTGTTCGACGTGGAGGTTCCGTTGGTCACGAAGAAGCAGTGGTCCGCATGGAAGATGCGTGCCGCGTTCACTTCGGACTCGGCTACCGGGCCGGTGTGGTCCAGCAGCTGCCCCAGCTCGTCCACCGCGTTGCAGACGTCGGCCCGCAGCATGTTCTCGCCAAAGAACTGGTGGAACATCTGGCCCACGGGACTCTTCAAGAAGGCCACGCCGCCCGAGTGACCCGGACAGTGCCAGGAATAAGAGCCGTCGGCCGCATAGTTCAGCAGGGCCCGGAAAAACGGCGGCGCGAGGCTGTCGAGGTAGGCTCGTGCTTCGCGAATAATGTGGCGGGCCACGAACTCCGGCGTGTCCTCGAACATGTGAATGAAGCCGTGCAGCTCGCGCAGGATATCGTTTGGAATATGCTGCGATGTGCGTGTTTCACCGTACAGATAGATGGGGATCTCGGCATTGCGAAAGCGCAGTTCGCCGATGAACGAGCGCAGATTCTTGATCGCCTTGGCAACGTCCTCAGGCGAATCTACGTCGAATTCCTCATCGTCGATCGACAGAATGAACGCGCTCGCGCGGCTTTGCTGCTGGGCGAAGGAGCTCAGGTCGCCATAACTGGTGACGCCCAGGACCTCCACGCCCTCCGCCTCGATGGCGGCCGCCAGCGCCCGGATACCGAAACCCGAGGCGTTCTCGGAACGGTAGTCTTCATCGATGATGACGATGGGAAAACGAAACTTCATGCCGTGGCTCCTGCTATGTGCGCGGCAGGGTGACGCCGCGCTGGCCTTGATATTTGCCGGCACGATCGCGGTAAGAGGTCTCGCAGACCTCGTCGCTTTCGAAGAACAGCATCTGGGCACAGCCCTCGCCGGCATAGATCTTGGCCGGCAAGGGGGTCGTGTTTGAAAATTCCAGCGTGACGTGGCCTTCCCATTCGGGCTCCAGTGGCGTCACGTTGACGATGATCCCGCAACGGGCGTAGGTGCTCTTCCCCAGGCAGACCGTCAGCACGTTGCGCGGAATGCGGAAATACTCCACCGTTCGCGCCAACGCGAAGGAATTCGGAGGGATGATGCACACATCGCCCACGAAGTCGACGAACGACTTCTCGTCGAACGCCTTGGGATCGACAATCGTGGAATTGATATTGGTGAAAATCTTGAACTCGTTGGCGCAGCGGACATCGTATCCGTAGCTGCTCGTACCGTAGCTCACGATGCGCTCGCCATTGACGGAGCGCACCTGGCCGGGCTCGAAGGGTTCTATCATGCCGTCGGCGGCGGCTACACGCCGGATCCAGCGATCGCTCTTAATCGTCATGGCCTCAACCTGGTTAAATGGCGCGTATTTTAGCCCCTTACCCTTACGCGCACTATTTCATTGCTGTGAAGACGCTTGCGGCCGTTCTTCACGCGAGAACCAACGGTAGACCAAAGCCAAACCGTTGATCGTCCCCACACTGGCTTCGGCAGTGAGTCCGCGGGCCAGCCGATAACTGGCGCGCGCCACGGTGCCGGTGTCGGACAAGGCCTGGCGCACGCTGAGCGTCACGCCGGAGGTCAGCCGCTTGCTCACATTGATGAATCGTCGTTCGATGTCGCTGGTTCCCGTATCCAGGCCGCTCACCACGCTTTCGGCAGGCAGTATGCTCGCCACGCTGCCCAGTTCGCCCGAGCGCATGCTGACCTCGTCGATACCGAAACGGCGATAGAAGGGTTCTCCATCGCTCAGGAAGGAGGTTCCCACCGAAAACAGCAGCGCCATGTCGCCTCCCGATTCATTGGGTCCATGACCCAGCAGCAGCCAGGACAACTTTTCGATTTCGCTCACAGCAGGGTAGGACACTAACTCGATGCGCGGCTTGCGCGCGGTGCCCGCCACCCTCACTCCGGCTTCCACGGCAAGTCCCGTGCGCAAGGCCTCGATATCCAGAACCGGGCGGGTGATATCGCCCTGGAAAGTGATGGCGCCCCGGCGCAATTGCAGGCGTTGCCCATAGGCCTCGATGGCACCGCCGCGCGTGCGCAGGGCACCCATGCCGGTGAGCTTGCCTTCATTCATGATCACACGCATGTTGCCGACCAGACCGGAATTCAAGCCATAACCCGTGAGGTAGAAACGCGGCCCCAGGTCGACCTCCAGATCCAGCGTCACGCCCAGCGGCACACTTACTTCCTGTTCCTCGCCGGCCCGCACGACGACGACGTCGCTGTCGACAGTGGGGATGCCGCCCAGCATGTCCAGGTCGAACCAGCCCGCATCGGCGGTCACCTTACCCGTGATGGCAACATTGGGCAGTTCGGCCTCGAGCCTGACATTGCCCGTCATCATGGCATAGCGGTCCGCACGCTGCAGGATGGGGAAGCGATGCAGCGCTGCATCGATCGCGCCGCGGGACTCGAACAGGTCCCATTCCCCCGTCAGCACCAGCGAACCGCCCTTGGCGTCCGGGTTCGTGCTTATCCACTCCGCCGTACGCCACTCTTTAGGCTCGGCCCGCAACCTGGCGGGAAAGGCCAGCCGGTCCAGTACCAGCCGGCCATCTTCCACGTGCGCCTGGAGCGTTCCGTCCAGCAGGCGCACTCCCTGATCAATCATGACGACTCTGAGGTTCTCTCCGCGCAACGTGCCCGAGCTGGTCCAGTTGCCATCGGGCCGGCTGTTCAGCTTGAGATCGGCCTGTACCGCGCCGCCCAGGTCCAGGGCATCGCCCAGGAAGATGCTGGTCCAGCCCAGGTCGGCAACGCCGGCCTTCACTGTCACGGTCTTGGCGTCACTCGGGTTCAGCACTACGCCTCCACCCGGGGTTGCATGAACCAGGGTCGTAGCCGTGGCCGCAATATTGCCCATGCGCCGCGTATTCGCGGTCAGTTCCGCCGCCAGACGGCTGGAATTTGCATCGGCGCGCGCCAAGTTCAGCTCCAACAGCAGCTCCTGCAGCTCCAGGGGAAACGGTGTGGCGCCGGGCACCATGACGTCCCCGGACACGCGGCGCAGACTCACCTTGCCCTGGTGAGCGCCGTCAAAGCGCAGCCCCCAGTCCAGGCCGAATATGAGCGCCCAGTCGTCCGCGTCACGGGCGCCGCGAACCTTCACGCCGCCGCGCTCATCCTCCTTCAGCGCGTCGATGTCGAAATCCGCGCCGATCTGCTGCAAAACTTGCGGAGACACTAAGAGTCGCTCAATGCGACCATCCGTTTCCCAGCGCCCGGGGCCCCCGCGTGAGCCGGCATGGTTGACCTCCAGCATGCGACGGCCTTTCACGTTTAAGTGAAGTACGGTGGCTCCAGCGCTCCATTGCCATTGCGGCGCGACGGCCGCCGGCAGATAAGCGAGTTCCAGCGGCGCCGCCAGCGCACTGCTCAAGTGGGCATGATCCACCTTCAGCGCCGAGACACGGCCGCGCCAGCCTTGCGGTTCTCCGCCCCAGCCGCCGTCGGCCTTGAGCGCCACGGAAATGGGCGCGGTACCGATTTGATCGCGGCTGGCATTTTCCGGCACGTAGCGTCCTTGAAGATCCACGGCATGCCGGGCCACTCCGCCGTCAACGGCACCCTGCAGGCTGAGCCCACCGGGAATGCCCGGCCAGAAGTCCGCCAGCGTCGGCGCCTTCACGTCCAGCTTCAAATGACTATCCGGCGCTCCGATGCCGCCTTCGCTATGAATCTGATTTTTTCCAAGCGTCAGATCCAGATCGAGCTTCTGCAACGCCGCCGTCAGCCAAGCGGGCGCCGCCGCGGATGGCTTGCCGACGACCGGCAATGTGGCTGCCACATGGGCACGACCGGACAAGGGCTGGCCATTCCACTCGCTCCCCTCGTGAAACTGAAGCGACAGATCGACGCCTCTTATGGTTTGTTCCGCATCCACCTGCAATCGAAACCGGCTGTCGAATCCCAACAGAGCGGGCGGTATGGCGCCTCCGGCCAGCTGCCCCGCATCCAGCCGCTCGGCGGCCAGCTCCCCCGCCAGCACATCGCCGGACGCCTCCCAGCCGGCATGCCCTTTCAAGGAAGAACCGTCCGGCAAGTCCAAATCGACATTCGCGGAATTCAAGGGCATCGCCGCCAATGGCGCCAGTTCCGCCCGCGCGTTCAGGCTCATGCCCTGCCCTTCGCCCGACACCGCGAGCGAAACTGCGTCCAGCGAGCCACTGGCGCGCGCGGTCAGCCGCAATGGGCATGCATCCCCTACAACGCCTGCCAACAGAGTGGTGATGTTGTCTTGCACGCGCTTGCCCACGGGTAAGGTCGGCAGCATGTGGTGAAAGCACACAAGTGAGCCTGGCCGCAGCCCGTTTACCGTTGCATCCAGATCGATCACCCCCGGCCAGGGGTGCCGCAAGGCTTCCAGATTGGCTTCTCCCTCCAGATCCAGTGCCAGACTTTCCGTAGCGACTGAAAGCCCGCGCAGCCAGAGCTGGCCGTGTTCGGGACCCACTGCCAGCGCCGCAGCGAACTTTTCCAGCGTCATCGGCAACGGCTTACCGTCCTGGGTGAGAATGAGCTCGCCAAGAGATACGTCGTCTATACGAATCGAAACCGGAAGTTCCGGCAGCGCAAAGGGCTCCTCCGCCGTTTCGGCGGGCGCGGAATCCGCCGGCCCGGAGTGAAGATCCACCCAAGCGGTCTCAGCGCGCAATGTGTGTACATGAAGCTGTCTGTCCAACAGGCGCCGCCAGTCGGAGTCCAGTTCAGCCTTTTCCAGGCGCAAGTCAACGCCGGGGAAGGACAGAGATAAATCGCCGATACGCAGACCATTCCAGACGCTGCCCTCAACGCCGGTCACCTCGCCGTCCAACGCGTCCACCGCCGTATGCAGGGCCCACCGGGTGCCCGGCGCCGTGAGCAGCACCCACATGAGGAAGGCCGTCAGCACGAAGACTATCAGCACGGCCAAGGGGCCTGCGATCAGGGTGAATCGACCCAACCAGCGAAATACACGCATCAGAATGCGATACCCAGAGAAAAATGGAGCCGCAGTCGGCGATCCTTCTGGCCCCAGGCCAGATCGATATAGAAGGGCCCGGCGGGAGTCACGAAGGCGGCACCCAGACCGTAGCCCAGATGCATGCTCATGTCGCCGAAGGATTCCGCCGCATCACCCGCATCGATAAACGCGCTCATCCCCAACTGCTCGGTGAAGTAATGAATGTACTCGACACTGGCCACAGCCATGGCCGGCGCGCCGTAGGTCGCGTCCCCACGCTGGATCCCTATGCTGTTGTACTTGTAGCCGCGCACCGAGCGAGCGCCGCCGATGCGATAGCCGAAGTCCTGCGGCAGGCGATCCGTGTCCGACCACACCTTGCCCACCTGCCCCCGCACGGTCAGGACGTCGCGTGCGCCCAGTGTCCACCACTGCTGCGCCCTGAGGCTGGCGCGATAGAAGGGCTCCGCCTTGTCCAGTGTCACGCCGGCACCTAGGCCGACGTCCACGAGATTGCCCTCGCGCGGATCGTATTTGGCATCCACGTCTCGCCGCAGCCATTGCCAGGTGCCGACCAGAGTAGGCACTTCGAAGTCGTCGGCGCCGTCGATCCTGGTGCGATCATGAGCAGCCACCAGGGCCCATTGAGTCTCGTACTCGACCCGGCTATCGCCCGCCGCCTTGCGCTCCTGTCGGCGTTTCCAGCCCAGGCCATAGCGTGTGTTGTCCACACCCTCGATGTCCGAATGTTCGTAGAGCACGCCCACGCTGTCCTGGTAACCCTTGAAGGTGGGCGGTAGGTGAACGTCGAAGAAAGCCCTTTGTCGGTGGCGGTTTACGCCCGCGCCCGTCTCGATCGATATGGGCAGGCCCGCTACGATGTTCTGACGGAACAGGGCTTCCGCGCCCAGACCGTGATCGCTGTCCACCCCCAAAGAAGAAGTGAAACGACGTGCCGGCGCTTCCGAAACCTGCACCCGCACCGGCAGTTCGACTTCGCCATCGGGCAGTTCACGGCGGTCGGAACCTTCCGCATCCAGGGTGACGAAAGCCCCCCGGAAGAAGGTGGTCGATTGCAGCGCCTGCTGCCAGTCGTCCAGTCGTTCCTGATCGTAAGGCTCGCCTTGACTGTAGTTCACGTAGCGGTCGATCAGGCTCGCGGGAACCCGCCTGAGGCCGATCACCTTCAGCGGCCCCATCCTCACCCGCGGACCGCTGTCGATCTCCACCGCCAAGTCCGCCTTGGCGGCCTCTGCGTCGATCGTGGCCTGCGAATGCGTGATCCGGGCGAAGTAGAAATCCTTGGTGTTGATTTCGTCCAGCAGCGCCGTCTTCGCGCTACCCCACTCTTCATTGATGAAGATTTCTCCGACGCCGAGTGGCCAGGCTTCTCGCGCCTCGTTACGGCGCCCCTCGAAATCGGGGCCGGCCACCTGGCCTTCAAAGCGCAGGTCCACGCCGCGCACTAACGTACGCGGCCCCGGTTCGATGATGATGTCCCAGGTCTCTCCGGCGTAGTCCTGCCCAACCTCGAGCGTCACCACAGGCGAAAAATAACCCTGGGTTTCCAGGGCGGAGACCGTCGCATCGTGCGCTCGCCTGCGCAAGCGTTCGACCTCGCCTCCGTCCTGGTCTTCGGCCAAGCGCGTGATCGCCTCGACGGCGCCGTTGATGGACACTAGCGCCGCCGGCGGCACGCCGCCCGGGTCGATCACCACTTCGGGGCGCGACGCGCCCCATGCCGCGCCCGACACACCCAGGAATGCCGCCAGACATGCAAGACAGCGGCGCATGTACTCAGCCTTTGCGCGCCACCACCGTGGGGGTGAAAGCGGAACGGTCGGGCGGCAAAATAGAGACATTAGCCGCCAAGCCACGCGCAATGGCGTGATAGGCCTTGGCCGCTTCGCCGTCCGGCTCCGCCACCACGGTGGGCCGACCCGAGTCGGTCTGGCTGCGTATGCTCATCTGCAGCGGCAGCGCCCCCAGCCACGGAACGTGATATTGCGAGGCCATCTCCCGGCCCCCGTGCTCTCCGAAAATCGGCTCCGCATGCCCGCAGTTCGTGCACACATGCACCGACATGTTCTCGACGATACCGAGTACCGGCACGTTGACCTTCTGGAACATGCGCAGGCCGCGCTTGGCGTCCGCCAATGCGAGATCCTGGGGCGTCGTGACGATGACGGCGCCCGCCAGTGGCACCTTTTGCGACAGCGTAAGGGCGATATCGCCCGTGCCCGGCGGCATGTCGATGATGAGGTAATCGAGGTCGCCCCACTGAGTCTGCCGAAGCAGTTGTTCCAGCGCTTGAACGACCATGGGGCCCCGCCAGATGGCCGGCGCGTCTTCGTCGATGAGGTAGCCGATGGAGTTGGACTCGATGCCATGACCCACTACGGGCGCCATCATCTTGTTTTCGATGCTCTTGGGCTTCTCGGATACGCCCAGCATGATTGGCACGCTGGGACCGTAGATGTCGGCATCCAGCAAGCCCACACGGGCGCCCTGGCGTGAAAGAGCCAGCGCCACGTTGACCGATGTTGTGCTCTTGCCCACGCCCCCCTTGCCGGAGGCAACGGCGATGATGTTGCGCACAGTGGGCAGCGGGCGCAGACCCGGCTGCACCGCATGGCTGGCAATGCGGGTAGCCAGACGGATGTCGCCTGCTTCCATGCCTTGTTGCTGCAGCGCCGTTTCAATCCGTTTCACCAATTCGGCGTCGCCATTGTCTACTGGATATCCCAGCGGTACAGTTAGTGATACGCGTTGCCCTTCGATGCGGATGTCACAAGCATCGGGCTCTACGGACAAACCCTTGCGGGTATTGGGATCCAGCACGCTTTCAAGGGCGGCAACGACTCGATCAGGATTCAAACTCATAAGGACACTTCCAGTTCTGAACGGACCAAGAATACCGGATCGGGGGAACTTTTATCCCACGAGGGTTTCTCAATCGATACGATGAATACATTTAATCAGATTATCCGCGGCATCTTGTTTCTCGTCCTGGCGATATTCGGCATGATCGCGGCCGCCATTTTCATGGTGTCCACTGCCATCGCCGTCGCGATTCTTTACGTGGTCGCGCGCATCAAGGGCCGGCCCTTCGGCGTCCGGGCCTACTGGGAAGAGCGTCGCCGGCCTTATCAGGCGCGGCAGTCCTTTCGCCCCAAGGACGTGACCGACATCGAGATGCGCGAAATCCCGTAAGCCGCCCCGCGTTACGGACGCGAACCAGATATTACGGACCGTCACACTATACGTTGGCTGTCCATCCGGTGCCGGCTTGCCCTGGGTCCGCACCGGGGTATCGCGCCCGCACTTTCCCAGCTTGGCTAAAATCGGTGTTTTGAATCTTTTTCCAACCCGACATGCCACGCACCCTGTTCGTCACCACCGCCCTGCCTTATGCCAATGGCTCTTTCCATATCGGCCACATCATGGAATACATCCAGGCCGACATCTGGGTGCGTTCTATGCGCATGGCAGGCCACACGGTGCACTTTGTCGGCGCGGACGACGCGCACGGCGCGCCCATCATGCTCAAGGCCGAAGCGGAAGGCATCACCCCGCAGGCCCTGGTGGCCCGGTACGCGGCCGAGCGCCCGCAGTATCTGAACGGCTTCCATATCCAGTTCGATCACTGGCACTCCACCGATTCCCCGGAGAACGTCGACCTTTCCCACCGGATCTACCACCGGCTCAAAGAGGCGGGCTTCATCTACAGCAAGACCATCGAGCAGTTTTACGATCCTGTAAAGGGCATGTTCCTGCCGGATCGCTACATCAAGGGCGAATGTCCCCACTGCCACGCCAAGGACCAATACGGCGACGCCTGCGAGGTCTGCAGCACCGTGTATTCGCCCACCGAACTGATCGAGCCGTACTCGACCCTTACCCGCGCCAAGCCGGTGTTGCGCAGCTCCGAGCACTTCTTCTTCCGGCTGTCCGATCCCCGCTGCGTCGCGTTTCTGCGCGACTGGGTCACCGGCACAAACGCCAACGGCGACAAGCGGCTCCAGCCTGAAGTGCTGGCTAAGACTCGCGAATGGCTGGGTGCCAACGATCAGGACGAAGCGAATCTGGCCGACTGGGACATTTCCCGCGACGAGCCCTATTTCGGCATCCCCATCCCCGACGCACCGGGCAAGTACTTCTATGTCTGGCTCGACGCTCCCGTCGGCTATCTGGCGTCGCTCAAGGCCTACTGCGAAAAGTCGGGCCTCGATTTCTACGCCTTGCTGGATCCGGCCAGCGACACCGAGCAGGTCCACTTCATCGGCAAGGACATCGTCTATTTCCACGCGCTATTCTGGCCCGCCATGCTGAAGTTCGCCGGCCTGAAGACGCCGGACGCCCTGAACGTGCACGGCTTCATCACCGTCAGCGGCGAAAAGATGTCCAAGAGCCGCGGTACAGGCATTTCGCCGCTGCGCTATCTGGAAATCGGCATGAACGCCGAATGGATGCGCTACTACATCGCCGCGAAGCTGAACTCCCACGTGGAAGATCTGGACTTCAACCCGGATGACTTCATCGCACGGGTCAACAGCGATCTTGTCGGCAAGTACGTCAACATCGCCAGCCGGGCCGCGAATTTCATCAGCAAGTTCTTCGACGGCAAGCTGGGCTACCTGGGCGACACCAGCGCCCTGCAAGAAGAACTCTCCGGCGTTGCCGCTCAGGTCTGCAAGGACCTGGAACAGCGCGAATACGGCCGAGCGATCCGTCGCATCATGGCTCAGGCCGACGTCATCAACCAGGCGTTCGACGCGGCCCAGCCCTGGGTGCTCGCCAAGGGCATCCAGGCCGCCGACGACGACACGCGCGCCCGTCTGCAGGATATCTGCTCGCGCGCCCTGGCAGGCTTCAAAGCGCTGTCGGTCATGCTCGCCCCGGTGCTGCCCGTGCTCACGGACCGCGTGGCGCGCGAACTGTTTGGCGAAGACCGTGGCTTCCAGTGGTCGGACGCCGCGGTGCTGCCTACGTCCATCGCTCCTTTCAAGCACCTCATGCAGCGTGTGGAACCCGCCATGCTCGACGCCCTTTTCGAGCCCCCCGCGGCAGCGCCCGTCACCCCCGGCGGCGAAGCCATTGCCGAAACCATCGACATCAAGGATTTCGCCAAGGTCGACCTGCGCATTGCCCGCATCGTGTCGGCAGAGGAAGTGGAAGGTTCCGACAAACTGCTGCGCCTGATGGTCGATGTCGGCGAAGGTCGCCATCGCCAGATTTTTTCGGGCATTAAGTCCTTCTATAAACCCGCCGATCTCGTCGACAAACTGACGGTCGTCGTGGCGAACCTCGCGCCGCGCAAGATGCGGTTCGGCGTCTCCGAAGGCATGGTGCTCGCCGCCAGCGATGCGGACGAAAAAACCAATCCGGGCATCTACGTGCTGCACCCCTGGCCCGGCGCGCAGCCAGGCATGCGCATCAGCTAAGCCATGCCCCAAAGACCTGACGGCCTGCCCCTGCCGGAGGACCGCGGCCCCGGCGAACGCGAACGGCAGGCCGCCGGTTTCCGCAGCACGCTGGTTAGCGTGCTGCTCAACACTGCCCTGTCCATCGGACAGTTCATCTTCGGCGTGCTGGCGAACTCCAGCGCACTGGTGGCCGACGCCATCCACTCGCTGTCCGACCTGCTGTCGGACTTTGTGGTGCTGGTCGCCAACAAACACAGTTCGAAGGCGCCGGACGACAAGCATCCCTATGGGCATTACCGGTTCGAGACGGCCGCGTCGCTAACCATCGGGGTCCTGCTCATTGTGGTGGGTCTCGGCCTGCTGTGGTCGGGGTACCCGCGACTCACCGCCTCTGAACCGCCGCCGCCCGTACACGTACTGGCGCTGGTGGCGGCCATCGTCACACTGATCGCCAAGGAAGCGCTCTTCCGTTATCTGCTGAAGGTAGGCCAACGCGTGCGTTCCACCATGTTGGTGGCCAACGCCTGGCATGCGCGCTCGGATGCCGCTTCTTCACTGGTCGTGGCGGTTGGCGTGGGCGCAAGCCTGGCGGGTTTTCCACTGGCGGACGTGCTTGCCGCCATGGTGGTGGGGCTCATGATCACCCGCATGGGCTGGCTCTTTTTCTACGACGCCTTCAACGACCTCATGGACCGCAGCGTCGATGATGAGACGGAGGCGCGCATCCGCGAGCACCTGCTTTCCACCCCGGGACTACTTGGCATCCATGGTCTAAAGACGCGCAAGATGGGCGACATGATCTGGGTGGAGGTCGATCTGGAAATGGATGGCAGCCTGACCATCCAGGAAGGGCACGAAATCGCTTCCGAGGCGCGCAAGCGAGTCATGCTGCACGAAGACGTGCTCGACGTCATGACCCACTTCGACCCGGTGGTGGTGCGCCCCGCGCCTCAGTCCACCGCAGCGGAAAATCGTCCCGGAGTCCGCCCGAAGAACTGACGGAACGAGGCAATGAAGGCGGAGGTCGAATCGTAGCCGCAGGCAAGCGCGACGTCCGTCACGCTGTCGCCGCGCTCAAGCAAAGGCAAGGCGCGCAGCAGCCGGGCGCGCAAGCGCCATCGTTTCATGTTCATGCCTGTGTGCCGCAAGAACAGCCGCTCCAGTGTACGTGTCGACACGCCCATCGCGACACTCCAATCCGCCGGCCGCAAGGGGCTCGCGGGGTCTCCGACGATGTCCGCGCAAATGTCCGCCAAGGCCGCGTCGGCGGGCCATGGTAGGGAAAAGGCTTCCCGAGGCGCCGCGTGGATCAAGTCCAGCATGACGCTCACCAGCCTTCCCGGCGGGCCGCTTTCGTCATACTCGGCAGGCAGACCCGAAAAGTGGCGGATCATTTCCCGGAGCAGGTCGGACACCTCCAATACCTGGCATTCCGGTGCGACGTCCGGGAAGACCGCGGTATCGATGTACAGGCTGCGCATCTGAGTCCCGGCAGTATTCATCACAGTATGCTCCAGGCCGGGCGGAACCAGGATGGCCCATTGGGGCGGAGCGAGGAACAAGCCCTGGTCCGTCCGGATCTGTAATACACCCTGGCTGGCGTAGGAAAGCTGGATCCATGGATGGTGATGCGGCCGCGTGGATTGCGGCCGGCGAATGTCTTCCACGCGTGCATAAACCGGGCGCGGCAAGCCCGCCAACGCCGGCACGGGACGCTGCGGCAGGCGCGAAGGGTCTGTCGTTTTACCGATATTCATGGACGTTATATCGTTAGCACGAAAGCTGCGAGCATACTAGAGTATGCGCTTCCTTCCCCCTCTTTGGCGTTTTTCATGAAGCGGCCACGCTTTCTACCTGACAATTTCACCCTGATCCTGATCGGCTTGGTCGTACTGGCGACCGTCGCACCGGTCTCCGGCAAGTCGGCGCAGATTGCCGAGCTGGCCACCAACCTGGCGATCGGGCTGCTCTTTTTCCTGCATGGGGCCAAGCTGCCGACCGCCACGGTGCTGGCCGGGATCGCCCACTGGCGCCTCCACGGCGTGGTGTTCGCATGCACCTTCCTGTTATTTCCCGCGTTGGGCCTGGCCCTGCGTCCGATCCTGGAGCCGGTGATCGGCATCGAGCTGTACCGCGGCATGCTGTACTTGTGCGCCCTGCCCGCGACCGTGCAGTCGGCCATCGCCTTCACCTCGATGGCGCGCGGCAACGTACCGGCTGCGATCTGCTCGGCCGCAACGTCCAGTCTGATCGGCATCTTTATCACGCCGGTGCTGGTCTTGCTGATGCTCGGCGCGGCCGTGCAAAGCATGCCGGTGGGCGAAGCCATCGGCAAGATCACACTGCAGCTGCTCGTACCCTTCGTGGCGGGACAGATCTGCCGGCGCTGGATCGGAACCTGGGTGGACAAGAACAAGGCATGGCTGAAATACGTGGACCAATGCTCGATCTACTTGGTGATCTACACAGCGTTCAGCCAGGCAGTGGTGGAAGGTATCTGGAGCCACCTGCCGGTCTGGCAACTGCTGGCGCTGATTCTGGCCTGCTGCGTGTTGCTGCTGCTGATCCTGGTGATCGTTGGCGGCATTGCCAAACGACTCAATTTCAGCCTGGAAGACCGCATCACCATCCTGTTCGCAGGATCCAAGAAAAGCCTGGCGACAGGCGTACCCATGGCGCAGGTGATCTTCAGCGGAGCCGCAATGGGCACCCTCTTGCTGCCGCTGATGATCTTTCATCAGATACAACTGATGGTCTGTGCCGTACTCGCCAAACGCTACGGCGAACGCCCCTCCGATTAACCGTAACCTGGAACGAACATGACGAGCTTCACCACCCGGCCGGAGATCACCGGCACCTTCGGCGTCGCCGCCTCCACTCACTGGCTGGCATCGCAAACCGCCATGAGCGTCCTCGAACGAGGCGGCAACGCCTTCGACGCGGCGGTTGCCGGCGGTTTCGTACTGCAGGTCGTCGAGCCGCACCTGAATGGCGCCGGCGGCGAAGTCCCCATTTTGCTGTGGAGCGAGAAGGAGAAGAAAGCCCGCGCCATTTGCGGACAAGGTCCCGCTCCAGAGGAAGCAACCGTAGAGGCATTCCGCCGACTCGGCCTGGAACAGGTTCCCGGCATAGGGGTACTGCCCGCCACGGTACCCGGTGCATTCGGCGGCTGGGTCACCATGCTGCGCGACTACGGCACGTGGTCGCTGGCCGATGTGCTGGCCCCCGCCATTGAATACGCCCGTAACGGCTTCCCGCTGGTGGCCCGCGGCGTGCAAGCGATCTACGCCGTACAGGACCTGTTCCGCGAGCACTGGAAAAGCTCGGCCGACGTCTGGCTACCGGGCGGGCGTGTGCCGCAACCCGGCGCACTGTTCCGGCTGCGGGGTCTGGCGGACACTTATGAGCGCGTCCTGCGCACGGCCGAGGCAGAAGGCGGCACGCGAACCGAAGTGATCGATGCCGCGCTGCGCTGCTGGTATCAGGGCTTCGTGGCACGCGAGATCGATGCCTACTACCGCAATGAAAAAGTACGCGACAGCACCGGGGAATCCCACACGGGCCTGCTGCGCTACGAAGACATGGCCGCCTGGAGCGCGGGCGTGGAAGACCCGCTGACTCAAGACTTCGGACGCTACACGGTTGCCAAGTGCGGATTCTGGAGCCAGGGTCCCGTCTTCCTGCAGCAGCTGGGCATGCTGCGCCATGCCGGTCTCGAGAATCATCCGGCGCATACGGCAGGCTTCGTACACCGGATCACGGAAGCAACCAAGCTGGCTATGGCCGATCGCCTGGCCTGGTACGGCGATGCGCCGCACGCCGACCGTGAAGCCCAGATGGCCTTGCTGTCCGATGACTACCTGTGCGCCCGTTGGGCGCTGGTCGGGGATGCCGCGCTGGCCGACTTCCTGCCCGGCAGTCCCCTGGGCCGTGACCCGCGTCTGCCCGACCTGGGGGTCGCCGAACGCACGCTGCGCACAGCCGACGCACGTTTCGGCATCGGGGAACCCACCTTCGCCACGCTTCCGCCGGTGGAGGAATGGGCGGAGCGCGAGATCTTCGTGGGCGACACCTGCCACATCGACGTCATCGACCGCGACGGCAACATGGTCGCAGCGACGCCTTCCGGCGGATGGTTGTCCTCAAGCCCGGTCATCCCATCGCTGGGCTTCGCCATCAGCACGCGTCTGCAGATGACCTGGATGGACGAAGGCTTGCCCAACACAGTTACACCGCGCGTGCGGCCATGCACCACCCTGTCGCCCTCGCTGGCTTTGCGCGACGGCGAACCCTACATGGTCTTCGGCACACCGGGTGGCGACCAGCAGGATCAATGGTCGGCAGCCTTCTTCCTGCGCCATGTGGTGCACGGTATGAATCTGCAGGAGGCCATCGACGCTCCCGCCTGGCATGTGGACCACTTCCCGGCATCGTTCTGGCCACGCAAGACCACGCTGAACCGGATCTCGCTCGAATCGCGCTTCCCGCAGGAGACGCTGGATGCGCTGCAGGCGGCGGGCCACGAACTGAAGGTGGGCGACCCCTGGTCGGAAAGCCGCATGGCGGCTTGCACACGCAGCCGCGATTCGGAGGGTCGTCTGGTGCTGCGCGCGGGCGCCAACCCGCGAGGCATGCAAGGCTATGCGGTAGGCCGTTGAGGCCGATCCAACTCACCGGTATGATCCAAACTCAACCTTTACGTAGAGACACACGATGAGTCTTTCCCCTTTTCACCTTGCCATCCCGGTCTACGACCTGCCCGCCGCACGCCGCTTCTACGGCGAAGTCTTCGGTCTGGAGGAAGGCCGCTCCAGCGACCACTGGGTGGACTTCAACTTTTACGGCCACCAACTCGTGATTCACGAGCACCCAAAGACGCCGTCGCAGGAAAACGCCGGCACGAATCCCGTGGACGGCCACGATGTGCCGGTGCCGCACTTCGGTATCGTGCTGGGTTGGGAACAATGGGAAGCGCTTGCCGAGCGTCTGAAGTCCTTCGGCACCAAGTTCGTCATTGAGCCCTATATCCGCTTCAAGGGCCAAGTGGGCGAACAGGCCACCATGTTCCTGCTAGACCCCTGTGGCAATGCCCTGGAGTTCAAGGCATTCAAGGACATGAGCCAGCTCTTCGCAAAGTAAGCGCAGGCGATCGACAACGCCCCCTTTAATGAACCGACCGTCCAACTTCCGGGGGTCGGTTCATTAAAGGGGGCGTTTCACTTCAGGGCTACCAAAGGGCTACTTTAGTAGCCCTTCTAATACTCCTTTAGTACTGCTCTAGTGCTCCTTTAGTGCTCCAGCAGGCTGCGCAGCACGTACTGCATGATGCCACCATGGCGGTAGTACGCCGCCTCGCTGGGCGTGTCGATGCGCACCCGCACCTGGAACGTGATGCCGCCGGCCCGGACCGTCACCATATCGACGGATGCGGCGTCGTTCAGGTTCGCCACACCCACGATATCGAAGGTTTCTTCCCCGGTGAGGCCGAGCGTCTCGGCATTCTGCCCTTCCATGTATTGCAGCGGCAGCACACCCATGCCCAGCAGGTTGGACCGGTGGATGCGCTCAAACGATTCGGCGATCACGGCCCGCACCCCAAGCAGCATGGTTCCCTTGGCCGCCCAGTCGCGCGACGATCCCGAGCCGTATTCCTTGCCGGCCAGGATCACCAGCGGCGTGCCGGCCGCCTGATAGTTGAGCGACGCCTCGAAGATGCTGGACACGGGGCCGCCGGGCTGCGAGAAGTCGCGCGTGTAGCCTCCCTCGGTTCCCGGCGCCAGCTGATTACGCAAGCGCACATTGGCGAACGTTCCCCGTATCATCACCTCGTGGTTGCCGCGGCGCGAGCCGTAAGAGTTGAAATCCTTAGGCGCCACGCCTTGGCTGATGAGGTACTGCGCCGCAGGCGAATTGGGCGCGATGGACCCGGCGGGACTGATGTGGTCGGTAGTAACCGAATCCCCCAGTTTGGCCAGCACCCGTGCTCCCAGGATGTCGTCCACAGGCTCCGGCCGACGCGGCATGTTCTCGAAATACGGCGGCTTGCGCACGTAAGTGGACGATGCATCCCACTCGAACAGGGCGCCTTGCGGTGTGGACAGTCCCCGCCAGCGGTCGTCGCCCGTGAACACGTCGGCATAGCCCTTGGTGTACATGCTCGATTCAATGGTCGCGTCGATCACCTCGGCGACCTCGGCCGCCGACGGCCAGATATCGCGCAGATACACTGGGCGGCCGTCCTTGTCCTGACCCAAAGCGTCGTTGAACAGGTCGATGTTCATGGTGCCCGCCAGCGCATAGGCCACGACCAGGGGCGGCGACATCAGGTAGTTCATCTTCACTTCGGCGTGAATACGGCCCTCGAAGTTGCGGTTGCCCGACAATACCGACACCACAGACAGATCGTAATCAGCGACGGCTTGGCTCACCTCGGGTATCAACGGACCGGAATTACCGATACAGGTCGTGCAGCCATAACCCACCAGGCTGAAGCCCAGTGCATCCAGGTAGCGCGTGAGCCCTGCGCGTTCGTAGTAGTCCGTGACCACACGCGAGCCGGGGGCGAGGCTGGTCTTCACCCACGGCTTGCGGCTCAAGCCTTTCTCCACTGCATTCTTGGCCAGCAGGGCAGCGGCCATCATGACCGCCGGGTTAGAGGTGTTCGTGCAGGAAGTGATGGCCGCGATCACGACAGAACCATGGTCGACCTCGCATTTGGAGCCGTCGGCCAGGGTGAAGCGGATCGGTTCACGTTCCGCCGTCGCAACCGCAGCCGTGGCTTCCTCGCCGTGGCTGGGCGCATCGTCCAGATTGTCGTTGGGCGGCGCCGATACTCTCTGAGGCTGATCTGGCGAGGGTGGGTCGGAGGCGGGGAAGGATTCCGCCACCGCCTTGTCATACCCCTTCAGGGGCTGCGACGACGTGCTGATGAGTGCGGACAAAGCACCCTGGAAGGCTTCCTGTGCCCGGGCCAGCGGAATGCGATCCTGCGGCCGCTTCGGGCCCGCAATGGACGGCACCACGGTGGACAGGTCAAGCTCCAGCCTCTCTGTATAGCGCGGCTCGGCCTGCGGGTCGTGCCAGAGGCCCTGCTCCTTGGCATAGGCCTCCACCAGTGCGATCTGTTCCTGCGAACGACCGGTAAGGGCCATATAACGAAGCGTGACGTCGTCGATGGGAAAGATCGACAATGTAGAGCCGTACTCGGGACTCATGTTGCCGATGGTGGCGCGGTTAGCCAGCGGAACCTGAGCCACACCCGGCCCGAAGAACTCGACGAACTTACCAACCACGCGATGTTCGCGCAGCATTTCCGTGATCGTCAGCACCAAGTCCGTGGCGGTGGAACCTTCCGGCAGCGAACCGGTGAGCTTGAAGCCGACCACTTCGGGAATCAGCATGGAAATTGGCTGGCCCAGCATGGCGGCTTCGGCTTCGATGCCGCCCACGCCCCAGGCGACGATGCCCAGGCCGTTGACCATGGGGGTGTGGGAATCGGTGCCCACACAGGAATCCGGGTAGGCCGCAAGAACGCCGTCTTTTTCCTGGGTGAACACAACGCGAGACAAATGCTCGAGGTTCACCTGGTGCACGATGCCCGTACCGGGCGGCACGACCTTGAAATCGTTGAAGGCTGTCTGACCCCAGCGCAGGAACTGGTAGCGCTCGACGTTGCGGCCATACTCGATCTCCACGTTGCGCGCGAAGGCGTCGGGACTGCCGAAGACATCCACGATGACCGAGTGGTCGATCACCAGTTCAACAGGTGCCAGCGGATTGATGCGGTCCGGATTGCCGCCTAGCGCCTGCATGGCTTCGCGCATGGCGGCCAAGTCGACCACGGCCGGAACCCCGGTGAAGTCTTGCAGCAGTACACGCGCCGGCGTGAAGGCGATCTCACGACTACTGCGAGCGGCGGGGTCCCATCCCGCAAGTGCCTCGATATCTTGCGCCGTGATATCGCTACCGTTCTCCGTACGTAGCAGGTTCTCCAATAGGATCTTCATGCTGTACGGCAGGCTCGCAACATCGAAGCCGGCGTCCGCAACGGCCTGAAGCCGGTGGATCTCGTACGCCTTTCCGGCGACTTCCAACTTGCCTTTTGCTTTGAAAGTGTCAGTGCTGCTCATGGCAACTTGCTCCTTCTTGCTTAATTGGCCGACGTGGTCGGCCCACTGTATCACGCTGACTCGGTCCGGCAGCACCGGGAAGCCAGCCTCGGGTAATATGGCCCTGTCGCCTTCACGGCGTCACATCGCAGAATCCGGAGAAGTGCAATGCAAGGCCACCCCAAAGTCATCGAATGTCTCAATGCACTGCTGCGCGGCGAGCTCGCCGCCCGCGACCAGTATTTTGTGCATTCCCGCCAGTACGAAGACCAAGGGCTGATGCGTCTCTACGAGCGCATAAATCACGAAATGGAAGAAGAGACTCAGCACGCCGACGTGATTCTTCGTCGTGTGCTCTTCCTGGGGGGCAAGCCCGACATGCGCCCCCTGCCCTTCGAGCCGGGTGAAACCGTCGAAGAGATGCTGCGCAAAGACTTGGCTACCGAGTACACCGTACGCGACAACCTCAAGGCTGCGATGGCGCTATGCGAAGAGCTGGGCGACTACAACAGCCGCGACCTACTGCTGGCGCAGCTGCGCGATACCGAGGAAGACCATACCTACTGGCTCGAGAAGCAATTGGGCCTCATCGAGAAAATCGGCCTGCAGAACTACCTGCAGGCCCAGATGGACGCGCCCGAGGCTTAATCGGGCGCCCGATAGGCGCGTTGCGACCTTTCGGGCTCTACGGCGGACACGCCCTCAACGCCCCGCAAGACTTCCACCCCGCCTTCGTCCATGCAGCCGGTGATCACGCCCACCGACCCAAGCTCGCGCTCCACCTGCAAGCCGGCGCTACGGCACCGTTCAACCACCTGCGTAAAGCGGTCGCGCCAGGCGTCGTGCACGAGTATGGTCAGGCGGATCTGGTTCATGGTTTCAATGCCGTTTGAACTGACGGTGCCTGCACCAGTCCGGCGCCGACATCGCGTTCCGGCTCCTCCAACTTTTGCACGGTCTGAAGCACACGCTCACCTAAGGCGCGGCCACGCGCGTCGGGATCAGCCTGCGCATGCAGCGCCGCCACACCGGCCACGAAAGGTGTCGCCATGCTGGTACCGCTGATGGTGCGATGCTCTTGCGGCAACGGCCAGGCAGAGTGAATATCCACTCCCGGAGCGGCCATATCGACTTCCCCGCCATCCGAATCAATGCCGCCGCATGAAAAAGGCGCCACCTTCAGGTTGCGATCCACGGCACCGACCGCGAGTATGGACGGGCAATTGGCCGGGTGTCCCACAGGCGCGATGTACTCGGGCCGGCTGCTTTCGTTGCCGGCGGCCGCGACGATCAGCGTACCGGCGGCCAGCGCCCGCTGAGCCACGGCTTCAAATACAGCTGAATAGCCTTGTCCGGGCTGCATCGCACTGCCAAGGGAAAGCGACAGCACGTGGCAGCCGTTCTCGATCGCCCAGTCTATGCCTTGCAGCACCGTACCATCCGCACCGGCACCCTCGTCACTTAAGACCTTGCCCACATAGAGTTCCGCTTCGCCGGCCACGCCGTAGCGCGGCCCCTCGACGGGAGTGAGCGGACCGGCCGCAATGCCGGCACAGTGTGTACCGTGACCGTTGCCGTCCTGGGCGGTCTGCCCTTCAATGAACGACTGCGCGTTGATGGTACGCCCGGCGAAATCGGGATGTTCAAGATCCAGCCCAGTATCCAGCACAGCTACGCGGATACCTTTGCCGGTGAACGCGGATCGGTCGGCAGCCACGGCGCGCACACCCCACGTAACGGTGTCATCGACCAGAGACGCGGCATTTTGCATTGCATCGTTGGAAAGCCGGCGCGTGAGATCCTCCACCGCATCGCGGTAGCCGCGCAGATAGGCGTCAAGGTCGCTGCCGCCGGCCGGGTTGGCATGCACACGGCGCTCCGGCTCAACGGCAAGTATGGCGCCCTGCTCCTTCGCTGCCTCCGCCAGCTTCACCTGCGATTGGGGCGGACAGCTGAGCAACGCGACGCCAATATGATCGAACACCACCGCGCAATGTTCGCCGGGCACCACGGGGCGGGACCGGCGACCGCGACTATGCAGGATGCGTACGCCTGCGAGCTGCTTGAGGCGGCGCACGCCATCGGCGGGCTTCTCTTTGCGCAGCAGTACGAGATATCGGCCTGTGGTCTCGGACTCGGGTGGCATACTCGCTCCTTGCACACATATGCAGGACCAAGCATGCACCCGACATGCCCGTTATGCAAGCGCCCTTAGTTGGCCGCCACGTAGGCCGCTTGCTTCTGTTTACCGTTGGCGGCCGGCGCTTCCGCGTGAGGGTCCAGGACGCGGTCGCCCTGGGCGTCGCGCACCCGGGTCACGAGGCCGATACGGTTCATCAGCTCGATGAAGGGCTTGGGATCAAGCTCTTCCACGTTGGCCATCTGCTTCACATCCCAGACGCCGTCGGCGATCAGCATGGCGGCCGCCACAACCGGCACGCCAGCCGTGTAGGAGATTGCCTGGCTGCCAACCTCCTTGAAGCTCTCTTCGTGGTCGCAGATGTTGTAGACCAGGACTTCGCGCGGTTCGCCGTCCTTGGTGCCCTTCACGAGGTCGCCGATGCAGGTCTTGCCGGTATACGTGGGCGCCAGGGACGCCGGATCCGGCAACACGGCCTTCACGACCTTCAGGGGCACCACTTCCAGCCCTTCGGCCGTGCGCACCGGCTTGGCCGAGAGCAGACCGAGATTCTTCAGCACGGTGAACACGTTGATGTAGTGGTCGCCAAAGCCCATCCAGAAGCGGATGTTGGGCACGCCCAAGTTCTTGGACATGGAATGCAGCTCGTCATGCCCGGTGAGGTAGGTCGCGCTCTTGCCCACCACAGGCAGGTCCCAGTCCTTGCGGTGCTCGAACATGGCGTTCGCCTTCCACTTGCCGTCTTCCCAGGACCAGACGGTCTCGATGAATTCCCGGAAGTTGATTTCGGGATCGAAGTTGGTGGCGAAATAGCGGCCGTGGCTGCCCGCGTTCACGTCGATGATGTCGATCGATTCGACTTCGTCGAAGTACGCGTCCATGGCGTAGCGCCCGTAAGCGTTGACGACGCCGGGATCGAAGCCGGCACCCAGGATGGCGGTGACGCCTGCTGCACGGCAGGCATCGCGACGCTTCCACTCGTAGTTCTCGTACCACGGAGGCGCTTCGCACACTTTGGCGGGATCTTCGTGGATGGCAGTGTCAAGATACGCAGCGCCGGTTTCAATGCACGCCTGCAGAACAGACATGTTCAAAAAAGGCGAGCCCACGTTGATGACGATCTGGCTTCCGGTGCTTTGGATCAGCTTCTTGGTTGCTTCGATATCCATGGCATCCAGCGCATGGGCCTCGAGTTTGCCCGGGCCGCGCTGGCTGCCCTTTTCCTTGATAGAGGCGATGATCGCCTTACATTTTTCGACAGTGCGCGAGGCGATATGAATGTCGCCAAGCAGAATATTGTTCTGAGCGCATTTATGCGCCGCCACATGTGCCACGCCGCCGGCGCCGATAATAAGTACATTGCGTTTCATTGGATAACCCCCCAGTGTTCGGATATGAGCAGTGCTGTCTCAGGACAGACTGTTGACGTAGTCGTCAAAGGAAAAATCGCGCACGACGCGCACGGAGCCATTGGCTTCTTTCACGGCAATCGACGGCATATTGACGCCGTTGAACCAATTCTTCTTGACCATGGTGTAGCCCGCGGCATCACCAATGGATATACGATCCCCGATCTGCAAAGGCGACTCGAAGCGGCCTTCGCCAAAAATGTCGCCTGCCAGGCAGGTCTTGCCGCAGATCATGTATTCATGCTCACCGGCGCCGTCGCCCAGCGGCGCCGTTTCCCGGTAAATCAGCAGATCCAGCATGTGGGCTTCGGTGGAAGCGTCGACCACCGCCAGATGCTTACCGTTGTAGCCGATGTCCAGCACGCTGACTTCCAGCGTGGCGCTGTGGCGCACTGCGGCCTCGCCGGGTTCCAGATACACCTGTACATCGTACTGCTCGGCGAAACGGCGTAAACGTTCGCAGAATGCATCCACCGGATAGCCCTTGGCGGTAAAGCTGATGCCGCCTCCCAGGCTCACCCATTTCAGCCGCTTGAGGATCTCGCCATAACGCGCCTCGACCTCGCCGAGCAGTTCATCGAAGCGGGCGAAGTCATCATTCTCGCAGTTGTTGTGGATCATGACCCCATCAAGCCGGTCGATCACGCCAAGAATGCGCTCGGGGTCGCCCTCACCCAGGCGGCTGAACTGACGAGCGGGATCGGCAAGGTCGAAGCCGGCAACGCTGACGCCGGGATTCAATCGCAAGCCCATGGGCTTGCCTCGCGCGGCGGACGCATAACGCTCCAGCTGGCGGATCGAGTTGAAAATGATCTTGTCGCAGTTTGCGACCACTTCCCCGATTTCATGATCGGCGTAAGCGACGCTGTAGGCGTGAGTCTCGCCGCCGAACTTCTGATAGCCGAGCTTGACTTCGTAGAGGGAGGACGACGTGGTGCCGTCCATGTAGGGGCGCATCAGGTCGAAGACCGACCAGGTGGCAAAGCACTTGAGTGCCAGAAGGACTTTAGCGCCGGACTGCTTGCGTACGGTATCGATGATCTCGAGATTGCGCTGCAGGGCCAGCTTGTCGATGAGGTAGTACGGTGTCTGTAGGGTGTGCATCGTAGGTGGATCAGGGGCCGGCTTGACCGTTCGGGCCGGCGGATTTCTTGAGGGAGTGCTTTGCGGGGCTCGCCGCCTTCTTGCCCAGGCAATCGACCACCAAAGGCGGGCGATTCGGGAAGGTAGCGAGAATCTGCAGGGTGCCGCCTACGCCTTCGACGTAGTGCTGCAGCGTGGAGACCAGCATGTCGTCCCGCTTTTCGATGCGGGAGATCGTGCCTTGACCCACGCCCATCGCGACGGCGAGGTCGTCCTGGGTATGGTGTGTGGCCTTACGCAGCTCCTTGAGCGTGGCCACCCTGGCGGCCGGGATCTGGCCAGTTGCGGCAGTGCTGCGCTTGCGTTTCGACTTAGCGCGGACCGTCACCGTGATCGCCTTCTCGGGCTTTTTTGGCATAACTATGTCTTGCATGTTGGCAAAAGAAAAACGAAGGCAGCCCCGATTTGCACCGGTCTGCCCTCGCTTCGAGCCCGCAATGATATATGCCTCCAAGTGAATATGCAACTGAAGGCATATATGCGGGCCGACCGGCCCGCGTTACCATCCAATGAACACGACATTTGGAGCACCACTATGCAGACCATCGGCTATGCAGCCTACAGCCCGGACACCCCGCTGGCACCGTATAACTTCCAACGGCGGGCGCTGCGACCCGACGACGTCGCCATGGAGATCCTTTATTGCGGCGTGTGCCACTCCGACCTCCACACCGCCCGCAACGACTGGGGCGGCACCGAGTATCCCGTCGTGCCAGGCCATGAAATCGTCGGTCGGGTGATCGATGTGGGAGCGGCCGTCGAAAAGTTCCGCATCGGCGACCACGTCGCCGTCGGATGCATGGTGGACAGCTGCATGGAGTGCGACCAATGCCATAAGGGCGAGGAACAACTTTGCCGCAAGGGTTGCACACTCACCTACGCCGATCGCGATCGCCTCACCCAGGAACCGACGCAAGGCGGCTATTCCCGACACCTGGTGGTGCGCGAAGCCTTTTGCCTGCGCGTACCCGGCGAGCTTGACCTCGCCCGGGTCGCCCCCCTGCTGTGTGCCGGGATCACTACCTATTCACCGTTGCGGACCTGGAATATCGGGCCGAGCAGCCGCGTGGGAGTGATCGGCCTGGGCGGCCTCGGCCACATGGCCGTAAAGCTTGCCGTTGCACTGGGTGCGGACGTCACCGTATTAAGCCGCAGCGGCGACAAGGCGGCCGACGCGCAGGCCTTGGGGGCACACCGCTTACTGGTGTCCACCGACCCCGACGCCATGAAGGCAGCGCGCAATGGGCTGGACCTGATCATTGATACCGTACCGGTAAGGCACGACCTGCAACCGTATCTGCCCTTGCTCGATGTGGACGGCACACTGGTGATCGTGGGCCAGATCGGGCCAGTCGAGGAAATCCATACGGCGCCCCTGCTCTTTGGCCGGCGTCGAATCGCGGGTTCGCCCATCGGCGGCATACGCGAGACGCAGGAGATGCTGGACTTCTGCGCCCGGGAGAACATCCTGCCGGATTGCGAGATGATCCGCATGGACCAGATCAATGAAGCCTATACGCGCATGGAGCAGTCCGACGTACGCTATCGGTTCGTGATCGACATGTCGACGCTACGATAAGCGCTTCCGAAACACGGCTCTTACAAACAATTGTGCTTCGTGGCATTTTGCCGCCGGGGCACTTATACTCGCCGGTAATGCGGCCGCCGGACCAGCGGCCCATACTTGCTACTTCACATAAGCTTCAATCATCTGGAGGGCGCCATGGTCAATGTAAGCCGGCGACAATTCTTCAAGGTGACAGGAACGACATTGGCAAGCTCTAGCCTGACATTGTTAGGCGCAGCTCCGACTCCGGCCATGGCCGAAGTCCGCCAATACAAACTGGCACGCATGAAGGAAACGCGCAACACCTGTCCGTACTGCTCTGTCGCCTGTGGCGTCATCATGTACAGCTTGGGCGACGGAGCCAAGAACGCTCACCCGCGCATCATGCATATCGAGGGCGATGCCGACCACCCGGTCAACCGCGGCACGCTCTGTCCGAAGGGCGCCGCCCTTACGGACTTCATCAACAGCCCCAACCGCCTGAAGTACCCAGAGTACCGGGCGCCGGGCTCCGACAAATGGGAACGCATCTCCTGGGACGACGCGCTGGACCGCATCGCTCGTCTCCTGAAGGACGATCGCGACGCCAACTTCATCGAGCGCAACGAAGCCGGCCAGACCGTCAACCGCTGGTTGACCACAGGCATGCTGGCGGCATCGGCAAGCTCGAACGAAGTCGCATACATCACTCACAAGGTATTCCGCAGTTTCGGCGCACTGGCGTTCGACAACCAGGCTCGTGTCTGACACGGCCCGACGGTGGCAGGTCTTGCCCCGACGTTTGGCCGTGGAGCGATGACGAACCATTGGGTCGACATCAAGAACGCCGATGTAGTACTGATCATGGGCGGCAATGCCGCCGAAGCACACCCTTGCGGGTTCAAGTGGGTTACTGAAGCCAAGGCGCACAACAAGGCGAAGCTGATCGTGGTCGATCCGCGCTTCACCCGTTCCGCGTCCGTGGCCGACTTCTACGCGCCCATCCGAACCGGCACCGACATCGTGTTCCTGGGCGGGGTCATCCGCTACCTGCTGGAAAACGACAAGGTGCAGCACGAGTATGTGCGCAATTACACCGACCTTCCCTACATTGTTCGGGAAGACTTCAACTTCGAAGACGGCCTGTATTCCGGCTACGACGAAAAATCGCGCAAGTACGACCAGTCTTCCTGGGACTACGAGCTGGGCGAAGACGGTTTCGTAAAAGCTGATCCCACGCTCCAGCATCCGCGCTGTGTGTACCAGCTGCTCAAGAAACACTACGAGCGCTATACGCCGGAAATGGTGTCGCGCGTCTGTGGAACGCCTGAGGACAAGTTCCTGAAGGTCTGCGAAATGCTGGCCTCCACGGCGACCACTGATCGTGCGGCCACTATCCTGTATGCGTTGGGCTGGACTCAGCACACGATCGGGTCGCAGATCATCCGCACCGGCGCGATGGTCCAGCTACTGCTGGGCAATATCGGCGTTGCGGGCGGCGGCATGAACGCCCTACGCGGCCACTCGAACATCCAGGGTCTGACCGACCTGGGTCTCATGTCCAACCTGTTGCCGGGTTACCTGACCCTGCCCAGGGACGACGAACAGACGTACGAGGGCTATATCGAACGCCGGGCCTTGAAGCCCCTGCGTCCGAACCAGCTCAGCTATTGGCAGAACTACGGCAAGTTCCACGTCAGCCTCATGAAGGCGTGGTGGGGCGACGCCGCACATGCGGGCAACAACTGGGCGTACGACTATCTGCCCAAGATGGACCGCACCTACGACATGCTGCAGGTGTACGAGTTGATGCACCAGGGCAAGATGTCGGGGTACATCTGCCAGGGCTTCAACCCGCTGGCGGCCGCGCCATACAAGCGCAAGCTGATCGAGGGCTTCTCGAAGCTCAAGTTCATGATCGTCATGGACCCACTCGTTACCGAAACGTCCGAATTCTGGCGTAACGTGGGCGAGTACAACGACGTCGACTCCTCCAAGATCCAGACCGAGGTCTTCCGCCTGCCCACCACCTGCTTCGCAGAGGAAGAAGGCACGCTGGTGAACTCGGGCCGCTGGCTTCAGTGGCACTGGAAGGGCGCCGAGCCTCCAGGCGAAGGCAAGAGCGACATCGAGATCATGGCGCGCATCTACCAGCGCGTGCGCGCACTGTACGAGAAAGAAGGCGGGGCTTTCCCAGACCCGATCCTCAATCTGTACTGGCCGTACGCCACGCCGAACAACCCGCATGCTCACGAGCTGGCCAAGGAAATCAACGGCCGCGCAATCGTGGACATCGTCGAAGAAACCGATCCCGCCCGTCCGGCGCGCGTACTGCGCAAGGCAGGCGAGCAACTGGCGGGCTTCGGCGAAATGCGCGACGACGGCACGACGCTGGGCGGATGCTGGATCTACACCGGTAGTTGGACTGAAGCGGGCAACATGATGGCGCGCCGCGACAACAGCGACCCCACCGGCATCGGGCAGACCCTTAACTGGGCCTGGGCGTGGCCGGCGAACCGCCGGGTGCTCTACAACCGTGCTTCCTGCGACCTGAACGGGCGACCGTTCAACCCGCGCCGTAGCCTGGTCTATTGGAACGGCAAGCGCTGGGTGGGTGCGGATACGCCCGACTACAAGGCTGACGAGAATCCGGCAGGCGGCATGGGGCCCTTCATCATGAACCCCGAAGGCGTCGCACGCTTCTTCGCACGCAAGGGCATGGCCGAAGGACCCTTCCCCGTCCACTACGAGCCGTTCGAGAACCCGCTGGGCTACAACCCGCTGTTCCCGGACAACAAGCTGGCCATCAGCAATCCGGCCGCTCGTATCTTCGACCAGGACCTGGCCTCCATGGGCAAGGTCGAGGACTTCCCGTATGTCGGCACGACCTACCGCCTGACCGAGCACTTCCACTACTGGACCAAGCACGTCAAGCTCAACGCGATTCTGCAGCCGGAGCAATTCGTCGAAATCGGCGAAGCCCTGGCCAACGAACTAGGCATCGGGCATGGCGAGCGCGTCAAGGTGTCCTCCAACCGCGGCTACATCAAGGCCGTGGCGGTGGTCACCAAGCGGATCAAGGCGCTCACCGTCGAGGGTAAAACGGTGCACCAGGTCGGCATTCCCCTGCACTGGGGCTTTGTCGGGCTGGCCAAGCCGGGCTTCCTGGCCAACACGTTGACCCCGCCGGTAGGTGACGGGAACTCGTACACACCCGAGTTCAAGTCCTTCCTGGTCAATGTTGAGAAAGCATAGGAGCGCGACCCATGGCACTTCAATCCCTGGACATCAAAAGGCGCTCCGCGACCACCACGCCGCCCCCTAGCGTGCGTCAAGAGGTCATTGGCGGCGGCGTCGCCAAACTGATCGACACCACCAAGTGCATTGGCTGCAAGGCCTGCCAGGTGGCCTGTATGGAATGGAACGACCTACGGGACGAAATCGGTACCAACGTGGGGGTCTATGACAACCCGATGGATCTCACCGACCAGTCCTGGACGGTCATGCGGTTCTCGGAATACGAGAACACCGCCGGAGACCTCGAGTGGCTGATCCGCAAGGACGGCTGCATGCACTGCGAGGATCCGGGCTGCCTGAAGGCCTGCCCGGCACCCGGCGCCATCATCCAGTACAACAACGGGATCGTCGATTTCCACGAAGAGAACTGCATCGGCTGCGGCTACTGCATCACCGGCTGTCCCTTCGACATTCCGCGTCTTTCCGACAAGGACAACAAGGCTTACAAGTGCACCCTGTGCTCCGACCGCGTCGCGGTCGGCCAGGAACCCGCATGCGTCAAGACCTGTCCGACCGGCGCCATCGTATTCGGCACCAAGGAAGACATGATCAAGCACGCCGACGACCGTATCGTCGACCTCAAGTCCCGAGGCTTCGATAACGCCGGCTTGTACGATCCCGCGGGAGTCGGAGGTACTCACGTGATGTACGTGCTTCACCATGCGGATCGCCCGGGTCTGTACAGCGACCTCCCCAAGGAACCCGAGATCAGCCCCATGGTCGCGGTCTGGAAGGGTGTCGCCAAGCCGTTGGGTGTAGCCGCTATGGCGTTCGCCGCACTGGCGGGCTTCTACCACTACATCCGTACCGGCCCGAACGAGACCGATCAGGAAGACGAACGCAAAGCCAAGGAGCTCATCGATGAATAAGGTGAACCAACCTGGGCTGATCCAGCGCTACACAACCGGCCAGCGCGTGAATCACTGGATCATCGCCATCACTTTTATCCTGCTGACGATCTCCGGCCTGGCTCTGTTTCATCCGGCGTTCTATTGGATGAGCAATCTGCTGGGTGGCGGCGTCTGGACGCGCATCCTGCACCCCTTCATCGGGGTGCTGATGTTCCTGTGCTTCTTCGTGTTCGCGGCGCGCATGTTCCGCCACAACCTCATGTCCCGCCGGGACTGGCAGTGGATCGGTCAAGCGCGCCATGTGCTGAACATGCGTGAAGATAAAGTCGTGGAACAGGGCCGCTACAATGGCGGCCAGAAGCTGCTGTTCTTCGTGCTCGTCTTCATGATGATCGGGCTGCTGGTCACGGGCGTGGTCATGTGGAGGTCTTACTTCTCGCACCTGTTCACGATCGACGTCATCCGCTTGGCTTCGGTGCTGCACGCGATCTTTGCATTCGTCATAATTTGCGCGATCATAGTGCACATCTACGCCGGCATCTGGGTCAAGGGCTCGGTACGCGCCATGACACGCGGCACGGTCACACCAGGCTGGGCCTGGAAGCACCACCGCCTCTGGTTGCGTCAAATGCGCGGTAACCCGCCGCCCAACAAGTAAGCGCCACTTATTGGCTCTTTACCCTGTGGCTGCCCCGGGCGTCTCGCGCGGGGCAGCCATGTTTTTCAGGAGTAACGGCTTTGCAGCGTATCCTCGAGCGTGGCGAGATCGAAAGTCTCGACCACACAACCATTCCGCGTCTCCGCCAACCGGTACGCGCCTCCGTCTTCGCCGACCGCGCAGCTCGGCTGCGCCAGCTTGCGCAAGACCACCCGCTTTCCACCTACCTGCTGCTGATGGCCGGTCTGGCCGACGGCCAGCATCAGGCCCTTAAACATTGCACCGTGCCGGGCGCCGACCCGAAACGCATCGACCTGGCGCAAGCGCACGGTATGCCCCCGCTGCAGGCTACCGGCTGGACGCGCGACCCGGCCTGGCGTGACATTCTGGCCCAGTTGCTGGATCACGTAGCGGGCCTGGCCGATCTCCCCTCCCCCGCCCTGCAGGCAGTCCAGGAACTAAAAAAACGCCTGGACGAAGACGTAGACGCTATTGAAGCCCAGGCCGACGCCGTACTTGCGGAACGCGAAGAAGACGTCGATCCCGCATCGGCGCCCTTCATCATGGCGGCACTGCAGGTCTACTGGACGGCGCTGGCGGCG
>DATGNX010000146.1:0-14594 GCA_035306485.1 Burkholderiaceae bacterium
GCGAAGAACTACAACATCGAGGGCACCCCGAGCCTGGCCATCGGTGGCCGCTACGTGACCTCGCCGTCCATGACCGGCACTTACGAAAACGCGATCGTGGAAGCCCAGAAACGGCTGGACGCGGTGCTGGCAGCGCAATAAGCCAGCGGCCGCGCCGCCTCGTCTAAGCCCCAGCCGGGACTCCGGGTGGGGCTTTTTCGTTGGCTAAGCTGCGGACGCCGCGGCCAGCGCCTGCGTCAGGTCGCCGATCAGGTCCTCGGGCGACTCCAGACCGATGTGCAAGCGCACCACTGCGTTGCCGTCGTTGGGCCAGTAACTGTGTACCTTGAGCGCCGACGGCTCGACCAACTGCACGAGGCTTTCAAAGCCGCCCCATGAATAACCGATGCCGAACAAACGCAAGGCATTCACGAAGCGTCGCACTGCGGCCGTGTCCAGCTTGAGCGCGACGGCCAGCATGCCGTTGGAGCCGGTGCAGTCACGCTGCCACAATGCGTGGCCGGGGTCTTCCGGCCAGGCGGGATGGTAGATACGTGCGACTTCGGGACGCGTGGACAGGAATTCGCAGACGGCCATGGCATGACGGGCGCTCTCCTTCATGCGTATAGGTAGCGTGCGGACGCCTCTCAAAGCCAGCCACGCATCGTCCGCACTGACCGACATCCCGAGCGCGTAATGGTTGTCGCTCAGGCGACGGGCGAGGTCAGGATCATTCACGATCACGGCACCCAACATAAGATCGGAATGCCCGCCCACGTACTTTGTGCCCGCCACCACACTGACGTGCGCGCCCAGAGCCAGAGGCTGATAGATATAGCCGGAGCCCCAGGTGTTATCTACGACCAGCAGCAGGTCGTGCTTGCGGGCATATTCCGCCAGCGCACGCAGGTCTAGCATCTCGAAAAGCAGCGAGCCGGGCGACTCCACATACAGCATGCGGGTCTCCGGACGACGTTGCGCCTCGAAGTCTTCGACCTTGCCTGGGCAGTAGGTGGATTCAATACCGAAGCGGCGCAACACGGTGGATTCCAGGTTGCGGACGGGCCCGTAGGCGCAATCGGCGATCAGCACATGGTCACCGGCATTCAACAAGGCCAGCATCGACAACGTGATGGCCTCCAGGCCGGAAGACGCGAGGAAGGCGCGGCGTCCCCCTTCCAGGCTGCAGAACACCTCTTCCAGCGCTGCATGGGTGTCCATGCCCACGCGCCCGTATGTCACGCGACGCTCGCCTTTCGTGCGCGCCGCGTAGGCGGCATCCAGTGCATCAAGATCGCGGAAGCGTACAGTGCTAGTACGCATTGAGGGCAACGCCACCGGGGCCGCCCCGGTGACCGGATCGAAATCCGCAATGCCGGTGTGCTGCAGAATGGTGTCGAGGTGAGTATTCTGGGAATCGGCCATGTCGAAAAACGCCTAGTGATCAACGAGGCACAGCATATCACCGTGCATTAGAATTGCGGCTGCCGCTCCATTCCACCGGATCTCCCATGCTGACGCCGGACGTCGCCCTGTCATTCTTCGGTATCGCCGTGCTGCTGGCCCTTTCTCCCGGGCCGGACAATCTTTTCGTACTGACGCAATCCATGCTGTGGGGCCGCGCCGCAGGCCTGTGGGTGGTGCTGGGACTTTGCACCGGCGTGCTGGGCCATACCCTCGCCGTCGCGGCCGGCCTCGCCGCGGTCTTCGCCGCTTCGGAAACCGCCTTTCTTGTCGTGAAGCTGGCCGGGGCGGGCTATCTGCTCTACCTGGCCTGGGGGGCGCTGCGATCCGGCGCATCCGCTTCAAACGGACCGCGGGCGCCTCGCATGAGCGGCGGCCAGTTGTACCGCCG
Source organism: Burkholderiaceae bacterium (assembly GCA_035306485.1). Classification (GTDB taxonomy): domain Bacteria; phylum Pseudomonadota; class Gammaproteobacteria; order Burkholderiales; family Burkholderiaceae_B; genus Yanghanlia. The sequence continues at coordinate 1,835 of DATGNX010000146.1, forward strand.
CGGCGTCATCATGAGCCTCACCAATCCCAAGGTCACGGTGTTCTTTCTCGCCTTCCTGCCGCAATTCGCCTCGCCGGCACGCGGCTCCATCGGTGTACAGATGCTGTTGCTGGGAGTGCTCTTTATGCTCGCGGCACTAATTGTGTTCAGCGCCGTGGCCGTATTCTCGGGCGCCGTCGGCGAGCGGCTGCAGCGTTCACCCCGCATCCGGGTATGGCTGGACCGCATCGCCGGTCTGGTGTTCCTGGGCCTAGCCCTCAGACTGCTGACCTCGCAGCGCTGAGCGCTTATGCCGCTTGGAATCGATAGATGCCGTCCTCGCCCAGGCGGCGCGACACCTTCCCTTCGAAATAAAGCGCGTGCAGGTGAGCGAGCGCCTCGCCCATGGCGAAGGTGAGCTGATGGAGATCGAGCTTGCGCTTGAACAGCACGGGCACGGCTTCGGCGGCCGATATGGGTTTGGCGCAAGCCTGCAGAAGTTCATCCAGCCTTTCCGCATGATGTGCGTGCTGCTGGGCAATGCGCTCGTGCAGGCCGCGGAAGGGCTTGCCGTGGGAAGGCAGTATCAGGGTGTTTTCGGGCAATTCGTCAAAGCGCTTTAAAGACTTGAGGTACAGCGGTAAGGGATTGGCCTCGGGCTCGAAGTCGAACACGCTGACGTTGGTGGAGATGCGTGGCAAGACCATATCGCCCGAAATCAGCACGTCCAGGGCCGCGCAATAGAGCGACGCGTGTTCCGGCGCATGCCCGTAGCCGCTGATCACCTGCCATTCCCGCCCGCCGATCTGTACGTGGTCGCCGTCGAGCAAGCGACGAAACTGGGTGGGCAGCGGCCCGACAAGGCTGGGGTAGTAATTAGCGCGCTGACGGATCTTCTCCAACGAGTCCTCGTCGCGCAAGCCGTGACGTGAAAAATGTTCCACAGCGGATTGGCCGTTGGGGCCGCCGGCCGCGCGGTCGCCGCTCACCGACTGCGCCCACAGGCGCGCCACGAAATAATCGGTCATCGTCATCCAGAGCGGCGCGTTCCAGCGTTCGCACAACCAACCGGCCAGGCCGACGTGATCCGGGTGCATGTGCGTCACGATGACGCGCAGAATGGGCAGCCCCTCCAGCGCGTCGGCAAAGATCGTTTCCCATAGCGCCTGTACCTCGGGGCGGGCCACGCCGCAATCCACGACTGTCCAGCCGTCACGGCCGTCGATCTGGTCGCGCAGCAGCCAGAGATTGATGTGATCCAGCGCAAAGGGCAAGGGCATGCGTATCCAGCGCAGCCCATCCGCCACGTGCATGGCGGTGCCCGGTTCGGCCAGCGTGTCGCCAAAGGGATACGTCAGCCGTTGCTCATTCAAGTTCATTCAGGGTTCTCCATTGCTGGGCGCCGTTTTCCTGCGCCCGGTGTTATGGCATGATGTTACGTTAACGTAAACTGCAAGTACACCCTCGCCCATGAGCCAGACCACCTGGACGATTTCCGAACTCGCCAAGGAATTCGGAATTACGCCGCGCACCATCCGCTTCTATGAAGATCAGGGCATCGTGAGTCCCAGCCGCGAGGGCCGCAACCGGGTCTATCATCCGCGCGATCGCACCCGCCTCAAGCTGGCATTACGGGGCAAGCGCATGGGTTTCCAACTATCGGAGATCCTTTCGCTCATCAACATGTACGACGCCGCCCCCGGCGATTCCACCGCGCAGCTGCGCCATTATGTCGACGTGCTGGAAAAGCATCGTACGACGCTGGAGCAGCAACGCCGGGACCTGGAACAGACCCTGCTGGAGATTGAAGACCAGCTGAATCACTGCCGCGAGCTACTTACCCAACGCGACTGATCCTAGCCCCCGACGTGGCGGAAACCCTTATATTGACGTTTACGTAAACGTCATAGAATAAAACGAGTACTCTGGAGACCTCACCATGAACCTTCCCGGCCTCAATTTCGACCTGGGTTCCGACGTCGACATGCTGCGCGACGCGGTGCGCGATTTCGCTCAGGCGGAGATCGCCCCTCGCGCGACGGAAATCGATTCCAGCGACCAGTTCCCCATGGACCTCTGGCGAAAGTTTGGCGACCTGGGCCTCCTCGGCGTCACGGTGGCCGAAGAGTATGGTGGCACCAACATGGGTTATCTGGCGCACATGGTCGCCATGGAGGAAATCTCCCGCGCCAGTGCGTCGGTAGGCCTCTCGTATGGCGCCCATTCCAACCTTTGCGTGAACCAGATCCATCGCAACGGTACAGAAGCCCAGAAGCAGCGCTACCTGCCCGGACTGATCAGCGGTGAAGCCGTGGGCGCGCTGGCCATGAGCGAACCCGGCGCCGGCTCGGACGTCGTCAGCATGAAGTTGCGCGCGGAAAAGAAAGGCGACCGCTACATTTTGAACGGCAATAAGATGTGGATCACCAACGGCCCGGACGCCGACACACTGGTGGTCTACGCTAAGACCGACCCGGAGGCCCACCAGCGCGGCATTACCGCGTTCATCGTCGAGAAGGGCTTCAAGGGATTCTCGGTGGCGCAGAAGCTGGACAAACTAGGCATGCGTGGCAGCCATACGGGCGAATTGGTGTTCCAGGACTGCGAAGTGCCCGAAGAAAACGTGCTGGGCGAAGTCAACGGCGGCGTCAAGGTGCTGATGAGCGGACTGGACTACGAACGTGCCGTGCTGGCGGGCGGCCCGCTTGGCATTATGCAGGCAGTTATGGACGTGGTCGTGCCCTATATCCATGATCGCAAGCAGTTCGGCCAGTCAATCGGCGAGTTCCAGCTGGTGCAAGGCAAGGTCGCGGACATGTACACCATGCTCCAGGCCAGCCGTGCTTTCTGCTATGCCGTGGGCAAGAACCTGGATACGCTGGGCGCCTCGCACGTGCGCGAAGTGCGCAAGGATTGCGCCGCGGTGATTCTGTATTGCGCGGAGAACGCCACGCGCATGGCGGGCGACGGCATCCAGATCCTGGGCGGCAACGGCTACATCAATGAATACCCCACCGGCCGGCTGTGGCGCGACGCCAAGCTGTACGAAATCGGCGCGGGAACCAGCGAAATCCGTCGCATGCTGATCGGGCGCGAGCTGTTCAACGAAACCCGCTAACGACAGGCGGCGCGCAGGACCCTTCATGGCTCAGGACTCAGACCACCGCCGGATCGAACGCCCCGGCCCGCCGGGGCTCTCGCCCCAGCAGGTGGCGGAGATCATCCTCGCAGGCTTCGACCGGCATTACTCGCTGTTCCGCTACAGTGCCCAGCGCGCCAAAACCCTGTTCGAGGCCGGCGACTGGCGGCAGATGCAGCAGCTGTCGAGCGAACGCATCGAGTACTACGATACTCGGGTGCGCGAATGTGTCACCCGCCTGACCCAGGCGCTACGCGGCGCCACTGCCGTCCCGCCCTCCGGGGGCGCAATTGCCCTGTCCTCCGAGCTGCAGGCTTACTGGCAGGACGTGAAGGCCGAATTCGTCAGCCTTCTGTCGGATCATCGGCAGCCGGAATGCGCCGAGACCTTCTTCAACTCGGTGTCGTGCCGCATCCTGCATCGCGACTACTACCACAACGACTTCCTCTTCGTACGGCCGGCCGTGGCTACTGACTACCTGGACAGCCGCGTGCCGTCATACCGGGTTTATTACCCTCTGGAAGAGGGGCTTGAAGCGTCGTTATCGCGCATGCTGGCCGATTTCGGCCTAGCCGCGCCGCTAGAAGATTTGCCGCGCGACAGCCGTCAGCTGGCTCGCAAGGCATTGCAGGCGCTGCGCCTGACCTTGCCCAACCATGCCACGCACCGCCTCGCGCCGGACTGCCAGATCCAGGTACTGAACAACCTGTTCTTTCGCAACAAGGGCGCGTATGCGGTGGGCCGTCTGATTAACCATGGCACGACCCATCCGTTCGCGGTCGCGCTGCTGCGCCGCCCGTCCGGCCATGTTTACGTGGATGCGCTGCTGCTGGGCGAGAACGACCTGAGCGCGCTTTTCAGCTTCACGCGCGCTTATTTCCTGGTGGACATGGAAACGCCGGCCGCCTATGTGAACTTCCTGGCGACGCTGATGCCGCGCAAGGCCAAGGCCGAGATCTACACCACCGTGGGCCTGCAGAAGCAAGGCAAGACGCTGTTCTATCGCGACTTCTTGCACCACCTGGCGCACTCTCACGATAAGTTCGACATTGCCCCCGGCATCCATGGGCTGGTCATGGTGGTGTTTACGCTGCCGTCCTACCCCTATGTCTTCAAGCTGATCCGCGACCGTATTGCCAAGCCCGGCATGGACCACGCCACGGTGCGCAAGAAATACCTTCTGGTGAAGAAGCACGACCGCGTCGGCCGCATGGCCGACACCTGGGAATATTCGCAAGTCGCATTGCCGCGCGCGCGCTTCTCTGAAGCACTGCTGGAAGAGCTGCGTAAAGAGGTGCCCAGCCTGCTGGATGAAGACGATGAACGCATCGTGCTGCGGCACGTCTATATCGAACGGCGCATGACCCCGCTGAACCTTTATCTGCGCCGCGCGGGCGACAGTGCACTCGACACTGCGGTCCAGGGTTACGGCGACGCCATCCGCGAGCTTGCGGCCGCCAATATCTTCCCCGGTGACATGCTTTACAAGAACTTCGGCGTCACTCGGCTCGGGAGAGTCGTATTCTATGATTACGACGAAATTCAACACATGACGGAAATGAACTTCCGCAGCATTCCGCCGGCCCCCAACGAAGAAGCCGAGCTCTCCGGCGAACCGTGGTATCCGGTCAATGCCAACGACGTCTTTCCCGAAGAGTTTCAGTATTTCCTGCTAGGCGACCCTCGGGTGAAATCGGCATTCCTACGGCATCACGCCGATCTCCTGGATCCGGCCTGGTGGCAGGCGTGCCGCACACGCGTTGCACAGGGACGGATGGAAGACATCTTCCCCTACGCGTCCGACCGCCGATTGCCCGGCAGAAACGCCGCCCCCGTGGCAGCCCCTCATTCTTCGCATCCTTCAGGAGCAATACATGTCTGATCCTATCGTTTTGGTATCCGTCGCACGCACGCCCATGGGCGGCATGATGGGCAGCCTCTCCGGCCTGGCGGCCCACGAGCTGGGTGCTATTGCCATCAAGGCAGCCGTCGAACGCGCAGGCATCCAACCCGATGCTGTGGACGAAGTCATCATGGGCAACGTGCTGCAAGCCGGCCAGGGCCAGGCTCCTGCACGCCAGGCCGCGCTGGGCGCGGGCCTTCCCAAGGGCGTACCCTGCACCACCATCCACAAGGTGTGCGGATCCGGCATGAAGGCCGCCATGTTCGGCCACGACCTCCTCATGGCCGGCAGTGTCGACGTAGTCGTCGCCGGCGGCCAGGAAAGCATGAGCAACGCGCCTTACCTTCTGCTGCGCGGTCGCCAGGGTTACCGCTACGGCCATTCCACCGTCTACGACCACATGGCGCTCGACGGCCTCGAAGACGCCTACCAGCGCGGCACGGCGATGGGCGTTTTCGCCGAGAGCTGCGTGGCCAAGTACTCCTTCACTCGCGAGCAACAGGATGACTTCGCGCTCGAGTCGCTGCGCCGGGCCCGCGCCGCCAATGAAGACGGCAGTTTCGACTGGGAAATCACTCCGGTGACGATTGCCGGACGCAAGGGCGACACCGTCATCGATAAGGATGAAGCGCCCTTCAAAGCCATGCCCGAGAAGATCCCGACCCTCAAGCCGGCCTTCAAAAAGGATGGCACCGTCACCGCCGCCAATGCTTCGTCCATCTCCGACGGGGCCGCCGCCATGGTGCTCATGCGCGAATCCACCGCCAAGAAGCTGGGCGTCACCCCGCTGGCACGGATCGTCGGCCATTCTCAACATGCGCACGAGCCGGAGTGGTTCACCACCGCGCCCGTCGGCGCCATGCAGAAACTGCTGACCAAGACCGGCTGGACGGTCGATCAGGTCGATCTTTTCGAGATCAACGAAGCCTTCGCGGTCGTCACCATGGCAGCGATGTCCGACCTGAAGTTGCCGCATGAAAAGGTCAACATCCACGGCGGCGCCACGGCTCTGGGCCATCCCATCGGTGCGTCGGGGGCCCGTCTCATTGCCACGCTGGTCGGCGCGCTGCGTAAGACCGGCGGCAAGCGTGGCATGGCCTCGCTGTGCATCGGCGGCGGCGAAGCCGTCGCCCTCGCGATCGAAATGATCTAAGTCCGTTCCCGGGCGCCGCTAGCCGCGGCGCCCTTTTTTTGTCATCAGGAAGTGCAATGCCCGTCATCGAATCCAGCATCAACACGCGGTCGGCAGCGTTCGCAGAGAACGCGGAGGCCATGCGCGCGCTTGTACAGGATCTGCGCGAAAAGCTGGCGCGCTACGCCCAGGGAGGCGGTCAGGCCGCGCGCGACAAGCACCTGGCCCGCGGCAAGCTGCTGCCCCGCGACCGCGTGGAGCGTCTGCTCGACCCGGGTTCGCCCTTCCTGGAATTCTCGCCGCTGGCCGCTCACGAGATGTACGACAATGCGGCGCCAGGCGCCGGGATCATCACGGGCATTGGGCGTGTCGCCGGCCAGGAGTGCGTGATCGTCTGCAACGATGCAACCGTAAAGGGCGGAACGTACTACCCGATCACGGTAAAGAAGCATCTGCGCGCACAGGAAATTGCACAGCAGAACCGCCTTCCGTGTATCTACTTAGTAGATTCGGGCGGTGCCAATCTTCCGAACCAGGACGAAGTGTTCCCCGACCGCGACCACTTCGGGCGCATCTTCTACAACCAAGCCAACATGTCCGCGCAAGACATCGCCCAGATCGCCGTGGTCATGGGCTCGTGCACCGCCGGCGGCGCCTACGTGCCGGCCATGAGCGACGTGTCTATCATTGTGAAGAACCAAGGCACCATCTTCCTGGGCGGCCCGCCCCTGGTGAAGGCCGCTACTGGCGAGGAAGTCACTGCTGAGGACCTGGGCGGCGGCGATGTGCACACGCGCTTATCCGGCGTGGCCGACTACCTCGCCAACAACGATCTGCACGCGCTGGCTTTAGCCCGCGAAGCAGTAGCCAGACTGAATCTGCGCAAACCGCAGCAGCTTGCGCTGCGAGAGGTGCGCGAGCCCCTGTACGACCCGTCGGAGCTGGACGGCGTGATCCCCAACGACACGCGCAAGCCCTACGACGTCCGCGAAGTGATCGCTCGTATCGTCGACGGCTCCGAGTTCGACGAATTCAAGGCGCGCTATGGCACCACGCTGGTCACCGGCTTCGCCCATATCCACGGTATGCCGGTGGGCATCATCGCCAACAACGGCATCCTGTTTTCCGAAGCGGCGCAGAAAGGCACTCACTTCATTGAACTGTGTTGCCAGCGTCGGATCCCGCTCGTCTTCCTGCAAAACATCACCGGCTTCATGGTCGGCCGCAAGTACGAAAACGAAGGCATCGCCCGCCATGGAGCCAAGATGGTGACGGCGGTTTCCACGGCCTCGGTGCCGAAGTTCACCGTCATCATCGGCGGCTCCTTCGGCGCTGGAAACTACGGCATGTGCGGACGCGCCTTTGGCCCTCGCATGCTTTACCTCTGGCCGAATGCCCGCATCTCCGTCATGGGGGGCGAACAGGCGGCCAGCGTGCTCGCGACGGTGCGGCGCGACGGCATTGAAGGTCGCGGCGGCAGCTGGAGTGCCGAGGAAGAGGAAGCCTTCAAGGCGCCTATCCGCCAGCAGTACGAGCACGAAGGGCACCCCTACTACGCCACGGCGCGTCTCTGGGACGACGGCATTATCCGCCCCGGCGACACCCGACGCGTACTCGCCCTTTCGCTTTCCGCCGCTCTGAACGCTCCGATCGAAGCCACCCGCTTCGGCGTCTTCCGCATGTAAAGAAGGAATTGCCGTGTTTGATACCTTGCTCATCGCCAATCGCGGCGAAATCGCCTGCCGCGTCGCCGCCACGGCACGCCGCATGGGCGTACGCACCGTAGCCGTCTATTCCGACGCCGACGCGCATGCCCGGCACGTGGCCGCCTGCGACATGGCGGTGCACATCGGCGGCGCCGAACCTCGTGCCAGCTACTTACGGGCCGACGCCATCATCGCGGCCGCCAAGCAAACCGGCGCTCAGGCTATCCACCCCGGCTACGGCTTCCTTTCGGAGAACGAAGCCTTTGCGAAGGCCTGTGCCGATGCAGGAATCGCCTTCGTCGGCCCGCCGGCTGCCGCTATCGCCGCCATGGGCAGCAAATCCGCCGCCAAGGCCCTGATGGAAAAGGCCGGCGTGCCACTTGTACCGGGCTATCACGGCGACAACCAGGATCCCGATTTCCTGCGCGGCCAAGCGGACGCAATCGGATATCCGGTGTTGATCAAGGCGAGCGCGGGCGGGGGCGGCAAAGGCATGCGCATTGTCGAGTCGAGCGTGGAGTTCGACGACGCCCTGGCATCTTGCAAGCGCGAAGCGCTCAGCAGCTTCGGCGACGACCGCGTCCTGATCGAACGCTATCTACAGAAGCCGCGGCACATTGAGATCCAGGTCTTCGCGGACAGCCTTGGCAACTACGTGCATCTGTTCGAGCGCGATTGCTCCGTCCAGCGCCGACATCAGAAGGTCATCGAGGAAGCGCCGGCACCCGGCATGACCGAGGAACGCCGCCAAGCCATGGGCGAAGCCGCCATCGCGGCGGCACGCGCGGTCGGCTACGTCGGCGCCGGCACGGTGGAATTCATCGCCGAGCCCGACGGCCGCTTCTACTTCATGGAAATGAACACGCGTCTGCAGGTCGAGCACCCAGTCACGGAGATGATCACCGGACAAGATTTGGTGGAATGGCAATTGCGCGTCGCCGCCGGCGAAGCGCTGCCGCTCAACCAGGATGCGTTAACTCTGACAGGCCACGCGATCGAGGCCCGCATCTATGCGGAGAATCCCGAGAAAGGCTTTCTACCGTCCATCGGTACGTTAAACGTGCTTGAGTTCCCGCATCATGCGGAGTTCGCCTTGGGCGATATCCGTGTGGATGGAGGCGTGCGCACCGGCGACACCATCACCCCGTACTACGACCCCATGATCGCCAAGCTGATCGTGCGCGGTCGAGACCGCGACGAAGCGCGCGCCCGCATGCTGCAAGCGTTGGGCGATATGCGCTTGTCCGGGCTGTATACCAACGTCGCCTTCCTGCGCCGCCTGATGGCAGACCCGGCCTTCGCCGACGCGGATCTCGACACGGGTCTCATTGAACGCCGGCACGATGCGCTCTTCCCCGCCAAAGGGGCACCGACGGACGCCGTACTGGCGCTGGCGGGCGCCGCCATGCTGCAGTCACAGGGCTATGCCGGCACGACCGGCCGTAACGGCTCGGCGCCGGCCGACCCCTGGGACATGGCCGACGGCTGGCGCGTCTCCGGCCAGCATATCCGCGTGCTCAATCTACAGGACGCCGACGGACAGGCGCTAGACGTCGAGCTACATCGCGACGAGGGGCAATGGACCTTCGTCCGCGGCGAGCAAGCGCAGTCACTGGAATGGACGGGCGAAAGCATGGGACCGGGACGCGAGCGCGTGCGCGTTCGTTTGTCGGGTGCTGACCACACCGGAGAGATCCTGCAGCAAGGGGAAACCCTCATCGTTTACCTGGACGGCGAGTCGCACACCCTGCGTCTGCACGACGCAGTGGCACACGCTCAAGACGAATCCAGCGGACACGGCGGCAGCCTCACGGCGCCCATGCCGGGCAAGATCATCTCCGTGTCCGTGCAGGCCGGCGATACCGTGGAAAGCGGCGACACGCTGCTGGTCATGGAAGCCATGAAGATGGAACACACAATTTCCGCGCCCCGTGGCGGCGTAGTGCGCGAAGTGTTCTACCAGCCGGGCGACCAGGTCACCGACGGCGCGCAGCTCATCGATATCGCTGACGCCTGAATCGCCCTGTAGTCGGGGTCTGACCACGATCTTTCTCGGTGCCTTGACATCGTGGTCAGACCTCCGGCATTCGATCTATCGCTCCGGTATGGATCGTGGTCTGACCCCATTATCGGTTTGCCCTGATTTCGGAAACGGCGTAAAGTCGGAGACTGGATTTGCGGTACTTTTTGCCTGCTCCGTTACACCCTCTGACACGCTACCGAAATCCGGAACGCACTATGTTCGATATTCTGGTTTATTTGTTCGAAAACTATTACACCCCTCAGGCCTGCCCCAAGGCCGATGTCCTGGCCCACAAGCTGGCCGCCGTCGGTTTCGAAGACGAAGACATCGATGAAGCCCTTGGATGGCTGCATGGCCTGGCTCAAAGCACCGAGCGCTTCGCGCCCATCGAAAGCGCCTCCGGCGCCAGTCTGCGGGCCTATACCGACGAGGAATACCAAACGCTTGGTACCGAGGCCATCGGTTTCATCACCTTCCTCGAAAATTCCGGCGTCTTGCGTCCCGCCTTGCGTGAAATCCTCATCGAGCGCGCCCAGGCAACCGACGAAGCCCCGGTTTCGCTCGACCGTATGCGCATCATCGCCCTCATGGTCCTCTGGAGCCAGGAAACCGAAGTCGATCACCTGCTCCTGGAAGAACTGCTGAACGGCGAACAGTCCACCCTGTCGCATTAAGCAGCCACGCGCTGCTGGATTATGCCGGCGTCGCAAGCGCAGGACTCCTACCGGGGACGATTCGCCCCCAGCCCAAGCGGGCCGTTGCATGACGGCTCCCTGGTCGCCGCCATGGCCAGCTACCTGGATGCACGTGCGCATCACGGTCAATGGCTGCTTCGCATCGAAGACATCGACACCCCACGCGTCGTACCCGGCGCCGAAGCGATCATTCTCCGGCAACTAGAATCGTTGGGCATGCACTGGGACGAAGCGCCCGTCAGGCAGTCCGAGCGCCTCCCTCTATATGAAGAAGCCTTCGCCCGCCTGAAGGCCCAGGGACGCGTCTACGGCTGCGCCTGCACGCGCCGGATGCTATCGGGAGGGCCCTACCCCGGAACATGTCGCGAAGGCCTGCAGGCCGGCCAGACGGCCCGCGCATGGCGCCTGCGCGTCCCGCCCGGCATCGTGCACTTCACGGACCGCTGGCAAGGTCCACAGTCCCAGGACGTCGCAAGAGCAGTCGGGGATTTCATCCTCCGCCGCGCAGACGGCCTTTGGGCCTACCAATTCGTTGTGGTGGTGGATGACGGCCTGCAGGGCATCACCGACGTCGTCCGCGGCGCCGACCTGCTGGATTCCACCGCCCGACAGCACCTATTGGCCGGCTGTCTGGGCTTTACGCCGCCCCGCATGCTCCACGTACCGTTGATCCTGGATGCTCACGGCCGCAAGCTGTCCAAACAGAACCATGCCCCCGCGCTAGACTTGCGCCAGCCGGTGCGCACCTTGCTACGCGCCTGGCAGGCGCTCGGCTTCGATACACTGGAGGCGGAAAACGTGGCAGCTTTCTGGGCGCAAGCCGTGCCCATCTGGGCGGCCCGATACGTGCTCGAAAGCCCCATGTCGCAAGAAGGTCAACTTGCGCGGGGGGATTGACCGCCCGTATCATCCGCGCTATTGCTGCCCTATCGCGGTATTTGGAATCTAATGAACAAAACGCTCATCATCGCCGAGAAGCCGTCGGTTGCGCTCGACATTTCGCGTGCTCTCGGGGGCTTCACCCGGGAAGGCGATTATTTCGAGAGCGATCGCTACGTGCTGGCTTCCAGCATCGGGCATCTGCTCACCCTGGTTGCGCCCAACGATCCGGTGCGTGGCAAGTGGAGCTTTGCCCATCTGCCCGTCATCCCGCCGAAATTCGAACTCGGCCCGACGGACAAGAAGAGCGCGGAACGCCTGAAGCTGCTGGTGAAGCTGCTCAAGCGCAAGGATGTCGACAGCGTCATCAACGCGTGCGACGCGGGGCGCGAGGGCGAACTGATCTTCCGCTACATCATCCAGTATTCAGGGGTGAAGAAGCCCATCAAACGCCTGTGGCTGCGGTCCATGACCCAGGCTGCCATTCGCGAGGCCTTCGACGAACTGCGCGACGACGACGCGCTCAAGCCGCTCGAGGCCGCCGCCCGTTCCCGCGCGGAAGCCGACTGGCTGGTCGGGATCAACGGCACACGCGCCATGACCGCCTTCAACAGCAAGGATGGCGGTTTCTTCAAGACGCCGGTGGGCCGGGTACAGACGCCGACCCTGGCCATCGTTGCGGAACGCGAAGAGCGCATCCGCGCATTCCAGCCCCGCGACTACTGGGAAGTGCATGGGGACTTCCGTGCGGCGGCGGGCAACTACGCCGGCCGCTGGTTCGACCCTGCATTCCGCAAGAAGGAAGACGACCCCGAGAGCCGCGACTCGCGCGTCTGGACGCGCGCCGAGGCCGAAGCCATCGTTGCCGCGTGCGAAGGCCAGCCCGGTACGGTCACGGAAGAATCGAAGCCGTCCACACAGGCTTCGCCCGCCTTGTTCGACCTCACCTCGTTGCAGCGCGAAGCAAACGGCCGCTTCGGTTTCTCGGCCAAGACTACGCTGGCACTGGCACAGACACTATATGAACGCCACAAAGCGCTGACCTACCCCCGTACCGATTCGCGCTATCTGCCCGAAGACTACGTGGGCACGGTGCATCAGACCATGCAGACGCTGGCCGAGGCCGCGGGCAGCGCCGCCGCGCCCATCCGCAGCTTCGCTCAAACCATCTGCGACAAGGGCTGGGTCAAACCGAACCGCCGTATCTTCGACAACAAGAAGGTATCGGACCACTTCGCCATCATCCCCACGCTGCAGGTGCCGCGCGAACTCAGCGACGCGGAAGGCAAGATCTACGATCTGGT
>DATGNX010000147.1:0-4800 GCA_035306485.1 Burkholderiaceae bacterium
CAGGGCGACTTCAATCTCACACCGAATACGTTGGTGAAGGCCGCGTATACGCGCAACCATTCCCGGCAGGACATCGATGGCGGGCTGACCGTGCGCACGCCCCTGGTGCCCAAACATCAGGCCAGCCTGTGGCTGAGCCACCGCTTCTATGCGGCGGGAGATCACCCGCTGACAGTGGCGGCGGGCGTACGGTACAACAGCTCGACGGAAGACGAGCGCTACTACCCCGGGGTCGAAATTCCCAGCCACACCTTGTTCGATCTGATGATGCGCTACGACATCAATCGTGAGTGGGCGGTGCAACTCAATGCCCGCAACCTCACGGACAAGACATACGTCGCCGGTTGCGATTTCTATTGCTATTACGGCGGCGGCCGGACAGTCGACGTACAGCTGCAATACCAGTGGTAGCCGTCGCATCTCCCGCCCGTTGGACAGGGCGGGGCATGTTCACTGTGGCGGTGCTCGGGCTTACCGCCGGCGTGCAGATGAGCGATATGGGTCTGCAGGCGATTTCGCTCTCCGCCATACAGCAGACCTTTGACGTGAGCGATGCCATGCTCGGCGCATTGCAGGGGCTGGCGGGAGTATTGGTGGGTAGTGCGCTGGCGATACCGCTGGCACGATTCGCCGATCGTTATTCTCGCAAGCGAGTGCTGCTGTGGTTGATCGTGGCGTCCACCGCGATGATGGTGCTGAGCGCCCTGGCGCCGAATTTCCCCCTGTTCTTTCTAGGCCGATCTGCAGCCGGAATTACCGAGTTCGCGATGGTGCCGCTGGTGTACTCGATGATTCCGGATCTGGCGCCGGAGCGGCATCGGGTGCTTGCCAATCTCAGCTTCGCAGCAGTGATGGCGGCGGGCGCCAGCAGCGGCTTCTATTTCGCCGGCAGCCTGCTGTCGCTGGCGGCAAGCATTGTCCCGCTGGCAATCGAGCCCTGGCGCAACGCCTTTCTGCTGCTGTCCCTGGCGGGTCTGCCGCTGCTGTTGTTGGCCGCGCTGGCGGCCGATCCGCCGCGCCGCGCCGGGCTGAGCCAGTTGCCCGAAGATAGCTCGCTGCGCGCCTTTCTGAAGAAGCGGCGGCGCTCTATCGGGCTCTTCGTGGGCGCGGCAGGCTGTCTGATCGTGGCGGTACAAGCTATCAATCATCTGGTGGCGCTCGCGCTGGAGCGGCAGTTCGATGCCGGCCCGGATGCGATTGGGCGTCCGATGGGGCTGATCGTTCTTCTTTCTTCTTTGGGCTGTTTACCGCTAGCCTGGTGGCTGGACCGCTGGCTGGCCCGGCGCCTGGATCGAGCGGCTCGACCGCTAATCATGGGCGCCTGTGTGGTGATCGCCGTACCGGTGCTGGCGACGCTGGCCTCGGCGGGTTCGCTAGAGCGGGCGCTGGCGGTGGTGGCACTGATCCTATTCGCGACCAGCACGGCCAACGCCTTGGTGCCGACGCTGCTGCAGGATCTGGCGCCGGCCGCGCTCCGTGCGCCCATCTTTGCGATTTGGAGCTTCGTGGTGTCTGTGTTTGGCGCGGCCGGCCCTGTGCTGGCGGGCGCGTTTTCCAGCCGGGTGTTCGACGGGGAGATGGTGACCGCCATTACCGTCACGGCCCTGCCTGCGCTGGCCATTTCCGCCTACTGTTCGCTGCGCGCGTTCGCCCTGCTACGTCAGGGGCTAGGCCATTCCTACGCAGCGCCGCGCGAACGCCCACAATAGCGCCGCCTGAGTCAGTTCCGTGTCGCGATCGTCGCTCTCCTGATGGCCGCTGTCCGGGTTCAAGCAGAGCACGGCGGGCAGGCCGCTAGTCGAGCGCTCACGAATATTTGCAATGAGCTTGGCTGGTTCCCAGTAAGGCACGCGGTCGTCCTTCAGGCCGGCCGTGCATAGCACCGGCGGATATGCCGCCTCACGCACGTTCTCGTAAGGTGAAATGGCGGCAATGTAGTCGTACGCTTCGGGGTCGGAGAGCGGGTCGCCCCAGTCCGGACGCAGCAGAGGCACCAGGGGGTGATCGCCGTCGCTCATCGTGTTGAGCATGTCGACGAACGGCACTTGCGCAATCACGCCAGCCCAGAGTTCCGGCGCAAGATTCATGGCGCCACATACCAGCAGTCCTCCGGCGGATACACCATGCGCAACGATGCGGCCAGGCGCGGCATAGCCGGTATCGACCAAGTGCTGCGCGCATGCAATGAAATCCGTCATGGAATTGCGCTTGTTCTCGCGGCAGGCGTCCTGGTACCAGCGCCGGCCCTTCTCTGAACCGCCCCGTACGTGCGCGATCGCATAGCGGAAGCCGGCGTCCACCAGCGCAGTGGCCGGCAGCGAGAATCGGGGCTCATACGAGATGCCATAAGCGCCATAGCCGGTAAGAAGCAACGGTAAAGCTTCGTTGGGCGCGGCCTTAACTGACGACAGCACGGTGATTGGGATCATCTCACCGTCGGGTGCGCGCGCATGCAGACGCTCGATGCGGTAGGCGTCGGGGTTGAACCCGCGCAGGCGTTCATGGCCGGCAAGGGTCCAAGTGCCGTCCGCAAGCTCAATGTCGATATGGCGAGGAGGGCTGGAGGGCGTCTGGTGGACAACGCGCAGCTGGCGGGCGTCATAGCGGGGAGAGGGCGGGAGGTCGATGCAATAGGCAGGGTCATCGAATTCCACCGATTTTTCCGAGCCGTCGGCATACGTGAGCACGATGCGGTGTAGGCCGTCCTTGCGCTCCAATCGCAACAAGACCTCGGCGAAGGGCTGGATCGCTAGAATGGACGTGCCGGGGCGATGCGCGACCCATTCACGAGAAGGCGCAAGCGATTGCGGATCGAGTTCCAGCAGCTTGCCGTCCACCGCGCCATCGGCGTCCGTCAGCATCAGCAGCCTGCCTTCCCACTCGTTGATTTGATAGCGGACGCCCGCCCGGCGCGGCTGCACGATTCGCGGTATTCCGGTTTCGTTGCTGGCGTGGATCAGATGCACTTCGCTGGTGTCCGGGCCGGCCAGTGTCAACGCGATATAGCCGTTGGCGGCGGTGCGCGCCACGTGCATGAACAGGGCGGGATCGTGTTCCTCGTAGATCAGTTCCGATTCACCGCCTTGCACAGGGGTTCGATACAGGCGTGTGGGTCGACTGTGCGCGTCGCGCCAGATCCAGAACAGGAATTGCGATGAAGGCGAAAAGGCGAAGCCGCCATAGCCAAAGGCGTCCTGCGGAACGACGATGCGTATGACGCCGCTGGCCATGTCCAGTACGCAGATGCGGTGGCGATCATCGCCGGCGATATCCTCGGCCCATGCGAAGTAGCGATCGTCCGGGCTGGCCTGGTGGTCGGTGGCTCGGTAGTAGGCGTAGCCGCGGGCGCGGTCCGCCTCGTCAAAGAGTGTCTGCGTAGCGCCGTCCGGTGCCCTCCGCGAGAATACGCGGTGTGTGTGTCCCGCCGGGCGCTGCGCGTCGTAAGCCCAGCCGTTGGAAGCGGCGGGCGGTGGCGCGCCGGTTTCAGCCACCTTGTCGGCCATGTGTCGTCGCAGGGCGTCGCGGTCCGCCGCGAGCGGCGCGAGCATCTGTTCCGCATACTGCATCTCGGCCGTCAAATGCCGCCGTAGCGGTTCCGGCAACCCCTCCAACGTACGTGTGCCTGAGTCGGGCGTGAATCGCATCCACGCATACGGGTCGTTGCGTACACGCCCCAGCTGTCGAATCTCGTGGTCTACGCGAGGAGCAACCGGGGCGGGAATGTCGGGCCAGTGGTCGGCGGGCGGGGATAGCGGCATGTTCTACGGGATGAAGCTGTGTTGAGTGGATGCCTGCTCCCGCGCCCGGCGCGGTTCAATGATTATGGCGTGGAAGCTTGGCTTTGACGTCCCTGTACTTTACCCAGCTTTCCATCACCCCGCCTTCAGAGAGCTGCCCGACACCTTGTCGATACACTTCCTGCCAGGGGGTGGCGGTGTCCAGCTCGGGTGGCTGCATGGACTGCTTGCGTGCGGCGATCTCGGCGTCGTCTACCAGCGCATCGCAGCGGCGCTGGTTCAGATCGATGCGGATGATGTCGCCCGTGCGCAGCCAAGATAAACCGCCGCCGGCCACGCTCTCGGGCGAGGCGTGCACGATGGACGGGCTGTCAGCCGTACCCGATTGGCGTCCGTCTCCCAACGTAGGCAGGCTGGTGATGCCGCGCTTGAGCAGGGCGTCGGGCGGCTGCATGTTGACGACTTCGGCAGAACCAGGCCAGCCGATGGGCCCCGCGCCGCGGATGACGAGGATGCAGTTTTCGTCGATGTTCAGCGAGGGATCATTGATGCGGTGGTGATAGTCCTCGGCACTTTCAAACACCACGGCGCGACATTCAAACACCCCTTCCTGGCCCGGGATGCAAAGGTAGCGCTCGCGGAAGGCGTCGGAGATCACGCTGGTCTTCATGATGGCGAAATCGAACAGGTTGCCGGAGAGCACCATGAAGCCCGCCTGGGCCTTGAGCGGCTTGTCGAACGGGAATATGACTTCGCGATCGCAGGTCTCGCGGTGCTGCAGGGCTTCGGCCAGCGTGTGGCCGCTGATGGTGAGGCATTGGTCGTGAAGCAGGCCTTTCTGCTGCAATTCCCACATGACGGCGGGCACGCCGCCGGCACGGTGGAAGCTCTCGCATAGGTATTCGCCCGCGGGCTGGATATTCGCCAGCAGCGGGATGTCGTAGGCGTCCTGCCAGTCGTCCGCCGTCAGCGTGATGCCCGCGTGCCTGGCGATGGCCGCCAGGTGAGGCTGGGCATTGGTAGAGCCGCCCAGCGCGGAGTTCACGCGGATGGCGTTGATGAA
>DATGNX010000148.1:0-13425 GCA_035306485.1 Burkholderiaceae bacterium
TCGGCCATCGCTCTGGCCTCGCTGATGGCGGATTGCGTCAGTGCGTCGCGACCGGCGATACACCACCAACGGCAGGCCTCCGGATGCTCGGCCGCATCCAGATGGTAAGCAATGGTGGCTGCCTGCTCCCGAGCCGAAGTCGGATCCCGGTCGATCAGCAATTGCGCCACCTTGGCGTGCAGGGGCTTGCGCTCCAGCGGGTCGATGGTTTCGTAGACAGCGAGACGGGTGAGTGCGTGGCAGAACCGCACTGGCATGCCTTCTTCGAGCAGCCCATGCTGTCGAAGCTGTGTGACGACCGACAAGGCCTGCCGGGTCGTGAGTTGCAGGTAGGGTGCCGCGCGCGCAAGCAGTACCTCGTCCAGACCGTCGGCCACTGCTGCAAACTGGGCCATTTGTTGAGCGGGCGCGTCGAGCGTGGACATGCGCGCCGCGATCAGGTCGCGAATGACCGGCGTTGTTCCGATCTCCGCGCCCAAAGCGACCTGCCGCACAATTTCCTCGGCGAAGAGCGGTACGCCGCCGGCCTGCTCCACGATCTGATCGCGTTGTGCAGCGCTGAGTCGCTGTCCCCGCGAGCGGTGCATGACCAGTTCGGCCATCGATCGACGATCCAGCTGCTTGAGCGTGATCTCGTTCGCCTCGCCTTCGAAGGCGAACTCTTCACGCGCCGACAGGAGCACCAACGTGGGGCCCGCCTGTGGCCGTTTTAGCAGCACCTTTAGCAGCTCGAGGCTGGAAGGGTCGGCCCAATGCAGATCCTCCCAGATCACCAGCAAGGCATTCTCGGGGCTGGAGCGTTGCATCAGCGCCGAAATCAGGCATTCGATGGTTGCATCGCGTGTGCGATACAGCGGGGCGGCAGGGAAATAGTCCAGTACAGGATGGAAAGGTTTGTTCTCCAGCCCCTGCTGGCAGGACAAATGCTTTACGTCGCCGCCCGTGCGTCGTACGTATTCCGCCATGACATTAACCAGCAGCGATTTACCGATGCCCGGCCAGCCGCGAACCCGCATGCAGCTTGGTGCCTGTGCCCGTGGCAGGCGTGCCCAGATCCGCACCAGCGTATCGAATTCGCGCATTCTTCCGAACATGCGTCCCACCGGCCGCAAATCGCGCGGCGCATCGAGTATGTATTGCTCGGTGCCGTGGCGCATTTCGAAATGCACGGTGAACTGCGTGGTGATGCGATCACGCAGCGCCGTCGTGATCAGGATTTCGCCGGGTTCGGCAAGGTAGGCCAATCTCATGGCGTGGTGGCTCAGCGCGGGCACCAATTGAGACGGCTCGGCCGACTGCATCGTCACGACGTCCGCATGCATGCCCAGACCCATGCGTATGCCTTCGGGAACGGCCGTGTCCCGCAATTCGCAAGCTAAGCCCGCGCAAAGCTGTGCCGGTCTTTCCGTAACGACGGGATAGCCGAAGACGATCAGCAGGCTGCCGTCCACGCTGGGCTTCACATGTCCCCCTGCCGCTTGCGCCTTGCTTCGTATGCGGTCCGTCGCCTGTCGCAGAGCGTCTAGTGAAGCCTCGTGTTCCCCTTCCGGCGTATCCATGATGAGCGCCACACCCAACACGGCAAGCGGACGGTACTGGCGGGAAGGCATGGTCGAGTGGACTGCAGGCGTTAGATCCGTTGGCAGTGTGTCGGACGCTACGGCGGCCGGTGCCTGGTCCAATAGGGCGAGGGTGGCGGCAGCGGGGGCGCTATTGCGGTGCTCAAGAAGCATGCGCCGGCAATGATCCAGCGCCAGCATGGCACCCTCTTCATGGCCGGAATCCCGTAGCAGCCGGATCAGATGCCGGTGCGCGAGTTCGTCGCCGGGGCGTTGCAGCACCCATCGCTTCGCATGCTCGATTGCGGCAGTTTGCTCTCCTTGCTCCAACAATTGCGCGATCAGGCCATCGCGGCATTGGACGATATCGCTTTCGATGCGCAGACGCCACTTGGTATGCCAGGCTGCGAACGCGCTGCTGGGGAAATGATCCATGTATTCGAGCAGGTCCCCGCGATCGTACGCCAGCCGTTCGGCGTAGTTCAGACCTTCGTAGCCACCCGTCAACGCGAGGACATCGACCATCACGGTGTCTGGATTCAGCGCCACCGTTTCACGACCGGGCAGCCAGATGCCCGGCACTGCGGAAAACAGCTGCCGTAAAACGAATAAGGCGTGTCGGAGATTCGCCCGGCTGTCCTGTTGGCTGGTGGGCCACAGCATGTGCGCCAGTTCAGTGCGAGAGATGGGCTTGCCCTGGGCAACCGCCAGTATGGCGAGTAGCAGTCTGGCCTTGGCGTAGCCAATCATCCGGGTATGGCTGATGTCGTTAATGGCGACATCAAATTCCCCGAGTAAACGTAACTGTATGGGCCGAGTCAGACTGGGATGCATCGGGTTCCTGTAAGGCCGGCTAGGTTCTTAGCACCGAACGCTTATCTATGGAATCCGGCCTGTTGGCGCACGAAAATGCGCTTAGGTCATGCAACGAAAGTTGAATCAAAGCACTAATTGTTATCCGAGTAAACAGGAATACGGGAAATCCCTTGAACGTTAAATAAACGTTAAATCGGTAGCATATTGGCACAATGCTGCGCCGCGGCGATTCAATAGTTTGTTAACGCCTTTGTCCCTAGCATTCGGGAAAACGTTGATCCGAATCAAAAAGGGGATGTAGGTGCTTGACACTGCTTCCGTACGCGAACTGGGTTCCCAACCGGTCAGTGCCGAAAGGCCGGCCGGTGTGAATCCGCGCGACGGCAGCAACTTCACGGCACTGAAATCCCAGATCGACCGATTGACCGACTTGCATGCAGGGCAAGCCATTGAATGGCCAATCGTCGAACGGCTGTCCGCTCAAATCCTTAGGGAAGAAGGCAAGGATCTCGCCGCCGGTACGTGGCTGGCGATGGCGCTGTATCGGCAACGCGGACTCAGCGGGCTGGCCGACGGCATCCATGTGCTACGCGACCTGGTCGAGAACTGGTGGGAAGACATGTCGCCTCCAGCGGCGCGTCTGCGAGGCCGCCGCAACCAGATGCAGTGGCTGCTCGACCAGCTCAGCGGCGAGTTCAATGAACAGGCCATCCTCGAGATGCCCGCGATCCCCCAGGCACAGCATGTGGACATGCTGGCCGATTGGGAGGCGCTCGATACGGCATGGCAGGCCCACGATGATGAAGCGCCTGCTTTCTACGGTCTGGCCGCCATCTTGCGCCGCCTCCCCGTGGAGGCCGAACCCGTCCCTGAACGCGAAGAGCCGGCGCCGCCGCCCGTATCGTCGATCGGCGATACCCCGGCCAATACCGTTGTGGCGCCTCCCGCGGCCGCACGTGCCGCTGCGGATTCGCCCGCCACGCAAACCCGGCCTGCCCCGGTCGCACCGCCAGTGCAAGTCCAGGCGCCCGTCAACGGCACGGATGTCGCAGCGGCGGTGGACCACGCACTGGAAAGTCTACAGCCGCTGATTGCCTGGATGCTCGCCGAGCACCCGCTCTCGCCCTTGCTGTTTCGCTTGAATCGCATCTGCGCGTGGGCGGGTCTCGACAGCTGCCCACCCGCCAAAGGGCGCGTGACGCTACTGCCCCCGCCCGGGCAGGCGCTCGATATCTACGAACGTGTCGTCCAGGCCGCTGATCCGCAGGCCATCATTTCCTTTGCCGAGTCGCGCCTGCGTTCATTGCCTTATTGGCTCGACCTTAACCGGGTCAGTCACGCCGCGCTCACCGAGCTTCAGGCGCACGATGCGGCTCTGGAAATTGCGCGCGAAACCGGCAATTTTCTGGCGCGTATGCCGGGCGTGGCAGAGCTTGCTTTCAGCGACGGCCGGGCCTTTGCCGACCCCGCAACGCAGGCCTGGTTGCAAAGCCTGAAGACGGCCAGTTCCGGTGGTGAGGCTCCCGCGCAAGACGAACTGGCCGCAGTTACGCACGAGGCTGAGACGCAGGCCGTCGCCGGCAAACTCAACGAGGCAATCGCCCAGCTGCAGGCCGCCGTGCGTCGTGTAGAAGGCGGGCGAGCCAGCTTCCGTTTGCGCCTGGCGCAGTGCAGCCTCATACATCGCTTCGACGCCAAGACTGATCTGCGTCCCATCATCCATCCGCTGATTGAACAGGTGGAAGCGCAGCACTTGGCTTCATGGGAACCCGAGCTCGCCCGACAGGCGCTCGAACTTGCCGCAGGAATCGAACAGAGGCACGGCGGCGGCGATCAGTCGCCTGTTGTACCGATGCTCGGTCGCCTGTCACGCGTGGATGTCAACGCCGCTTGGCAACTATCGCAGTCAACCGCCGGCTGATTTGGTCAGCCATTAGGAGAAACCGATGTCCAAAGACGGATCCGTAGCACCCAAAGAGCGTGTCAACATTGTGTACAAGCCGTCGACCGGCGATGCCAAGGAAGAGGTCGAACTTCCGCTGAAGCAGCTGGTGTTGGGCGACTTCACGCTCAAGGAATCCGACGTCCCGCTGGATGAGCGCAAGCCCATTCAGGTCGACAAGGAAAACTTCAACGATGTGCTGAAAGGCCAGGGCCTGGAACTCGACCTTTCGGTGCCCAATCGCCTGGCGGATAACGCTCCCGAAGACGAGCAACTGGCGGTGAACCTGAAGTTCGAGAAGCTGCGTGATTTCGAGCCGGACGCCATTGTGGAACAGGTCCCCGAGCTTCGTCAGCTGGTCGAACTGCGTGAAGCCTTGAAGGCGCTGAAGGGACCTCTGGGCAACCTGCCTGAATTCCGCAAGAAGTTGCAGGCGCTGATCCAGGACGAAGGTGCGCGTGAGCGTTTGTTGAGCGAGTTGGGCGTGCAAGACAGCGACGCCCAGAACAAGGAGTAGGCCATGAGTGAAAATCCCCAGGCACAGGAAGCGGCCAAGCCGCTCGAGCAGGCGGAAGGATCCCTGATCGATCAGCTGATCGAGTCGACCCGTGTCCGGCCAGACGACGATGCCTATTCCATGACCCGTCAGGGCCTGGAGGCCTTTGTCGCCGAGCTGCTGGAGCCGAGCCGTGCGCAGGAGAAGGTCAGCCAGGGCATGATCGACGAAATGATCGCCGCGCTGGATCAGAAGCTGTGCCAGCAGGTCGACGCGATCATGCATCACGAGTCGTTCCAGAAAATGGAGTCGGCCTGGCGCTCGCTGAAGTTCCTGGTTGACCGCACCGATTTCCGCGAGAACAACCGCATCGAGATCCTGAACGTCTCGAAGCAGGCCTTGCTCGAAGATTTCGAAGACGCACCGGACATCACCCGCTCCGGGCTCTACAAGGCGGTCTATACCGCCGAATACGGCCAGTTCGGTGGCCAGCCCATCGGCACGATCATCGGCAATTACTCCTTCGGGCCGGGCGGACAAGACATCAAGCTGCTGCAGTCGGTGGCGAGCGTCGCCGCCATGGCGCATGCACCGTTCATCGCTTCGGCCGGGCCAGAGTTCTTCGGCATGGACTCCTACTCCGGGCTGGCGAACCTGAAGGACCTCTCGGCGGTGTTCGAAGGGCCCCAGTATGCGAAGTGGAACGC
This sequence comes from Burkholderiaceae bacterium, assembly GCA_035306485.1. Lineage (GTDB taxonomy): Bacteria > Pseudomonadota > Gammaproteobacteria > Burkholderiales > Burkholderiaceae_B > Yanghanlia. The sequence continues at coordinate 5,521 of DATGNX010000148.1, forward strand.
TTTCCGCGAATCGGAAGACGCGCGCTTCGTGGGCCTGACCCTGCCGAACTTCCTGCTACGCGTGCCCTATGGCGATGAAACCGTGCCGACCAAGAAGTTCCGCTACAACGAAGACGTGAGCGGCGGCAATGGCAGCTTCCTGTGGGGCAATGCGGCGTTCGCCTTTGCCAGCCGGCTCTCGGAAAGCTTCGCGCAGTATCGCTGGTGCGCCAACATCATTGGTCCGCAGGGCGGCGGCACAGTGGGCGATCTGCCGATCTACAACTACGAGGCCATGGGCGAAGCCCAGATGAAGATCCCGACCGAAGTGCTGATTTCGGAACGACGGGAATTCGAATTGGCGGAGCAGGGCTTCATCGCTCTGACGATGCGCAAGAACACGGACAACGCCGCCTTCTTCTCGGCGAATTCCGTACAGAAGCCCAAGTTCTTCGGCAACAACCCGGAAGGCAAGCAGGCCGAACTGAACTACAAGCTGGGCACCCAGCTGCCGTACATCTTCGTGGTGAGCCGCTTGGCGCACTACATCAAGGTGATACAGCGCGAAAACATTGGAACGTGGAAGGAAAGAAACGATCTGGAATCCGAACTGAACACGTGGATTCGGCAGTATGTGGCCGACATGGACAACCCCGCTCCCGGTGTGCGCAGCAGAAGGCCGCTGCGTCAGGCGGAAGTGACGGTTTCCGACGTGGAAGGGGATCCGGGGTGGTATCGCGTGGGTTTGAAGGTGCGCCCGCACTTTAAGTACATGGGGGCCTCTTTCACGCTTTCGCTGGTGGGCAAGCTCGACAAGAGCTGACCTGCAATGCCCGAGTGGTGTGCCGGCGGCCACCAGCACACCACAGGGTTACTAGAAGCAAAGTTCGCTATCAACTCTTCAACTGCAAGGAAAGTTTATCATGCCAATGCCATGCTACGTCACTCTGGAAGGCGAGAACCAGGGCAAGATCGAAGGCTCATGCGAAGTACAGGGCCACGAAGGAAAAATCCTCGTTCAAGCGGTCGATCACCACATCGAACTGCCCAAGAATCCCCAGACCGGCCTGCCTTCCGGCAAGCGCCAGCACCTGGGTATCACCCTCACCAAAGAAATCGATAAATCCTCTCCCAAGCTGTATCAGGCCCTGTGCTCGGGTGAACAGCTCAAGGAAGTGAATCTCGAGTTCTACCGCATCAGCCCGAAGGGCACCGAAGAGAAGTACTACACCATTCGCCTGGAGAAGGCGGTGGTGGTCGGTACGCGCCTGTGGGTGCCGAACTGCCTGCACGCCGATAACCGGCAGCTGGGACACATGGAAGACGTGGGCCTGACCTACGAGAAGATCGTGTGGACCTGGGAACCGGACGGCATCGAGGCCGAGGATTCCTGGCTGGCGCCGAAGTAAGCGTAAGGAGCACGGGCGCGGTTCGCCGCGCCCACCCTCGCAAACTCCATGAACGAGCGCCGACTACTGGAACGCCTGACCAGCCTTGGGGCCGAGCGAGACCTCGGGCAGACCACCCGCGCCGAGATTCTCATCGCTTCCATACTCGAGCACCTGCAACGCATCTTGAATACGCGGCAGGGCAGCGTACCGATAGACCCCGAATTCGGTGTCCCCGACTTCACCAATCTGGCCGGCACCTTCAGTACCGGCACGACCGAAGAAATCATGCAGGACATGAGCCGCATGATCCAGCGATACGAGCCACGGTTGCGGCAGCCGCAGATCAGTTTTGCCAGCACCCAGGATGAAGTCCTGTCGCTCGCATTTTCCATCTCGGGCACGGTCAGTGTCGACGATCGTGAAATTCCAATCCGGCTGACGTCTCACGTCTCCTCGAACGGCAAGATCTCACTCAGGAAGCAATGAACCGATGCTGAACCGGTATTACGAACAGGAGCTGGGCAATCTGCGACGACTGGGGTCCGAGTTCGCTCGGAACAACCCCGCGCTTGCCCCGTTGCTGGGCGCCGACCGTGCGAGCGACCCGGACGTCGAACGCGTGCTGGAAGGCGTTGCATTCCTGACCGGCCTGGTGCGCCACCGTCTGGAAGACGATTTTCCCGAATTTGTTCAGAACCTGGCGCAACTGTTGTTCCCCAGTTTCCTGCGTCCGCTCCCGTGCATGACCATCATGCAATACGAGCCACGCATGCAACTGGAAGAGGCCATCACGCTCGATGCGGGCACGGAGTTTTCGTCCGCCCCGGTCGATGGTCAGCGCCTAGTGTTTCGTTCGTCCTTTCCCGTCACGCTGGAGCCTGTGGAACTGGTTTCCGCTCAATGGGAAGGCGGCGGGGGCCGCGCGCGCAGCCTGCGGCTACGTATGCGCTACATCGGCGCCACGGCCGGCAGCTGGCGGAACGACAGTCTGCGTTTCTTCCTGGGCGGCGCCCATGCCGACGCGGCGCGACTGTACTTATTGTTGCTGCGCCGCGTGCGCGAGATCCGTGTCGGCACCGAGGGCGGGCCTATCACGGTATTGCCGCCATCAAGCATCGAGCCGGTCGGCCTTCGGCCCGACCTAAACCTCTTGCCCTGGCCGGGCAATGCGCATCCCGCCTGGCGCATCCTGCACGAATACTTCTCGCTGCCGGAGAAGTTGCTCTTCATCGACCTGAAGGGGTTTTCGAAGTGGCCCGAGCGGGTTAGCGCACAGGAGTTTTCCATACAGTTTCTGTTCGATCAGGTGCCGGATTGGGCGCCGGCGGTCGGGCGAGACAGCTTCGTGATGAATGCTACGCCTGCGGCCAACTTGGTCAGCCTGGACTCGCACCCCATTCGGGTCGATCACCGTCAGCCCGATTACAAGATACAGCCCGTGTCCCGCAACAGCCGGCAGGTGGAACAGATCTATTCCATCGACGAGGTAACGGCACGCGATGCCGACGGTCGGGAACAGGAGTACCACCCATTCTCGGCATTCCGGGGAGAAGACCGTGCAAGCTACAACCTGCGCATCCGGCCTTCGGCGCTGGATCGCGGTTTCGACCATTACCTCAGCCTGCCTTACGCGCCCACCGCGGAACTGCGGCCCCTCACGCTCTCCGCGCGATTGACGTGCACGCACGGTTCGTTGCCGGAAGACCTGAGGCTGGGCGATATCAACCAACCGACCGATAAGTCGCCGGCGCGTATTGGCTTTCGCAATATCACCAGCGTTACGCCTTACAGCCCGCCGGTCTTCGACAGCGCGTTGCTTTGGCGCGTGCTTTCGCACCTCAATGCCAACCACCTGTCGATGGCGCACGACAACCAGTTGCAGGATCTGCTGTCGCTGTACCTGCCTTCGCGCCAGACCGGGGGGCAGACTCATGCCGCGGCCCGCCGCGTAGTTGAGTCGATCGAACGTATCGACGTACAGCCGGCACGGCGCATCGTGCGCGGCATGCCTGTACATGGCAGCGAAGTCGTCATCGCCTGCCGCGGCGACCACTTTCCGGGGCAAGGAAGCCTGTTCCTGTTCGGCACCGTGCTCGATGAGCTGCTGGCAGGCACCACCGCCCTGAATACCTTCAGCGCCCTGACGCTGGAGGACACCGTCAATGGAGAGACCTTGAAATGGCCCGCGAAGATCGGCCGGTATCGCCTCCTGTAGACGCGCTCGGGCCCCTGCTCTCCGAGGGGCACCGCTACGCCTTCTTCCAGGCCATGCGCTTGTTGCGCCTGCACCTGGGCGAAGAGGTGTTCACGCAAGCCGTGCGGGTGCGGCCTGCGCTCAGCATGTCGTTCCCCGAGAACGATATCGAGGAAATTGAAAAGGAAGACGGCCAGCTGCGCATCACGGCCAACTTCTTTGGCTTGTATGGCGTCACATCGCCCCTGCCGACCTTCTACACCGAAGACCTGATCGACGAGCATCTGGACGGTGGCTCGAACTCCCGCGACTTCCTCGACATTCTGCACGCCGTTCTGTACCCCCTGTTGTTCAAGGCATGGGAAAAGAACCGCATCTGGCTGGCGGTTACGGAACGCGAGGACGGTGAACGGCTGAACCAGCTCATGGCGCTGCTGGGTCTGCATCGCAGTGGACATGCCGAACCGGCGAAGAGCCTGCGTACGCTGCTGCCGCATGCGGGCAATTTCAATCAGTACCCACGTTCCGCCCTAGGCTTGCAGGCCCTTGTTTCCGGGATGCTCGACTCAACTCCCGTGTGGGTCGAGTCCTGCGTGGCGCGGACCGTTCCCATTCCCGAGCCGGCGCGAACCCGGCTCGGAGCCCAGGCGTGTGAACTGGGCACCGATACGTTGTTGGGCAGCCAGATCGACGAACGCACCGGACGCGCCGACATTCATGTTGGGCCGTTGTCCGCCACGTTGTTCGAACGTCTGCTGCCGGGTGGCAGCCTGTTCCCGGAAGTGTCGCAGGCCGTCGCCCATTACGTGGAGGCCCCCATCGAATGCGTGTTGTGCCTGCGCGTCGAACCCGCCGAGCGCCGGCCCCTGGAACTGGGCGGATGCTGGAATCGCCTGGGCCTGGACACCTGGCTGCCTGAAGCGGAGCCGGGTGCGCCCGACTCGCCGGGCCGCGGATGCGATGAAGTCTTCCTGCCGATCAACCTCGAGATAGCGCGGCAAAACCTGAGGATCCAAATATGATGCTGGTAGAGCTGAAACCCCTTTTTGCACGTCTGAATCCCTATTGCTCGGCGGCCCTCGAAGGTGCGGCGGGCCTGACCCTCGCTCGCAATCATTACGAGATCTCGGTGGAACACATGTTGCGCCGGCTGCTCGATGATCCCGACAGCGATGCGGTGCGCGTACTCACGCATTTCGATATCGATGCGTTGCGGTTGGGGGCACAGTTAGATGACACCCTCGCGCAACTCAAGAACGGCAACCCGGGCCGGCCCGTTTTTGCCGGCCTGCTAACGGAGTGGGTGCAAGAAGCCTGGCTGATGGCTTCCATCACGCTGGGGGGGCGACGCATTCGTAGCGGGGCCTTGCTGTTGTCGCTGATTGCGCGACTGAGTTATTACGGCGCCGGCACGCAGTGGGTCGACACGTTGCGCGGAATCTCGCGCGAAACGCTGACGAACGAATTCGATAGCATCACGGCCGGTTCCCCCGAAGCAGAAGCGCCTGCGGCCGATGCGCCGGCGGGTGCCCGTCCTGCTGCGACAGGCGAAGAGGCCATTGGGCGCTTTTGCGAAGACTTCACGGCCAAGGCGGCCGCCGGCAAGATCGATCCAGTATTCGGTCGCGACGCCGAGATCCGCCAGATGATCGACATACTGGCCCGCCGCCGCAAGAACAACCCCATCTGCGTCGGCGAGCCCGGTGTCGGCAAGACCGCGGTCGTGGAAGGTCTGGCGCTGCGCATCATCAATGACGACGTGCCCGAATTCCTGCGCGGCACCCGTCTTCTGGGCCTGGACCTGGGCCTATTGGAAGCCGGTGCGAGCGTAAAGGGCGAATTCGAGAAGCGCCTGCGTGGCGTGATCGACGAGATCAAGGCGTCGGCGCAGCCCACCATTCTTTTCATCGACGAGGCGCACATGCTGGTGGGCGCGGGCGGGCAGAGCGGGGGCGGCGATGCGGCCAACCTCCTCAAGCCGGCCCTCGCGCGTGGTGAACTGCGCACGGTAGCCGCCACCACCTGGGCGGAATACAAGAAGTACTTCGAGAAAGACCCGGCACTGGCCCGGCGTTTCCAGCTGGTGAAGCTGGATGAGCCGGATGTTCCCACTGCCGTTCAAATTCTTCGAGGCCTCAAGGACAACTACGAAGCCGCGCATGGCGTGATCGTCCGCGACGACGCCATCGTGGCCGCAGCTGAGCTGGCAGGCCGCTACATCACTGGACGCCTGTTGCCCGACAAGGCGGTCGATCTGCTCGATACAGCGGCGGCTCGCGTACGAATCGGCATGGGCATCAAGCCGGCCGACTTGGAACGGCTGGAACGGCAACTTGCGGGAATCGAGCGAGAGCGTACAGCATTGACGCGCGAGCTGAGCTACACCCCTGGCGCTCACGGCGCCCGCCTTGAAGCCCTGGCGTCGGAAACTGCCGAACTTCAGGCGCGGCACGACGCTCTGCATGAACGCTGGTCGATCCAGCGAGAAGCCGCGGAAGCGGTGGTGGAATTGCGGAAGCAGGTGGATGCGTCTCCAGACAATCCAGATCTGCAGGCGCAACTGCAAGTGGCGCGCGAGAAGCTCGCCGAGCTGCAAGGCGATGATCCACTCGTCTTTATCGAGGTCGATCCCGACGCCGTGGCTCGTGTGGTGTCGGACTGGACCGGCGTGCCGCTGGGCAAGATGCAACGCGATGCGGTGGGCAGCATCTTGTCGCTATCGGATCAGATCAAGCACCGCATCCGGGGGCAGGATCACGCCGTCGACACCATCACCACCGCGATCAAAGCGGCGCAGTCCGGGCTGCGCGACCCGCGCCAGCCTGTGGGCATTTTCCTGTTGGTGGGTCCGTCGGGTGTAGGCAAGACCGAAACCGCGCTTGCCGTGGCGGATCAGTTATTCGGTGGCGAGCAGGCGCTGGTCGCAGTCAATATGAGCGAGTTCCAGGAGAAGCACACCGTCAGTCGTTTGGTGGGCTCGCCGCCGGGCTATGTGGGATACGGGGAAGGGGGCATTCTTACCGAGGCCGTGCGTAAACGACCGTACTCCGTCGTGCTGCTCGACGAGGTCGAAAAGGCTCATCCGGACGTCCTGAATCTGTTCTACCAAGTGTTCGACAAGGGCACCCTGTCGGACGGCGAAGGCCGCGTCATCGATTTCAGCAACACGGTCGTGTTCCTGACGAGCAATCTGGCTACCGATGAAATCCAGGCGCTCACGCGAGACTCGCGACCGGACCCCGAGACCGTCAGCCGCAATATTCATCCCATCCTGGCGAATTACTTCAAGCCGGCGTTGTTGGCCCGCATGAACGTCGTGCCGTATTACTCGCTGCCGCCGGCCTACCTTACCGGCATCGTCGACATCAAGCTGGGGCGTCTTGCGCAGCGGCTGCATGCGACCAACCGCATCGCTTTGGAGTTTGCCTCGGAAGTGTCGGACGCCATTGCCGCCCGCTGTACTGAGGTGGATAGCGGTGCTCGAAATATCGACTACATACTGGGCAAGAGCCTGACGCCCGCGCTCGCCGATGTGGTGCTGGCGGCTATGGCGCAGGGCCAGCATCTCAGCGCGTTGCGCGTAGGCATGGGCGAAGAGGGCGCCTGGAAGATCGAGCCCGAATACGACGAAGAGAGCGTTGCCGAGTCGGGCGATGGTATGGCCGAACAGGAGGCTACATCATGAGCGACAGCATCTACGACTATCGTCTGGAATGCGAAGCCCTGGAAAACCAGCTGTCCGACAAGAAGATACTGGTGACCGAATGGCGTGGGACAGAGGCCGTTTCTCAGCTGTATCGATTCGAGGTTACGGTGGCGGTTCGACACGCCGACGTGAAGCTCGAGGACCTGCTCGATCAGAAGGCCACGCTGCGCCTGCGTCACCCGGATGGTAGTGCCGGCCGATGGCACGGGATCATCACCCAATGCGCGCAGCTGGGCCGCGACGAGAACCACGACTACTACGAGCTCACGCTGGAGCCACGTCTGGCACGGCTGGCGCTGCTGCGATGGTCGGATATCTATCTCGATAAACAACTGGACGCGCTGATCGACGAGTTGCTCGAAAGAGCCGGTCTCGACGAAAAATACGCCGGCGACGATACGCCCTACGACTACCGGGTGGCGGTGTCGGATGCCGATCTCACGCTCATGAAGCGGGACTTCACGTGCCAGTTCGAGGAAACCTGCCTGGACTTTCTAAAGCGCAAGCTGGAGTTCTACGGCGTGTATTTCTGGTTCGAACAGGGTGACGACCGCGAAGCGATCATCTTCGGCAACGATGTGAGCCAGCAACCGGGGGATCTGCCCGACGCGGTGTATTACCCGCGCGGTGAACCG